>NZ_JADOVM010000003.1:0-365967 GCF_050938355.1 Treponema sp. SP13
GCGCAACCGCGCAACCGCGCAACCGCGCAACCGCGCAACCGCGCAACCGCGCAACCGCGGTGTGTAGTCTATTTTAAATCATCATTACATCATTTTATAGTATCTCAAAAACGATATGCATGGCCAGTTTTTTTGTACCCATGTATATTTTGTATTTCAGGCGGACAATCAATTCTAAAATTTAGCGTGACGATTTAGCAGAGGTGAAACGATGGGCGAATTTTTCCTTGAAGTAAAAGGTATATCGAAATCATTTCCCGGTGTACAAGCGCTTGATGATGTAAACTTTTCCGTGCGGCGAGGTGAAATTCATGTCCTGTGCGGTGAAAACGGAGCGGGAAAATCGACTTTGATGAAAATTTTGGACGGGATTCACAAAGCGGACAGCGGACAAATATTGATCGACGGAAAGCCGGTTGAAATCAATTCGCCCCGTGACGCCCGTCGGTACGGAATTGCGATGATTTTCCAAGAATGCGCCTATGTCCCCGAAATGAGTATCGCGGAAAATTTATTCCTCGGCAATTTACCGGTAAATGCATTGCATCAAGTCGATTGGAAGTATATTTATAAAAAAACGGAAGACTTGCTCGTTTCGGAAAATTTTACCGAAAATACGAAATTCGAAAACGGTGTGCATACCAAGCTGAAGAATTTATCCATATCCGATATCCAAATGCTTGAAATTATAAAGGCGATTTCAAAAGGATCGCAAGTGCTGATTATGGATGAACCGACATCGTCTCTGGCGCAAAAAGAAACGGATATGCTTCTTAAAAAAGTTATCGAATTAAAAAATAGAGGAAAAAGCATCATTTATATTTCTCACAAAATGGATGAAATTTTTAAGATTGCCGATCAAATTACGATATTCCGCGACGGTAAAGTCGTTTGTTCAAAACCCGCCTCGGACTTATCGATCGATGAAGTCATTACGCTGATGGTCGGGCGCAAGCTTTCGAATAATTATCCGAAAGAGACGGTGGAAATCGGCAGGCGGCTGCTCACCGTCAATCATTTGACGAGGAAAGGCGTCTTTTATGATATCGATTTTCATCTCGATGAAGGCGAGATCGTCGGATTTGCCGGTCTTGTCGGTGCAGGGCGAACGGAAGTCGCACGGGCGATATGCGGTTTCGATCCGATAGATTCCGGTACGATAGAGCGTGACGGTAAAGAGGTTGTGATACGCAACGTCAGCGACAGCATCGAAAACGGTATCGCGATGTGTACGGAAGATCGGCGGCGGTACGGACTCGTGCTTGTGAGAAATGTGCGGGAGAACATCAGTTTGCCGAACCTCAAAAAATTTATTTTTAAATTTCGACTCCATAAAAAAATTGAAAATAAAGCTATAAACGATCAGTGCGATTTATTAAAAATTAAAACTCCCGATATCGATTCGCCGGTTGCGCATTTGAGCGGCGGAAATCAGCAAAAGGTCGTATTGGGAAAATGGTTGCTCAAAGATTCCGCCGTATTGATTTTGGATGAACCGACGAGAGGTATAGACGTCGGTGCAAAGTATGAAATCTATAAATTTATGTCGCAAATCGTTAAGCAAAAAGGCAAGGGGATTATTATGATTTCATCCGAACTGCCGGAGCTGATCGGTATGTGCGACAGAATCTATGTTATGTGGGAGGGGCATTTGACGGGGGAAATTAAACGATCCGATTTTTCTCAGGAGCTGATTATGGAATATGCAACCGGTTTGAAAAAAGAAGTAAAGGAGGCATGAGAATGATAAACACTACAAAAAAGATTTCGAATGTCGTCAGAAAGTACAGTATTTTTGCGATCCTTGTCATCATGCTTATCATAAGCTCATTTTTAAATGAAAATTTTTTTACGGTCGCGAATTTAACGAATATCATGCGGCAAATTTCCGTTACGACTATATTGGCGTTCGGCGAAACGATGCTGATCATTGCGGGATTGATAGATCTTTCATCCGGTGCGGTGTTGGCCCTTGCAGGAGTCATATCGGTATATGTTTTTAAAATAACCGGTTCCCTATTACTTGCATTTTGTATCGGTATTTTGATCGGCGTACTTTGCAATATCGTGAGCGGGATATTTGTAAGCGCATATAAAATGCCGCCGTTTATCGCGACATTGGCGTTGACGCAGATAGCGCGCGGCGCGGCACTTTTGTTTACAAGAGGACAAAATATCTATCAAATCGATAAGTATACCGTATTCGGACAAGGTTCGCTGTTATATATTCCGATCCCCATTATTTTTATGATTTTGATGCTCGTCTTGACGTGGTATATCCTCAATCATACGCGCTTCGGCCGATCTTTGTACGCGATAGGAGGGAATGCCGAAGCTGCGAACGCATCGGGCATTAAAGTATCGAATGTAAAATTTATCTGCTTTGTCATAAACGGCGTTCTCGTCGGTTTGGCCGGCGTGTTGTTTATGTCCCGCGTCAATGCGGGTTTGCCGAATGCGGCGGCCGGTTACGAATTTGAAGCTATGACCGCGACGATCATCGGCGGTACCAGTTTTTCCGGCGGTATCGGGACGGCGACGGGAACGCTTGCAGGCGCATTTATAGTCGGATTTCTTAACAACATAATGAATCTGCTCGGAATAAATTCGTATTTGCAGCAGATAATACGCGGCTTAATCATCGCGCTCGCCGTTATTATGGATACGGTTGCAAAAAACAAACGATTGAGTCCGAAAGAGCTCGCCATAAAAGAAAAAGCGACGGAAAGCCAAGGATAATTATTGCAGGAAGTTCCTGTGATAAAAATATAGGTATCATATTTAGGAGGTTAAATATGAAAAAGGTTTTGACGGCGATGGTGTTTGCGGCAGCGTTGATACCGATGACGCTTTTTGCAAACGGACAGTCCGATTCCGGCGGCGAAAGCAAAAAAAAAGTTGTGTATATTGCCAGAGCGCAAGGAGATTCGTTTGCAGCGTGGTTGGCGAACTCCATCAGAAAGGAAGCGAAAAAATATCCGTATATCAAACTCGATATAATGGACGGCGAAGCGAACGATGCAAAAGAGAATATGCTGATTGAAAACTGTATAACAAATAAATACGATCTTATTATTTTGCAGCCGAACAACGGAGAAGCGCAAACGCCGTATGTAAAAAAAGTCGTTGCAGCAGGTATCCCCATTATTTTGACGAATCCGCGCATTCCCGGTCTTGCCGGTACGAACAGCGTCGACGCCGATCCCTATGAACAGGGTGCCGTTAATGCTCGCTTGGCGCTGAAGCAGATCCCGCGCAACGCAAAAGTCGTTGTCCTCAACGGGCCTGCAGGCAATATGCATTCGACGGCACGGCGAAAAGCATGGCAGCAGGAATTCTTCGCCAAACGTTCCGATATAAAAATCGTCGGCGAGCAGATCGCGAATTGGAATAAAGACGAAGCGATGAAATTGATGGAAGACTGGGTGCAGGCAAACGATCAAATCGATGCGGTTATTTCGATGAACGACAATATGTGTGCGGGTGCGCTTGAAGTCGTAAAGGATAATCCGAAATATAAAAAATTGCTTGCATACGGAGTTGACGGTACGGCGGAAGCTGCGCTTTTAATTCAAGAAGGACGCATGACGTCGACATCGTTCCAAAATGCCTATGCTTTGGCGGTAAAGAATATGGAGCTTGCCGATCAAATTTTGACGGGAAAGGTAACGAAACTCGTGGATTTTGATATCGATTGTCCGTTGATTACAAAAGATAACGTTAAAGATTTAATAGACGCTCATAAAGCAGCCGGGTCTTTGAAGTAAGCGGAAGACGAAGGGGCCGTTTCAAAAGTCGGTTACTTTTTCGACAGCCCCTTCGCCAGTGTTGTCATATTTATTTTAGGGAGAAATTATGAAAGCGCTCGTACTTGAATCGACAAAAAAACTCAGTTTAAGAGATTTTCCCATTACGGAAACCGTCGGGCCCTATGATGTTAAAATACGGATTAAAGCGTGCGGTATTTGCGGAAGCGACGTACATTATTATATGGAAGGCGCTATCGGCGATTTTATCGTAAAAGAGCCGATGATACTCGGTCATGAAGCTGCCGGCATCATCATAGAAAAAGGGGAAAAAGTAAAAAATCTTAATATCGGCGATCTGGTTTGTATGGAGCCGGGTATTCCCGATATGCAAGCTCCGGAAGTGCTTGAAGGAAATTATCACCTCGATCCCGATATCCGTTTTTGGGCAACGCCGCCGATTCACGGATGTTTACGTGAAACCGTCGTTCATCCCGCGCGTTTTTGTTTTAAATTACCGAAAGGCATGAGCGCGGCGGAAGGTGCCATGATGGAGCCGCTTGCAACCGGTGTCGAAGCTGCAAAAAAAGCGCGCATTGAACCCGGCGATACGGCACTCGTCGTAGGGTGCGGAACGATCGGTATAATGGTTGCTATTGCGGCCCTTGCCGGCGGTTGCAGTAAAGTGTTTATTTCCGATGTAAAACAAGAAAAACTCGATATCGCGGGCAGTTATGCGAATATTATTCCGATAAATGTAAAAAAAGAAAATCTTATTGATTTTATAATGAAAGAGACGAACGGTAAAGGTTGCGATCGTGTTTTCGAAGCATCCGGCAGTCCCGCCGTTTATCCCGATTTTTTTAAATGCACAAAACGCGGCGGAAAAGTCGTCTTGGTCGGTATGATGAACGGATTGGTTCAAATGAATGTTCCTTGGATTCAAGTACACGGTTTGAGCATCGAAACGCTGTTCAGATATACCAATCAGTTCGGTAAATCCGTTGCGCTCGTCAGCGCGGGAAAAATCGACGTAAAACGCCTCATCAGTAAAACATTTACATTCGATAAATCCGTTGAAGCGTATGAATATGCGGCGGCCGGTCATCCCGATGTCGTTAAAGTGATGATAGAACTTCCCTAAGTACAAGAGGCTGCTATGGATTTGGAATTACAAGGACGTATCGTTCTCATTACCGGCGGTTCGGTCGGCATCGGTCTCGGTGTGGCGGAAGCGTTTTTGTCGGAAAAGGCAAAAGTGGTTATATGTGCGCGGGATGCGGCTCGTATCGACAGCGTCGTTGCGGATTTAAAAGCAAAGTATAAAACGCAGGACGTGTGGGGAATTCCGTGCGACGTATCGAAGTTGAAAGATATTGAAGCCGTCGTCGTTTTTATGAAAAATACCGTCGGCGGCATCAATATTTTAATAAATAATGCCGGTACGGGCTCCGAAGAAACGAATATGGATGCACCCGATGAAAAATGGTATTATTATTGGGATTTGCATGTTATGGCAGCGATACGGCTGTGCAGGCTTTGCGTGCCATTGATGAAAAAAACTCCCGGAGAAGGAGTGATCATCAATACCGCTTCAATGTGTGCGATGCAGCCGCTGTACTATGAACCGATTTACAACGTGACAAAAGCGGCGCTCAATATGTACACGAAATGCCTTGCCGACGAATTGATTAAAGACAAGATACGGGTTATGGCCGTTTCGCCCGGTCTCGTACTGACTCCCGATTGGTATAAAACCGCGGGAATACTCAGTGAAAAAGAGGGTATAACGGTTGAGCAGTATTTCAACAGAATTGCAACGGCGATGACGCCTATCGGTCGATATGCGTCGGTGGAGGAAATAGCACAAACATACCTCTTCCTTGCTTCTTCGAAAGCGTCGTATTGTCTCGGAACGAATTTCCATATTGACGCCGGTGCTACAAAAGTGATTAACTAAAGTATATCACAGTCGAAGCTTCATCTCTTTGGCTGTGATTGTGGCTGTCCGAAAACTGCAAGCCTATCGGCTTGTTCTGAAAGGAAGTTTATCATCGTATCCGCTAAAGCGGATTGCGAATCGGTTTTTGGACAGTTTCCTTGATTTACATAGCAGGAGATCACATGAGTTTTTATATTGGCGTCGACTGCGGTACGCAGGGTACGAAAGTAATCATTTACGATGCGGAAAAGAAACGGATCGCCGCCGTCGGCAGCAGCAATCATAAACTGATTTCGGAAAACAGCGGGCTTCGTGAACAGGATCCCCGGTGGTGGATCGACGCATTGGACGCTGCGCTGCGACAGGCGCTCGCTTCGTTTTCCGAAGACAGGCATGCAATCGCTGCGATCGGCGTTTCGGGGCAGCAGCACGGGCTTGTCGTTTTGGACAAAGACAAAAACGTTCTGTATAATGCGAAGCTGTGGAACGACACGGAAACGGCGGCCGATAACGATGCCCTCGTCGAAAAAGCGGGCGGCACGGACGGCGTCATACAAAAAATCGGTACGGCGATTCCGGTCGGTTATACGGCGTCGAAACTGGTGTGGCTTAAACGCTGCAAGCCCGATATCTTTTCAAAAATCGCATACGTCATAAATCCGAAAGACTATATCAATTATTACCTTACGGGCGTTATCTGTACGGACATCGGCAGCGCTTCCGGCCTCGGTTATTTCGATGTACTGCATAAAGACTGGAATCGCGAAATGATCGATGCGATCGATTCTTCCGGTGTACTGTTATCGGCGCTCCCGCCTATCGTTTCTGACGATAAGGCTGTCGGAAGCCTCCTTCCCGATATCGCGGAAAAATACGGGCTTTCGGAAGCGTGCAAAGTTGCCGCCGGAAGCGGCGATAATATGACGGCCGCCGTCGGGACGGGGATCGTCAAAAACGGTGTCGGTACGATCAATCTCGGAACGTCCGGCGTGCTGAGCGTATACACGGATGCGGCGCCGTCACGGTATCCGTCGATCATTCAAATTCAAAACTTGATTTCGAATTCTTGGATTCCAACCGTGTGCACGATGAACGCGACATCGACGACGACGGCGATTCAAAATCTCTTTGCCCTCGACTTAAAAACCTTTGATGCGAAACTCGCTTCGTCGCATCCCGGCGCAGACGGGATACTAATGCTTCCGTTTTTTAACGGGGAACGTATGCCGCCGCTGCCGCACGCGAAAGGTTCGATCACGGGATTGACAATCGCAAATATAACACAGGAAAATATCATACGTGCGGCTGCCGAGTCGGTCGCATTCGGTTTGCGCTGGGGATACGATCTGTTAAAGGAAAAAGGAATACGATTGTATCAAATGGCTGTCGTCGGCGGCGGAAGCAACAGCGAGCCGTGGCGGCAGATCATCGCCGATGTTTTTCAAGTGGAACTCGTTTCGCCGGAAAATAAAGAAGCCGGTTCATTGGGCGCCGTGATACTCGCGATGAGCGCGTGCGGCGAAGGTGATATACAATCGTTGTGTCAAGCGCACGTCTCTTTTTCCGATAAGACGACTGTTCCGAAAAAAGAAAACGCTGCGCTGTACGAAGATGTTTACAATGCCTATCTTGCTGCACGAAAATCGTATTATGATATGTAATATATAAAGAGGTATGCAATGGAACTCATGCTCGACACGGCAAACATCGACGAAATTACGGAAGGAATCGGCTGGCTGCCGGTTTCGGGCATCACGACGAATCCGACGATCCTAAAACGCGAACGGCCTGCGGATTTTTTTGCACATTTGAAAAAAATCAAAAGCGTATGCAAAAATATCTGTCCGTTGCACGTGCAGGTTTCCAGCGGCCGCTGCGACGAAATGCTCGACGACGCCGAGCGGATTATCCGAGAACTCGGCAGCGACACTTTCGTTAAAATACCGGTTACGCAGGACGGACTTGCGGCGATAAAAGCGCTTTCTGCGACGGGACGGCACGTCACCGCGACGGCGGTGTATTCGACGGTGCAGGGCGCGCTTGCGATGATGAGCGGCGCAAACTATATCGCGGTGTACTACAACCGGATTATGAACATCGGCGGTGATCCCGACCGCGTTATCCGCGAGCTTTCCGGCTTGACCGTGTCTTCGAACGGCGATTGTAAAATTCTCGGAGCAAGCTTTAAAAATACGGGACAGCTTGTCGCCGCGTTTGTAAACGGAGCGGAAAGCTGTACGGCAAGCTGCGATATTTTAAAATCGGGAGCGAACTTTGTTTCCGTCCGCGACGCCGTGGATGCGTTCAACAGGGATTGGAAATCGATGTACGGCGACAAGACGATCGCAAAATTATAAATTTGTTAATTATCAATCCGTTGCCGTGCTTTGTTAGAGAAGCGGTGCGAACACTCGGAATATGCGGCCGATGATGCGGCGGTGAGCCGGCGTCTTTTTGTATGTCGCTTTCGTTATTTCGGTGCTTTGTGCTTTCGTTTTTTGAAAGTCGGCTTCGATCTCCGCGACGACGGGATGTTTGTAGATAAACGCGGCGTCTTCAAACTGGTCGAAGAGGCTTCGGTAATCGAGATTGACCGAGCCGACGACGGCCGTCGTATCGTCGGAGATGAACATTTTCGCGTGAATGAAGCCGGGCGTAAATTCATATACGCGCACGCCGTTTTCGACGAGCGTATTGATAAACACGCGCCCCGTGCAAAACGTGATAAAGTGATCGATCGTATGCGGAACAAGCAGCGTCACGTCGACGCCGCGCCGTGCGGCAAAGATGAGCGCGTTCATCATTTGATTATCGATGATGACGTAGGGCGTCGTTATGTGCACATACCTTTTCGCCTGCGTAATAATATAATAATATACGTTTTCCGCGATATCCTGATTATTGTAAGCGTTGTCGCTGTACGGAATGACGATTCCCGGCACGTCGTATTTTTTATAGCGCAAGTCGAGATAGGTGTTGATATCCTCTTTCGTTTCGGTGACGATATCCCAGAGTTCCAAAAACATGCCGGTAAACGAGCGCACGGCCGGCCCCGACACGCCGATAACGGTATCTTTCCAATAACCGTATTTATGCGTTTCGTTGATATATTGATCGCTTAAGTTGATGCCGCCGGTAAATGCCGTTTTCCCGTCCACAATGCAGATTTTTCGATGATCGCGATTGTTGAGATATGCGGTGAATATCGGTATGACCGGCGTAAAGATCGCCGCCTGCAAACCGAGCGATCGCAGGTATTTTTGATAGCTGCGCGGAGAAATCGGCGCACAGCCGAAGCCGTCGTACATGATGCGGATTTCGACGCCCTCTTTACGCTTTTCAACGAGGGTGTCGAGAATCGTTCCCCACATAACGCCGGGAAAAATCGCAAAGTATTCCATAAAGATGAATTTTTTTGCAGCTTTCATCGCCCGTATCATTTCGGGAAAGGCGTCTTCTCCGCTCGGATAGTACGCGATACCGGTATGCGCATACGGCAAAAAAAATGCGGAATCTTCGAGATACATTATGATATCGCGTATTTCCGGATACGGGATGTTTTCTTTTTTATGTGTGGAATTAATAATTTTCCGTGCGGCGTTTTTATCCGCGCGGGAAATCTGCTTTTGCATTTTGCTCGTCAGCGTTTGATAGTGTACTAAAATATAAAAGCAGATTCCGCTCAACGGGAAGATAAAGATCGGAAGCAGCCATGCGAGTTTGTATTCGTTTTTGCTTTCCCGGTTTATTAAAAAGACAAAAAACACGACGCTCGCACAGAGGCTGACGGCAAGGAAGTATTCTATGGACGAACCGAGCCACAGAAAAAATCCGATAAACAGCAAAAGCTGCAAAACGAGCAGCAAAATCATAAAGATGATCCTGCCGTAGATCAGCGATTGCACGATCGGCATGGTAAGCCATTTGTGATATTCGCTGTCTTTACTCCGATCGATTTTTTTTCTTCTCTTTGCCGTCATATACCCCCGATTATCGGCTTTCCGTTAATTAATAATTTTCTGAGCGGATTTCAAAAAAGCTTTGCGGATGCGCGCACACCGGGCAAACGTCGGGAGCTTTTTTCCCGACGACGATATGGCCGCAGTTCCGACATTGCCAAATTCGATCGTCGTCTCGCGAAAAGACGAGTCCGTCTTCGACGTTTTTGAGCAATTTCCGATAGCGCTCTTCGTGTGTTTTTTCGATAGCGCCGACCCCTTCAAAGAGTTGCGCGATTTTATCGAACCCTTCGTCTTTTGCGACTTTCGCAAATTCGGCGTACATATCGGTCCATTCGTAGTTTTCGCCGGCTGCAGCGATTTTTAAATTTTCCGCCGTTGTACCGATGCCGCCGTTGAGCAGCTTATACCATATTTTCGCGTGCTCTTTTTCGTTGTGCGCCGTTTCTTCAAACAGCGCGGCGATCTGTTCGTATCCGTCTTTACGCGCTTTGCTTGCAAAATAGAGATACTTCGTGTGAGCTTGCGATTCTCCCGCGAACGCCGTTTTAAGATTTTCTTCTGTCTTTGAACCTTTCAGTTGTGCCATAGCAACCTCGAATAACATAATGTGAGCCGCACGCAGCGATTTTTACCGAAACGCCCGTCGCCGCGCGAACCGTTTTTTTGCAACGCAAAAAACGGAAATGATAAAAAATTTTATCACGGCTTCGTTCAATGTACATAGCTTTTATAAATTATACTGTGAAACTTGACGTAAGAAAAGAGGCAAAGATGTCGACAATATAATAAGGCGGAATGATTTTGTATTCGGCGCACGCATTGCGCTATATTCGGTTTCAGTGTATCATAGCTGTAACAGTTGAGGGTGTTTTATGAAGATGATCGGAATCAAACTTGCGGACGGTTCGTTTTATCCGCTGCTCGAAGAAGGCGTTCCCGCAAAAAAAACGCTCGACTTGACGACGGCACGCGACAATCAAACCGCCATTATGGTCGATTTATACCGCTCGGAAACGTCTTCTATGGAAGACGCGGAGTATGCGGCGACGCTGCAGATCGACAATCTCGTCGCGCATCCGAACGGCGAGCCGGACATATCGTTTACGGTCGCTCTCGACGAAGAAAATAAGCTTTTTGCGGAAATCAACGATGGGGAATCCGGCGGGCACAATACGGTTACCGTATCGCTCGTCGAAGGTGCCTCGCCGCCGCATCCGAACGGCGGCGATCGATACGGACCTGCGATTACGTCGGGAGCTGCAATTGCGTCCGGCGGATTGATGCGCGCCGCTGCGGCGCAGGAAGACGTACCGATCGAACCGCCCGATTTCAGCGATCTCGATTTGCCGGAAGAATTGGATTTAACAAAACCGGTTTCCGAGTCTGCTTCGGATGTTTCCGATGCGGCAAATGATACCTCCGATATGTTGCCGGCAGACGATATGTTCGTGCCGCCTGAGATTTCTTCGACGGAAGAAACGGATGAAAGCGGTTCCGCTGCGGAATCATTTGATACCGTGTACGATGCGGATTTTGGCGATATCGATCTTTCGACGGCCGGTGCCGAGCTGCAGACAGAACAGGCGCTTGACGGTACTGTCGGTTCATCGGCGGCAGAAGATTCCGCAGGCATTGCGCTTGCCGATAATGCGGTGAGTGAAAGCAATGCGGCAGAATCGACTGTAGCTGCAAAATCGCCTGCAGTCGACGACAGCGACGACTTTCACTTCGATGCGGCCGACTTGCCGTCGTTCGATGAAGCTCCGTCTGCGCAAAGCGATGCCCGGGATACCGACGCGGCATCCGGCGATGATGCGTTTTCGGATGATTTTTTTGACGGTATCGATATGCCGTCAAAAAAAACCGACACTGCGACATGGAATATCGATTCGCTCGATGATCTGCAATTCGACGAAACCGATGATATACAAACAAAAGAGGGGACTACCGCTACGAAATACCAATCGGAAAAAACAATCAAAAGAAAGACAAAAGTGCCGGTGCTTATCTGCCTGTTGTGCGCATTAATCTGTGTTATTGCAACCATATTGATTTTGTTTGTGATACCGTCGAAATACAATGTGCTTTTATCGCGCGCTTCGCATGGAAGCGGCGCCGTCGTTTTGCCGCCGCGGGATACGCAGGCTCTTCCGCAGGAGACGGAGGTTTTGCCTGCAAAGACCGATGAAATCGTCGTTGCGCCGCGTGCAGAAACGGTTGCGCCCGTTCGTCCCACACCTGCTCCGAAATCGACGGGAGACGTTGCATACCGCATCAAATGGGGCGATACGTTATGGGATATAGCCGACGCGTATTATAAAAATCCGTGGCGCTATCCGCGGATCGCGCGGTACAACAATATCAAAAATCCCGATTATATCATTTCGGGAACGACGATACTCATTCCGGTAGAGTAATCGCCGTCTTGTAAAGAAGCTGTGCGGAATTCTCGGTTATTAAAATTATTAATTTGTTTTACGCTCTTCACTTTTGCCGTCGGTTTTTCGGGTTGCAGCGAAAGCGGTTTCGATTCGCTTCGCAGGCTGTACGGAGAAGATGCGAATTATTATATCGCGCTTCGGAAAAAAGCGGACGGCGAAGAAAAAGCGGCACGCCAGCTTTTTTTGCGATGCGCGAAAAAAGGCTCGTATTACGCAGCCCGCCGCAGCGCCGAAGCACTTACACAATTCGGTTCGATGCAGGATCGGCTTTCGGCGTGCGAAAAACTTTTAGCAAACTATACCGACGAAGACGCGCTTTTGATCGCGTTGCGCGAATACGAAAACGCGGGCGAGTATTCGAAAATTCTCATTTTGACGGAGCCGATCGACGTTGCGTCGTGCAGCAGCGAAATCGCCCGTATTAAATTGAACGCGTTATTTAAAAGGAACAGCCGGCGTTTTGAAGACGAAGCGTACGTATGGTACACGTCGAGGGCGATGACGCTTTCGATGAATCGGTTGTATCAGGAAACGGTAACTGAAAATCTTCAATCGGCGAAAAACAAAATTATTAATTTTCGAATCGACGTCTATAATGCGAATTACAATTCGGCGTATGAGCGCTTTTCGGACATTATCGATATCACGGTAAAAAGCAAGGCGCTGCCGCTTACGGCGCAGATCGTTTCGGACATGGGAAAGGCCTGTCTCTACGGCAGCTCGAGCTATATAAAAAATGCGAAGATTTTCAGCGATATTGCGGCACATGAAAAGAACGATGCGGCCGTCGTCTACAATGCGTATTTTTATGCCGGCCGGCTCTACGATAAAGCCGATTCCGATTACGCGGCGGCGGCGGATCGTTTTGTCCGTGCCATGGACTGTGCGCCGACCGGTGCGCAGTACGACAATGCGCTGTGGTATCTCTTGAACGCCAGTCTGCGCGTTTCGGTCGATACTTCGATAGACGTGTTTAAAATCCATCGCGCAAAGATCGACAATCCTTCGTACTTCGACGATTTTTTCGAGCTCTTTGCGCCGCTGCTCCTTTCGCAATCGCGCTGGAGCGATTTTAAAAAAGTATACGACGCTATCGACGGCTACGCATCGGATGTGTCCGTCGGCCGCTTTGCGTATCTTTACGGACGGCTCGTGCAGGAAGGTTTGATTGCATCCGGCGAGCCGCGAACGGAAGCCGATAACGCGTTTCGTCGCGTGCTTTCGCTCGATTGCGATCTTTATTATAAAGCGCTTGCGACGGCAAAACTCGATCTCAACAGAGAAGAGGCGAAAGCTGCGCTGTATCGAACAAAAATTAATAAAAATTTTATAAAGGACGAAGCCGCCGAGCGGCTGCTTGCGGGCTATGCGCTTTTCGGATTGCCGGAAAAAATTTATCCAGAATGGCTTGCGTTTACTTCCGGTGGTAAAGCGATAAGTGTCGAATGCACCGTTACCCTTTCGGATTTTTTAAATAAAGGGGCGTCGGGTACGGACGAATATTATACGCAGAGCCTTCGGATCGTCGCAAAAACGGCTGCGGAAAGCGATATGCCGTTCGGCGAAGACGCATACCGACTTTTATACCCGCGCAATTATGTGAAAGAGGTTTCCGCTTCGTGCGAAGCGTTCGGTATCGACGAGGCGATTTTGTACGCGCTCATCCGCACGGAAAGCTTTTTCAGCAATAATGTCATAAGCGCAGCGGGCGCGCGCGGTTTAACGCAGCTCATGGATTTGACGGCGGATGAAATCGCAATGCGCTTGAAACGAAGCGATTACAATTTGCTCGATCCTGCGACGAATATCGAATTCGGCGCGTATTATCTCGCATATCTTACGAAGCGGCTCGACGGTTCGCCGCTCACCGCATTTTTCGCATACAATGCGGGAATCGGGCGGGTACGCCGCTGGATGAATAATTCGCATTTGGAACTCGGCCGACATACGGCAAGCGATTTGTTTCTTGAAACGATTCCGTATTCGGAAACGCGCGATTACGGACGAAAGCTTATCTCCGCTTCGGCGATGTACGGTATTTTATACTACGATACGCCGGTTCAAACCGTTGTGAAAAAAATCACAAATCGATAAAATTACAGTATATTTATAGTATTAGGTTGAATGACGAAGTTTGAAAGTATCGGTTAAATAAACTCATGCTTTCGGTGATAACCCGTCGGCACCGCTAGGAGATCGTATGGCAAACGAAAGACTTGAAGCTTCGATAAAAGAAGCGCTCGATATGTTCCGCCCGCAGCTGCAGGCTGACGGCGGTGATATGGAATATATTTCCTTGGATGAACAGAACCGCGTTCATTTAAAATTGGTCGGAGCCTGCGGCAGCTGTCCCATGGCGATGATGACGCTTAAAATGGGCGTCGAGCGATATCTCAAAGACGCGTGTCCGGAAGTAACGGAAGTCGTTCAGGATATGGATTGAGGAATCGAATATGTGCATTGCAAAAAACAGAATGGTAAAAATACACTATACGCTGAAAGATTCCGACGGCGTGTTGATCGATTCGTCTTCAGGGCTTGCTCCCTTCGAATACCTGCACGGAAACGGCAATCTGATTCCGGGACTCGAAGCGGAACTTGAAGGCAAAAATCCCGGCGATGCGTTTACGGTAACGGTTTTGCCGAAAGACGGTTACGGCGAATACGATCCGAAGCTGCACATAGAAGTGCCGCGCGATCAGTTCGACAACGGATCTCCGCTTGAAGTCGGTATGAAATTTCAAGCTCAGACTGCCGGCGGTCCCATGACGGTGACGATACAAAATATTACGGACAACACCGTTACCGTAGACGGTAACCACGAATTGGCGGGAAAGACGCTCGTATTCGATATTAAGGTTGTCGACGTGCGCGAAGCGACGGACGAAGAGCTCATGCCCGAGATGTCCGGTTGCGGCAGGAGCTGCAACGGAGGATGCGGAGGCTGCAGCGGCGGGTGCGGTTGATCGCGGTAATCCGAACGACCGCCGGCGTCACACTATGCCGAGCGCGCCGCACAGCGTTTTGAAATTTTCTTCTTCGGAAACGGCGTCGAGCGGAACGATCGTATCGACAAAGGATCGATAGCGCGCCGTCCGCTCGGTAAAAACGTCGTGAAAGACAGCGCGCACTTCTTCTTCGGTTTTCGGTTCTTTACGCGCGATATATGCGGGCAGATTTGCGATCGAGCCGTCGTCGTTGAACTTTATCTTTTCCAAAATCCTGTCGAATGCGATTTCTTCGGAAACTTCGAGAAAAATAAACGTTCCCAAATCACGCAAACGCATCAGCGCCGGAGCGTTGTCGCATATACCGCCGCCGGTCGCGATGACGATCTTTTTACCGGTACATTTTTTTTCGAGTACGCGGCAGATTTTTTCTTCGGCGCTCATGAATTTTTCCGGCCCGTAATCGAAGTATATTTGACGCGGCGTAAAACCCGTTTGCGTTGTGATGATCTCATCGATATCGACAAAGGGAAAAGAAAGTTTTTTTGCGAGGAGACGGCCTTGCGTCGTTTTTCCCGAATGTTTTATGCCGAAGAGGATGTATGCCGGATCAGGAGATGTTGTCATGCCGTCAGTATATTGCTTGTAATTGCAAAAGTCCATAACTTGCAGTATGCTTTTTATATGAATATCTACGCGCCGCTTGCGCTTTGCTTTGTTCCTCTCCTTATCATATTTTTGCCGATACACCGCTTCGGTCGCGTCGGGATAATCTCGATGCTGTATGCGGTGCTGCTCGGCTTGCTGGCTGTAGCGCCTATTTCGATTTTACAGTTTTACGCGGCGGATATTCCGTTTTTGCATTCCGATGATTGGATTACGCAGCTTTTACGCGCGATTTTGTTTAACGGACTCATCGAAGAATTTATTAAAATGATCGTCATGTTGTTTTTGCCGTCAAAGCGGCTGTCGCTCGGAAAGTTTTTTATGTGCGCGTGTATCTGCGGTATGAGTTTGGGCTGTTTTGAATCGGCGATTTATTTTTTGCAGCACTTGCAGCAGGCGAATACGATAGGTGCGCATCTCATCTACGTTCAGCTGTTTGAGCGAATGTTTACGAGCGATGCGGTGCATACTTTGTGTGCGGGATTGAGCGCTTTGTTTATTCGATCGGTAAAGCGGATGCGGATCGACATCGCCGCACTTTTGTTTGCGCCGCTGCTGCACGGTCTATACGATTTTTTCGCACTTTACGACGATTTTAAATGGTTTTCTATCGCGGCTATTTTATTTTTGGCCGTTCAATGCAGAATCAGCTATAGGATGCAATCGGACGAAAAGCAAAAAGCGGGTATAAGGTCGAAAGCAAAAAAGACGGCGGAAAAAGAGATGACGAAAAAGGAAAACTCCGCGAAAAAATTGAAGGTTCGGTAAAGCGGAAAAAACGCTGATTAACGCAGCGGTCGACGCGTAAAACGAGAGACCTTGAGCGTGTGTATTTATTGCAAGCGGCGCGGGAATCTTTGTATTGTTATGGTACGGATGTCGCATCGCAGCGTTGCAAAACCGCTGCAGAGGTTTGCAAAAACTATACCGGCGAGCGGTATATGGATTACCTCGCACGGTCATCGTTCGTGTTGACTTTCCGCATCCTTGCGATACAATGACGTGTGGAGGCATCGCGTTATGAAATTGACAAGCACGGCGTTTGCCGACGGCGAAAAACTGCCGAAAGAATTTGCAAAAATGGGGGCGAACCGCATTCCACCGCTGAAAATCGAAGGAGTGCCGAACGGGGCAAAGAGCCTTGCCCTTATCATGCACGATCCCGACGCACCGTGTGCGGGAGGATTTTATCATTGGACACTGTGGAACATTCCGCCCGAGACGACGGCGATCGGAGACGGAACCGTTCCTCGCGGCGCCGTAGAAGGAAAGACGAGCTGGGGTACGAGCGGCTACAACGGGCCGCAGCCGCCGTTCGGTACGCATCGTTATATCTTTTACCTGTATGCGCTTGACGCGACGATCGATCTTCGCCCGGGCAGCGACGTCAAAGCGCTCAAAGATGCGATCTCCGGACACGAAATCGAAAGCGCATCGCTCACCGGTATGTTCGGCGCGCTGGATAATTTCAGAAAATAGCTTTACGCGCGCGATCGAATCGACATACTTCGACGCAAAGCGACGGGGTATTAAATCCTCCGTACGAATAAAAAACGCGGCGCCCCTTTCAAAAAAGCAAAACGCCGCGTTTTTTTTATGACTGTCAGCATACGAGCGGAGAAGGCTGTCAGCTGTTATAAGCTTTCACCATCCACGCCAATTTTTGATATTCTTTTGTAAAACCGTTGAATATGTCGGCCGTCACGCCGTCGCCTTCTTTTTCCGCAAGTTCGACGATTTCTTTCGAATCTTTGATCCAATAGTCGGTGTCGGAAACGAGGGCGCGGATCGTCTCGTCGGCGGATTTCGGACCGCCGTCCAATTCTTTGATCGTCGCCATCGCGAGCGCTTCTTTCATATTTGAAACGGGATTGCCGCCGAGTGCGAGAATGCGTTCGGCAACTTCATCGAGGATGTCGTTCGCTTCGTCGTACAACTCTTCGAGTTTTGCATGAAGGGTAAAAAACTGAGTACCCTTTAAGTTCCAATGGAGATTATGTTTTTTGACATAATCGATCATCTGATTTGCAAGATACAGATTTAATTTTGATTCCAATTCTTTTGTCATATAAACCTCGTATTAAAAAACGTTTGAGTTTTATGCAATTTCAAAAAATTGCACTACGCTAACTTCATTTAAAATAATAAAAAAAACGGCAATCGTCAACCGTTCATTAAGGATAAGCGTGCGAGGTACTTGAACAGCAGGGATACTTTACCGTACATTTAAAGGGGGTGCGCGATGGCGAATGATTACGGTGTTCAGTCTATTGAACGGGCATTGGATATCATCGAAGCGGTAGCGGCAAATAAAAATTCCGCCGTACTGACGAAAATCGCCGAAAAAGTAGGTCTGCATAAAAGTACGGCATACCGCATTATTTCGACGCTGCTCAAGCGCGGTTATTTAAAAAAGAATGAAGACGGTACATATAAAATCGGATTGAAGCTTATCGAAGCGGTGAGCTATTATATCGACAGTTTGGAGCTACAAACGGAAGTGCGTCCGTACATCGCACAGATTACGGCAAAGTTCGGGCTTACGTCGCATTTGGGCATTTTGGAAGGCGATAAAGTAGTTTATATCGAAAAGATGGATATATTTTCGAATATCAAATTGTATTCGCAAATCGGACTGCGTATGCATGCATACTGTTCTTCGCTCGGCAAGTGCCTTTTGGCAAATTATTCCAACACACAGCTCCGATCGATTATGGGAAGAACCGAATTCACGCGTTTTACTCCGAATACGATTACGACGATTGAAGCGCTGCAAAAAGAAATCGATTCGGTCAGGCAGCGGGGCTGGGCGATCGACAACGAAGAATTCGAAATCGGACACCGCTGTATCGGCGCGCCGGTATACGATTATCGGGGCGATATAATCGCGGCAATAAGCGCAAGCGGCAGCACGAGTATACTCACCGACGAGCGGATTCCCGAAATAGTCGAATACCTAAAACAAACCGCCGCGGAGATTTCTCAAAATATGGGCTACGTTCCGTAAGACGGCGTTCATAAAAAAGGCGCTCGCGGATTTTATCCGAAAGCGCCTTTCGGAATTTTTATAAATTTTTTTTAACTTTTTATTTTACGCTTCAATAATATTTTTCAGCACGACGGTTTTTACCTTCGTCATTTCGTTGAACGTGGACATGACGCCTTCAGTGCCGATGCCGCTGTGCTTCCACCCGCCGAAGGGCATTTCAAACGAGCGATAAAAACTCGCTCCGTTGATAACCGCTTCACCCGCTTCCATCGCGTTTGCGATTTTAAACGCGCGTTTTTGATCGCGTGAAAATACGCAGCTTGATAAACCGAATACGGAATTGTTTGCGATTTCGATCGCTTCGGCATCGGTATCGAATCCGATAATCGGTACGACAGGACCGAATATTTCCATGTCTTTTGCGACATCGGCCGTTTTCGGAACATCCGTGATGACCGTCGGTTCGTAAAAAGCGCCGTTGCGTTTTCCGCCCAAAACGATTTTGCCGCCCTGTTCGACGGTTTTTTGCACTTGCTTTTCAACCTGTATCGCCGCTTTTTCGCTGATAAGGCAGGCGATTTTCGTATCTTCGTCGGCAGGATCACCGAATTTCAGCTGCTTTATTCTTGCAACGGTTTTCTTTGCGAATTCGTCTTTCAGCGAATTGTGAATGATAAAGCGCTTGCTTGCGCAGCATACCTGTCCGGTATTGTACATGCGCCCCCACACGAGCTCTTCGACCGCCAAATCGACGTCTCCGTCGTCCAGCACGATGAACGCATCGTTTCCGCCCAATTCAAGCGCCGTGTGCGTAAGGTTTGCGGCCGCCTTTATCGCCGAATCGATTCCGACTTCGGTGCTTCCCGTCAACGTAACCAAGCCGACCCGCTTGTCGGAAACGGCGTAACTTTTTACGGAGCCGGGAGCCGTAACGCACTGGATTGCACCGTCGGGTACGCCCGCTTCGACGAGCAGTTCCGTCAGCCGCATCAATGTCAACGGATTGTCGGATGAAGGCAGGACGAGCGCGGCGTTGCCCATCATCAAAGCCGGAGCGACTTTTTGGTCGAACAGGTCGCACGGGAAGTTGAACGGAATGATGCACACGACGACGCCGACCGGCTCTCTGAGCACTAGCTGCATCGTTGTCTGCTGTCCCGCTTCCGTTCCCTGCGGAATGATCGTGCCGTAAAAGTGTTTTGCCCGCTCGATAAATCCGCTGAAGCCGATCGTAACGTTTCCGATTTCGGCTCTCGCTTCGGTTATGGGTTTGCCGTTTTCGCTCGACAAAAGCCGTGCCAAATCTTCGTGCGATTTTTGCACCAAGCTCAAAAACTTATACAACACTTCGGCACGTTTGAAGACAGGTACTTTCGCCCATTCTTTTTGTCCGCGTACGGCCGCAGCGATTGCCGCATCCAAATCTTTTTCGTTTGCGCGCGGGACACTGTCGATCACTTTGCCGGTCGCAGGCGCGATTACGTCAAAGGTTTGACCGCTCGCGCTGTCGGTCTTTTTTCCGTTGATAATCATCTTCATAGTTGTTACCTCTCGTTAACTCACTTTTCACCGAACGCCGTAAAGGACAGCATAAGGCCGCCGCAGGTATTGCGTCCGTCGTCTTCGTAACCGTATTCGCCGAACGTAAATTCGACGATAAACGGAATCGTTCCCGCCTCTTTTTTAATCGCTGCGGTCAATTCGTTTATCCGCTCTCCGATTCCGATCCGCCTGCCGCCGCAGTGAACCAAATGGAAACCGGCTATCGGCCCTTTCATTTTCGCTTTTAAGTCGGCAAGAGCCGTACTCACGGCTTTTATTAAACCGTCCGTATTGCTTTCGAGGAGGGCTATCGCCGTTCCGACCGCAAGATTGTTTCCTACTGCGATTGAACCGTCGGCATTGCCGTTCATCGGGTGACGCACCGCGATCAAATCGCCTAAGGGATCTTTTACTCCGAGCGGATTCGTAATGGAACGCACGAGCAGATTGCCGCCTTCCGTATCTTTTGTGCTCGCACCTGTCCATTCGCGGTACTGTTCAATCGCCGGTTTTCCGTTGATTTCCACGAGGGTACGCTCTTTTGCGATTTTGGTGATAACGCCGTATTTACCGGTTTCACTGTAGCCGCCGGTATATTTGTTTGCAAAGGCGGCTTTCGTATAGAAAAAAGCAAGGGCTGCACCGTCGCCGGTTATCGTTTTGTCGGCAAACAGCTTCCATTCGCCTGCGAGCGTATTGTCCGCCGCGCTGCCGCCGAAAAGCGGTACTCTTCCCACAACGTCGGAAACACCTTTCAGATAGTATTCTTCTTCGCCGGGAGGCGCGACCATATACATATAGGCGGGCGCTTCCTTTTTACCGGCAGCGGCGAGCGCCTTTTCCGCCAATTTCCGTCCCGTTTCCCGCGCACTTCCGCTCTTTGCCAAGCCCGCCGTTCCGACCGTCAAATCGGTATCCGACAGCGCCATGATTCCGACAAAGCCTTTTTCGCCGGTAACAAACCCGTCTTGCGTGACGACGCCGGAAAACGACGTGTTTCCGATCAACGGCACTCCCGGAAGTTCTTCGCCGATCGCTTTCAATAACGCCTGTTGATCATACGAAACGCCGCTGTATACAAATACAAGTTTCAGATCGTGCAGCGCGTCTTTTACTTTCCGTGCGCATTCCTTTCCTGCCAGAGCCGCATCGGCATTATTGCTGCTCGCAGTCCGTATTCGTAACATAGCAACCTCCTGTAAAAACTTTTATGCTCAATTTCGAGTTTTCTAAAACTCGAAATTTTCCATCCGTTTCGCGTATTAACTGAATGGCGAGTATGAAAAGCAAATAAATTTATGTTTACGGCAAGGTTCCGGCTGCGTGCCGTTTCGAGCGTTAGGCCTACGGAAGCCTGTCTTAAAAAGCTCGACCGCGGCTAAGCAGACGGGTTCTCGCCGTAAACACAGCTTTATCAGCTGATATTTTTCAAACTCGACATTCGACCTTTTGATTTTATGATAGGAGGTGAATTTTCAGCTGTCAACGAAAATAAAAATTTACGGTTTTACATACTAAAAATACGGTTTTACAATATGAAACAATAGATGATTCGGCTTTCGGCAACGGCGGTATATGTGCTTTTCACCGCCGCCGTTTTATTATAGAGAATAATTATTATACAGTAATTTTTAAGCGGGAAGTTTTGATATGCAAAAAATTATTGCATATCCTCTTCCAGCCAACGTTCGAAATCCTTTTCATCGTCGGGAGCCCCGTCGACGAAAGAGGGATCCATGTGCATTAAAAAATGCCAATCGCTTTCTTCCTTTTTTTTATACACGATCGCCTCTCCATCTTCGGAACCGAAAAACGACCTGTCAACTTCGCAGCCTTGCCGTTCAAGCAAAATTTTTGCGCGTTCGTATGTGCGCTCCCGCTTTTCGATATACGCTTTTACTTCCGCATTGTCGATAACGTATGCGTCCACGCGCGTACATCCGTCCGCAAGACCCCGACCCGGCTTTTCCATATTCGGAATTTCCCGCCAGATGATTTCCGCGTCTTCCGTATCCGGAAACATAAAACGGCTGAGCGGTATGCACTTACCGTTATATTCGATTTCGGTATAATCGGGCAGTTTTTCGGGACTCAGCGTTTCGCGCACGTCGCAAAAATCGCCGTCCCGTTCTTCGGTCAGCGTATAACCGGGAACGGATCGAAGACTCTTTTTCGCTTCGTCGATGTTTTCAAACAGGGCGAACGGCGTTTCATTTCCGTTTTGATTGAAAACCAATAGATACGTCGTTTGCTTCGGATCGGGCTTTTTTCCGTTTTGCCGTTCCGTTTCCGGCTTTTCGATTTCCGATGCAGCTCGTTCGGGTATCCTGTTTTCGGACACGAGGTCTTTCGCATCGCCGCTTTTTATCGCACCGTTTTCCTGCCGTACGTCTTTCGGCGCTTCGCTCGACCGGCTCTTTGCCGTCACGCGGGGAACGGAAATCTTTATGACGCTCACCGCCGCAGCCATCTCTTCCGATACGGTAAAAGCTTTGCCGGTTTGCGTTTTCATAATCGACTCCAAACCGAACACCTTTTCCTTTGGGTCTTCGACAATTTCGGCCGTACCGTTGCCCATAACGCTCGCATACGCGGAACTGTATTTGCACGGAATGTCGCCGCCTGAAATCAGAGCAATGTCCGTTTCGAGTTCGATAAAAACGTTCGGATTTTTTTTAATGCAACCGATTTTACGCCCCTCTTGTGCGCTGTGCAGATAGAGCGTCAGCGCTCCGTCGGTAAAAACATAACCGTACTGCATCGGTACGACGTAGGGCACGCCGTCGTCGATCATGCCGATATGCACGACCTTCGCTTTTTCGATGATGTTTTCGATTTGCCGGATATCGGTCACTTCTCTGTCTTTTCTTCGCATGCGAACCTCCGTACGCCCAGCTTTTTAGTATAACAAAGTTCGATTTACGTCAAGCGATGTATGTAACATCTCAAAGGCTGTTTTGCAGCGTATGCAAAGCAGCCTCTTTTGTTTTAAACTTCAGACGGCATATTGTAATCATTCTCTTTCCTCCGTTATACTGTCGCGTACAACGCAGCGGTTTTAAAATCGTTGTACGACGGAGGTTCTCTAATGCCAAGCGAAAAACGCTTCGTTTATTGTATGCGCTGTATGTCGATTGTCGTCGCACTTTCTATTTTTATGCTTTCATCGCGCTCGAAACTGCCGCTGCCCGATTCGGTAGTGTTTCCGGGCATGGATAAAGTTTTGCATGCGCTCGCGTTCGGGTGCTTTGCGTTCGCTTTTTCGTATTGGCTCGGCAGCGATATGTGGAAGGCAAAGCCTGTCGTATGCGTTTTGATCGTGTGCATCGCCGCCGCCTGTTACGGGGCAAGCGATGAAATTCACCAAATGTTTGTTCCCGGCCGCGACGCTTCCGTATACGATTGGATTGCCGACTGTACCGGAGCACTCGCCGCGTCTTGTTTGCGCACGGTTCTTATCCGACGGCGTCAACACGTCGCGCGTGTTAAAAAAATCGAACGCTAAAGGGACATAAAGAGATTTGCGGGGAAACGACACCGACGGTTTCTTTTCCCCGCGCCCTTATTCGTGCGGAGGGTTTAATACCCCGACGCTTGCGTCGGGGTTGTTGATGCTTCCCTTTCGCAGGTTAATAATTTTTACAATGTGAGCGGCGGCGGCACATAAGCGCGCGCTTTCAATTCGTTGTCGAGCAAGTACAGGGCTTTCGCGTCGCTTCCGAACAGATCGTATTTTGCAGATACTATCTCTTAATAAAATCCGATATTCGTCGGATACTTAACGCAATCGATCAAAGTCACTATAATACGCCGAATGTTTTCTCAGAGGAATTATATGTCAAAACATACCTGCTTCGGCACGACGCATTTTTACACTCGCGCGCTTTCGATTGCACTGCCGGTCATGGCGCAGCTTTTTGTACAAAGCTTTGTTTCGCTGATCGACAATTTTATGGTTGCCGGACTCGGCGATATAAAAATGGCCGGCGTAAATACCGCAGGGATGATTATCTTTGTCTTTATCATCCTCGTAAATACCCTTTGCTCTGCAGGCGGTATTTTTATGTCGCAATTCAGAGGAGCAAAAGACGGTGAAGGCATGCAGCAGAGCCTGCGCTTTAAATTTTTGCTCACCGGTACGGCGGGGCTTGCGTTTACGATTATCGGTTTGATTGCACCGCGAGGTTTGTTCCGTCTTATGCTGACGGTGAATACCGATGCGGAGCCGATTATCGATCAGGCCGTACGGTACTCGCGCGCGGTTGCACTTTCATGGATACCGATGGTGTTTTCACAATCGCTTGCTTCTTCTTTGCGCGAAATCGAAATCGTCCGCCCTCCGTTGGTTATCTCAGTTATTGCAACACTTGTAAATACATTCTTTAATTGGGTTTTTATTTTCGGAAACCTCGGTTTTCCGCGTCTTGAAGTTGAAGGAGCCGGAATCGCAACAGTTATTGCGCGAGCGGCGGAGCTGATATTGTTTATTGCGTATGTTATCGTAAAAAAGCCGCCGTTCCTTTTCAATATATTCAAACTCTTCAACATAAAAGTGCGGCTGTTCGGAACAATTATCAAAAAATCGACTATGATTTTATATTCGGAGCTGACATGGGCTTTGGCGGAAGCCGTTTCAACCGCTTTGTACAATACGCGCGGAGGAGCGGAAGTCGTCTCCGGTATGTCGGCGGGTTTTGCGATTGCAAATCTCTTCTTTATCTGTTTTTCAGGAATCGTAACTGCTTCGTCGGTTATATTGGGACAGGAACTGGGGGCGGGCAGACTGCAAGAAGCAAAAAAATATAAAAATTGGATACTGTCCGGCTCCGTACTCTTCGGCTTTATATTTATGGCAGCCGGATTTTGTACGGTATGTTTAATCCCCTTTGTGTTTAAAAATTTAAGCGGCGGTTCTCAAACTATTGCACGCGGTCTTATTATCACCGCAGCTGCATACCTTCCGCTTTGGGCATATTTAAATGCACAGTATGCGATTTCACGCACCGGAGGCGATACGACGATGGGTGTTATCTGCGATACTATTGCCAATATTCTTTTTGTAGGCGGCATCTTTCTTTTAGTACGCTTTACCGCACTCGGTCCCGTTGCGATGTATGCGATCGTTAAAACCTCCGATGCGGTCAAAGCCGTCATCGCGCATTTTTGGCTCAAAAAAGAACGTTGGCTTGTGAACTTGACTTCCGATAAAAAGTAAAATCGCTGCGCGGCCTCTGCATACTTTAGAAAACTCGAAATTAAACGGGACGCGCTATTTCAGCGTTTCGTTTTAACTTTCAAATAAAAGTATATTGCGTATTCGTCAGCTTGTGCATCGGTGCAATATACTATACAGTAATTCAAACAAGGGAATACAATGATGAAAACGATAACGATTGACGGCGAGCATCTTACAATCGACGGCGTGTGTGCCGTCGCATACGGTAAAAGTGCGGTTTCGTTTCCGGAGGACGCCGCGTTTTTCGAAACGCTCCGCCGCTCGCGCAAATTTCTCGAAGAGTATATCGCAAAGGGTTTTCCGACATACGGCGTAACGACGGGTTTCGGCGATTCGTGCGCAAATCAAATCAATCCTTCACGCGCGGCAGAGCTGCAAAAATCCATTGTACGCTTTCACGGCATCGGGCTCGGTAAAAAATTTTCGCACGAAGAAGGACGCGCCGTCGTACTGTGCCGATTGAACTCCGACGTAAAAGGCGGGCATTCGGCGATCAGAGTCGCCCTCGCCGAAATGCTCAAAACCCTGCTCGACAAAGATATCGTTCCCGTGATCCCCGAACTGGGATCGGTCGGCGCATCGGGTGATTTGACGCCGCTGTCCTATGTGGCTGCCGTCGTCATGGGAGAGCGCGAAGCGTATTACAAAGGGAAAATCGTTCCGGCGATCGACGCGCTCAAAGCCGAAGGAATCGCCCCTCTTCCGCTTGCGGCGAAAGAAGGACTTGCGATCATGAACGGTACGTCGGTGATGACGGCCGTCGCCTCCCTTTCGTGGAAACGCGCGCGGAGGCTTGCGAATATCTGCGATTTCGTCACCGCAGCGACTGCGGAAATCGTACGCGGCAACGAAGTGCCCTTCCGAAAAAAAGTCGCGGAGATGAAAAATCACGCGGGACAGATCGAAAGCGCGGGCTATATTTACGATATCGTAAAAAACTCGAAGCGCGTGTATCGATACGAAGACCTGCTCGAACGCATCGGCTCCATCGGCGACGTGCAGTTTGAAAAGCGCTTTGTCAAAATTCAGGATCGTTATTCCATTCGCTGCGCGCCGCAGATAAACGGCGTCCTGCGCGACACGCTTCGGATCGCGCGGCAGTGGATCGAAGAAGAGCTCAACTCCGCGAACGACAATCCGCTCGTCAACGTCGATACGCAAGAGCTTTACAACACCGGCAATTTTTACGGCGGGCACATCTGCGCCGCCTGCGATTACCTGCGCATCGCGCTTGCGAACATCAGCGATTTGGCGGACAAACAGGCGGAGATCATAATCGACGGAAAATTCAACAATCTCACGGAAAACCTGATCCCGTTTACCGACGATACCGACGAACGCGCGGGACTGCGCTTCGGCTTTAAGGCGGCGCAGATTACGATGTCGGCGATTCGTGCGGAAGTGCAGCATTGCTGTACGGCGATGAGTATTCAGTCGAGCCCGACGGAAGCGCTCAACCAGGATAAAGTTTCCATGGGTACGATTTCGGCGCGAAAACTGCGCGACCAAATCGATCTCATCTATCTGCAATACGCCGTACACATACTCGCGGTGTGCCAAGCGGTCGATTTAGTCGGAGCTTCGGAGTTCGGAGAATTTACGCAACGAGTGCATGCCGAAGTCCGCGCCGTCTCCGCTCCGCTCGTTGACGACCGCCGGCTCGATGCAGATGCGGAAAAAGTCGCACGGCTGCTCGAAGCGACGGAGCTTTTCGACTGAACGATCCGGGCTTGCTGAAAATACGATCGGGTTTTTCGAGATGCCCGTCACAGCAAACCGAGCGCCGAAAGACGCGTTTCCAGTGCTTCCGCCGTTGTAAATAAAAAAGTCGAAAGCCCGAGTGCTTCGGCGGCCTCTATGTTTTCCGGATTATCGTCGGCTGGAAACACGCGCCGCATTCTTGCGTACAGCATAAAAGCTCGTTCAATTATTTCACTGATATTATCGATTTTTCCTCTTTTCAAATTTTACATTTGGAGTTATACTATATCAAGTATCAGGAGATATCGTTGAGCTTTCCTATACCGACCGACAATTTTACCCCCCCCCCCCCCCGAAAAATAGCATTCGCTAATACGCATGATTATAAACGTTTACTCTCTGCTTGCGACGACTTATTAAAAAAATATCGGCACTTATTGTGCGATTACTATGATTTACTTACGCGTTGTCAAACCGTTTTATTAAAAAATAAAGATGCCATCGATTATTATCGTGCCGGCTTTGAACATCCGCCCGGCGCAAATGAGGTATCCGTTTTATATCGTTTCGGAAATAACAATGAAATACGCATCGGCAAGCTTACATGATTGCGATGTGCAATATAAGAAATTTTTATAGGAGGCTTACTTTGAAAAAACGTTTTTCGCTCCGTTATAAGCTTATCCTGGTTTTCGGATTATTGATTTTAACGGCGGGTGCAATTGAATCGCTGCTTGCCATACATTCGGCTCGCAAAGCGGTCATTGAAAAAGTGGAAATACACCTTATCGATAAAGCGACCGATGTTTCGCGGATAATAGACGGGCGCATTACCTCGATTTGGCAATTCCTTGAAGGTATAGCGCGTATGCCTATGTTTACCGATGCATCCGTTTCAAATGCGGAAAAAATCAGACTGCTGCGGGAACAGGCGTCATTCAATACATCCATTCAGGAATTGGATTTCAGCGAGCTTGACGGCACGCTCCACAGTATCGGCGGAAATGCCCAAGTCGGCGATCGGGAGTGGTTCCAATCGGCACGGAGCGGAAAACCGTTTCTTTCCGAACAGCTTTTTTCAAAAACAACGCAAAAACTCATCCAAGTTATTGCCGTTCCCATATACGACAATAATCATCAGATCATCGGTGTTTTGAGTGCGGATATTGACGGATTTTGGCTTTCCGAACAAATTAAAGATATCGTTGTCGGTAAAACGGGCAATTGCTATATAATGGCCGACAGCGGTGTCATTGTCGCGGATAAAGATACCGAGCTGGTTCGAAGTCAAGCCAATATCATCGAGCAGGCAAAGACGAATAAAGAGCTTGCTTCGTGCGCCGCTTTTTTGGAACACGTTTGGAACACCGACGAAAGTGAAATCGGCTATTACACATACCAAGACGAAGCCTATATCGCTTCTTTTGCGACGATGCAAACGACCGACTGGTCGGTCATCATCCGCGCTCCCGTAAACGAATTTTTGGGAGCGGTAAACACCCTGCGCCTTTCGCTCTTGGGGCTTACTGCGATTATTTTGGTTATCACGTTTGTCGTTATCTATTTTGTTGCGCGCGCAATTATAAAGCCGATCCGAACCGCCGTCGGTGCATTGCGGAATATTTCACAGGGCGAAGGCGATCTTACCGTCCGTCTTCCGGTAAACGGCAACGATGAGATCACCGATATGGCCGAATACTTCAACGAAACGATCGCGAAAATCGGCCGCTCCATAAAGACCGTCGGAGAGAACTCCGGCACGATGGAAGCCATCGGCGAAGAGCTTGCGTCGAATATGACCCAAACGGCAAGTTCCGTACACGAAATCAGCGCGAATATCGACGGGGTAAAGCAGCAGGCGCTGACACAGGCGGCGAGCGTGAGCGAAACGGCCGCGACGATCGAAGAGATCGTGCGTACGATCAAACAGCTTAACAACAGCATCGAAACGCAGGCTGCGAGCGTTGCCCAGTCGTCGGCATCGGTGGAAGAGATGGTCGCGAATATCGGCGCGGTTTCGCAGACGCTCGAACAGACGGATGACGTTATCAAAACGCTTGCGGATGCGACGGCCGACGGAAAAGGCAGCGTCGTCAGCGCCAATGCGGTGACGCAACAGATCGCCGAAGAATCGGGGAGTTTGCTTGAAGCCTCGAGCGTCATACAGCACATCGCAAGTCAGACGAACTTGCTTGCGATGAATGCGGCGATCGAAGCAGCGCATGCGGGAGAGGCGGGCAAGGGTTTTGCGGTCGTTGCCGATGAGATCCGAAAGCTCGCCGAAGATTCCGCGATGCAGGGCAAGACGATAACGGAGACGCTGAAAACGCTCTCCGGAGAAATCGAAACGCTGTCGGCGTCGTCGAAAACGGCGGAAGAAAAGTTCAATACGATATTCAATTTGTCGGAGCAGGTAAAATCGATGAGCGATCGATTGACGGAAGCGATGCGTAAGCAGGAAAACGGGAGCAAAGAAGTGCTCTCTGCGATTAAAAGCATCAACACGGTGACGATGGAAGTACAGGCGGGGTCGGAAGAGATGCTGAAGGGCGGAGAAAGCGTCGCCGCAGAGATGCGGAAGCTCGACGATCTGACGCGCATCATTACCGACAGCATGAATGAAATGGCGTCGGGAGCGGTGCAGATCAACAACGCGGTGCAGGAAGTGAACCGGATCACGCAGGAAAACAAAACGAGCATTCAAAAATTGGCGGCTGAAGTCGGGAAGTTTAAAGTGTAAGGCGTTCGTTTGCGGGCGTATTTTGTGATGAGTATGCTTGCGGGTAAAGTTTCGAGCGCGCGCACAAACGTATTCGCTGTGGGTGTATCTTCAGTCATTTTGATGCTCCATCTTTCGCCGTTTCGTGTATCGGCGATCTCCGCTGCATACGCATCGCTATTTGAACGGTATTTTTGAGCCGCGGATAAATGCCGTTGCCGCGGCGCCGAGCAGCGACGCATTGTAGCCGAGCGCCGTCGAAACTATCGTCAGATTTTTATTTGCCGTCGCGTATAGGTGTTCGTCGACCGTCTTTTTGAGCGCGGCGATGTAGAGACTGCTGTCCATACCGATTCCGCCTCCAAGAACGACGAGCGGAACGTTGAGTATGTTTACCGCAGCGGCGATTGCCTTACCGATATAGACACCTGTTTTTTCATATATGGCGCGCGCCGCCGCATCGCCCGCTTCCGCCATGTGTGCAATTGTTTTAGCTGAAAGCGAAGGCTTTCGAGCCGTGACGGTGGCTTCATATCTTCTAACGATTCCCGGCCCCGCAGCGACCGATTCAAGGCAGCCTCTGTTTCCGCACGGACAAAGAAAATCTTCGTCGGTGACGCACACATGTCCAAGTTCTCCCGCGTTGCCTGACGCTCCCGAAAAGAGTTGTCCGTTGAGAAAGATACCGGCACCGCAGCCGTTGCTTATCGTGAGCCAAATAAAATCGTCGACGGTTTTTGCACAGCCGAATATTTTTTCCGCACATGCGCAGTTGTTCGCATCGTTGTCAATAAACACGGGCAGAGCGAACAGTGCCGCCAAATTTTCCGCGATGGGAAAGTCCCGTACTTTTGAAAAAACCGCTTCTTTCCAAACACCCGTTTTCGGGTCGGCAAGTCCCGGAATGCTTACGCCGATACGGTCGGGCGCAAACATTTCGGCAAGCGGCATACAGAGCTGCCGGATCGAATCGAGGATGATCTGCCGGCTGACCGACTGAAATTGCATTTTGCGCTCAGCGAGAATCTGTCCCGTTTCGTCTACGATTCCGACGAAGAGTTTTGAGCCTCCGATATCGATTGCAAGTGCGGTGCGTTTTTTCATCTGCTCGACTCCCGTACGATCATCGACGGCGCGTACACGGTACCCGTCGGCACGTCTTTTTGTGAAATGATGTCGAGGAGCTTTTTTGCAGCGGCTTCTCCGAGCCGGAATGCATTTTGAGAAACGGTCGTCAGCGCAACTTTGCACAGTTTTGCGAGCTTTATGTCGTCGTATCCGATGACGGAAACCTGTTCGGGAACGCGTATTCCGCTTTCGATCAATTTATGCAAGGTTCCGATTGCAACGTTGTCGTTCGTGATAAAAAGTGCGGTTTTTACCGTATCGATTCGATTGTTTTTTATTAAAATCGGAACGAGATTTTCTCCGTCTTCAAATGTGCTTACGTGTTCATAACGGACGACGCGCTTCACTTTCAGTACGGCCAGGCATCCGTTTACTCTGTCCGTAATCGTTTGGTGTTCGAAGCCCGACACGACGATGTGCTGCTTTGCGCCGAGGGTGTTCATGTATTCACCCGCGAGTTTTCCGCCTGCGAAATTGTCGGAGGCGACGTAGGGGCATCGGCGCGAATCGGGGATGCAGTTGAATACGACGAGCGGTATCTTCGCTTTCAGCAGTATATTGATACTCTTGCTCGAATTCGAAAGCGGGGCGAGCAGCACGCCGTTCGCACGTTTGCTGATGAGCGAGCGTATCTGCGCGCTCTCTTTTTCGGCGATCCACTGTGACGAATGGATTTCAAGCGAATATCCGTTTGCGGAGAGCACGCGGTCGACTCCTTCAAGGATTTCGACGAAAAAGAAATTCGCCATTTCGTTGATGACGATGCCGACGGTCTTTGTCGGCGTACCGCTGAGGTTTTGTGCAATCGTACTGGGTACGTAATTTTTTTTGCGGATGACGCGCTGCACTTTTTCTCTCGTTTCCGCTTTGACGATGGACGGATTCGTCATAACGCGGGAAACGGTCGACTTCGATACGCCTGCTATGTGTGCGACATCGTTGATGGTAATCATAGGATTATTATCAACCGTATTTTGTCCTTTTGCAACTTTAAATTTTTTGTATAACTTAAAATTTTTTATTGACAGACGGACGGTCATGCCGTATCATTTAATGAAACCGGTTTCAAAAAAGGTAAAAATATGCCCCTTTCGTTTTCGGATCAATTCGATAAAGCGGCTTTGGAAGCCGCATCCGTTGCCGTTATCGGCGATATCTGTATCGATCATTATTATTTTACCGATTCGGCGGTATCCGAAATATCCGTAGAAACGGGGCTGGAAACGGTATCGGTAAAATCGAGCGAGTATTATCTCGGAGGCGCGGGTAACGTTGCCGAAACGCTTCGGACGCTCGGAGTCGGAAACGTCGATCTCTACGGCATTTCGGGTTCTGATGCCGAAAGTGCGATTTTGGAAGCGCTGTGCAAAGAACGCGGAATTTCGACTCGCGGCATCGCGGTACAAAAAACGGACTGGCAGACGAACATGTACCACAAAATTATTAAAGACGGAAGAGAGCTGCCCCGTTTCGATTTGGGAAATTTCAATCTTGTTTCCGAAGCGACGCAAAACGAGCTGCTCGAAAAACTCGATGCGTCGCTTTCCGAATACCGCTGCATCATCGTAAACGAACAGCTGCTTTCCGGTTTGACGACCGACCGTTTTATACGCGAACTCAATAAGCGGATCGCTTCGAGTGCGGGGCAAATCGTTTGGCTCGTCGATACGCGGCACCGCATCGGAAGTTATGAAAACGTCATCTACAAGATAAACGAGCGTGAAGCGCTCTCGTATTATAACGGAAAAACCGGAAGCGAACGATCCGTCGAAAAAGCCGCCGCCTCTCTTTCCGCGCGTTGGAACCGGCCGATCGCCGTAACGCTCGGAAAAGAAGGCGCGCTCGCAGTGCAGGACGGCAAAAGCCGCCGCGCGCTCGGCATAGACTTTACACAGCCGATCGATACGGTCGGAGCGGGGGATGCGTTTATCGCGACGATGGCCGCCGCCCTTGTTTCGGGGCTTTCGTTTTTCGATGCCGTCGATGCCGCAAATCTCGGCGCATCGGCAAGCGTTTTGACGCTGTATCGGACGGGACATCCTTCGCTTTCCGATATGCGCGCCGTCGCGCACAATGCGATGTTTCGCTATCATCCTGAAATTGCGAGTTATGCGGAAAAGCCGCGCACGCTTCCCGATTCGCACATCGAAATCATTGACGAGGCGGCATTCGAAAATCGCCGCATCTATCCGCAGGTTGCGATCTTCGATCACGACGGAACGATCAGCGTGCTTCGGCAGGGCTGGGAAAGTGTCATGGAAGCCGTCATGGTCGAAGCGGTGACGCAGGATGCGAGCGCGGATGAAGAGCTTCGGAAGCGTATTACGGCGGACGTCAAAGAACTTATCGATAAAACGACCGGTATTCAAACGATCATTCAAATGCAGCTGCTCATCCCGATCATAGAAAAATACGGGCTTGTAAAAACCGTCCGCTCGGCGGAGGATTACAAAGCGATATTCGTCCGGCGATTAAAACAATCGATGCAGGAAAAAGTCGATGCGCTGAGCCGCGGTGAATTGAACACCGACGACGTAACGATAAAAGGAGCTCGGGATTTTTTGCAAACGCTTTTTGAAGCGGGAACGAAATTGTATTTGGCAAGCGGCAGCGATCACGACGACGTCGTGCGCGAAGCGGAACTGCTCGGTTATGCACATCTGTTTACCGGAGGCATCTGCGGTTCGGTCGGCGATCCTAAAAACGATCCGAAAAAAATCATCATTCAGAAAATTATTAAAGAGCTTGCAGGGCGGGGTATTCGTCCGGAAAGCTGTGCGGTTTTCGGCGACGGACCGGTCGAAATGCGCGAAGCGCACGAAAACGGATTTTTTGCAGTCGGCGTTTTGTCCGACGAAAAACAGCGCTTCGGCGTCAATCGGGCAAAGAGGGCGCGCCTCGTGCTTGCGGGGGCGGACGTATTGATTCCCGATTTTTCGCAGATACGCCGTATTTACGGCGGGGCGTAATCGGTGCGATTTTACGGGTCGGGGCGATATTTTCATCGGTTAATAAATTTTAATAAGGAATGTTATGGCTGCGATGCGATTGTTCGACAGGTCGGAGATGCGCTATTTCCCGCTGTCGGAAAGGAAAAACAAAGTTTTCATTGAGCGCGATTACGTCGATGAAAAAACGTATAAAAGCAAAGCCTCGCCTGAACTACGCCGCCGTGCCGAACAAATTGCCGACGAACTGCGGAAAGCGAAAGAGGCGGGCGCTTCCCGCATGTGCGCATTCGGCGCGCACGCGATCAAAAACGGGCTCGGTCCGCTGCTTTCGAAATTCGTTGCGGAAGGATGGTTTACGCACCTTGCGACGAACGGCGCCGGCGTCATCCACGATTGGGAATTTGCGTTTCAAGGGCAAAGCAGCGAAGATGTCCGCGCGAATGTCGCGTTGGGGCAGTTCGGCACGTGGCAGGAGACGGGCTTTTCGATCAACGCGGCGATCGCCGCAGGCGCATACGAAGGGCTCGGTTACGGAGAGGCCGTCGGCAAAATGATTTCGAAAGACGGCATCGATATTCCGTCGGCAGAAGAGCTCGAAAAGGTCGTCTGCGATAAAAACGCTCCGCTTTCAAAACGCGCCGCCGCCGCCGATTTTCTCGATGAAATACATTCCCTCGATCTGCCGGAAGGGCGCTTTTTGGCGATAGCGCATCCGTATAAGCGTTTCAGCGTGCAGGCTGCCTGCTATGAAAACGGCGTGCCGTTTACCGATCATCCGATGTTCGGCCACGATATCATCTATACGCACAAAGCGAATAAGGGAGCTGCGATCGGGAGGACGGCGGAAGTCGATTTTTTACGCTATGTTGCATCGGTGAGCGGTTTGCAAAACGGCGTGTATTTGTCGATCGGATCGGCGGTTATGAGTCCGATGATTTTTGAAAAAGCGCTGTCGATGGCGAGGAACGTTGCAATTCAAAACGGGCAAGAGATTCGGAACGCTGCGATCCACGTATTCGATTTGCAGCGCGAAACGTGGGATTGGAGAAGGGGTGAGCCGCCTGCGGACAATCCCGCATATTACCTGCGCTTTATGAAGACCTTCAGCAGGATGGGCTGTCCCGTCGATTACACGTCGGCCGATAACCGAGACATATTGGTGGAATTGTACAGAGCGCTGCACCGGTAGCCGCCGAATTCGAATGGGTAAGGTGCGGCAAAAAAATCTTTGACTTTTCGAAAATGAGGTCGTATAATTTATGAGAACGGTTTCATAAAACAATGGATCATTTCATAAACGAGGAATTTTATGGATGCAAGAGAGATTGTTTCGTGGAAAGACGAGTGGAAACGCCATATACATAAAGAACTTTTGCCGTTTTGGGTTGAACGCTGCTGGGATACGGTAAACGGCGGTTTTATCACACAATACGATGCGGCCGGCAATCTGACTGATTGCAATGAAAAACCGATGCTGGCGCATATGCGTACTTTGTTTTCGTTGTCGCTCGCAGTGCAGTACGGGCATGATACTGCCGGCCGCTGCGCAGCAATTGCCAGAAAAGGCTTTGAGTTTGCGGTGCAAACGCTCTGGGACGACGTATACGGCGGTTTTTATTGGATGCTTGATCGGAAAAACCGTATTATCGACAATCAAAAAATCGTATACGGACAGAGCTTTGCAATATATGCGCTTGCCGTTTATGCAAAAACGTTTCACGATGTGCAGGCGCTCTTCTATGCGGAAAAATGTTTTGAACTTTTGCAGGTGTATGCGGCGGAAACTTCAAAGGGCGGTTATTGGGAAATGTTTTCGCGCGAGTGGAGATTGTGCGGCCCCGGATCCGCAGGCGGCGACAGAAAAACGCTCGACGTCCACATGCACTTGATGGAAGCGTATACGGCTTTGTACTGTGCATCGGGAAAAGATATTCATCGAAGAAAATTGCAGGAACTTATCGATATCCTCGTCAATACGATGCTCGATAAAACATATCGAACGGGGATTCCGCAGTTCGATAAAGATTGGAATAAAGTGCCTCAAATAAAATTTTCCGTCGTTTGGGGTATGGACAGATTTGACAAAGGGGCAAAACCCCACGCCGATAATATGTCGTACGGCCATAATGTCGAATTGTTTTGGCTGCTTTCGGATGCATTAAAAGCGCTCGCCGAATCGTCTGCGTCCTATGAACCGACATTCAGAGCCGTTTTGGATAATGCGGTGACATACGGTATCGACCGGAAATACGGCGGCGTATACGTTGAGGGCGCATCGGACGGACATGCGGTATACGATGAAACGAAAGAATTTTGGCAGCAAGCGGAATTATTAAACGGGTTGTTGGAAGCGTATCTTCTTTTCCACGATGAAACATACATCGATGCATATCGGAATATTCACACGTTTGTTATGGAAAAAGGAATCAATCATAAAGTCGGAGAATGGTGGCCGCTGTTGACGCGTGAGGGCGACCCGATATGGACATATATGAGCAATTCATGGAAAGCCAATTATCATACGATCAGATGTGCAGTGCTTTGCATAGAACGGCTCAAAAAAATTGCTGCGATGCGGTAGCGTATACTTATCTCTTTGACCGGAGATAAAAAAATATCAGGGGGTACGGTTATGAGAAAATGCATTGGTGTCCTTATCGCTTGTCTTTGCGTATACGGGCTTGCGTTTGCAATGGGTACGGATGATTCCACAGTGCAAAAGAAGGGGAAAAACTCCGTCGAAATTTTCAGTTGGTGGACTGCCGGCGGCGAAGCAGAAGGGCTGCAGGCGATGATCGACGAATTCAACAAAGAAAATCCCGACGTTGAATTGATCAACGCAACCGTAGCCGGCAGCGCCGGCTCAAACGCGAAAGCCGTCCTCGCTACGCGTATGCAGGGAGGAAACGCGCCGGATTCTTTTCAAGTACATGCGGGACATGAATTGATCGATACGTGGGTCGTTTCCAATTATATGGAACCCTTAACTCAGATGTTCAAAGATAACGGTTGGCTCGATAAATTTCCGAAAGGCGTTTTGGATATCGTTTCGTATAAGGGCGAAATATATTCGGTTCCCGTAAATATTCATCGTTCCAATGTGCTGTGGTATAACCCTAAAATTTTTAAAAAATACAATCTTCGCGTTCCGAAGACGATGGATGAACTGTTTGCGGCCTGTGAAATATTACAAAAAAACAGAGTTATCGCATTCGCGCTCGGCGATACCTCTCCGTGGACGGCGACGCAGCTTTTGGAAAATGTCATCCTTGCCGATGCCGGTCCGGAAAAATATATTGCGTTGTGGAACGGAAAATGCAGTTGGTCGGACAAGGATATCGTAAAGGCGCTGAACGATTACGCCCGTCTCATAGGCTACGTCAATACCGATCATTCCGCCTATACCGATATGAACGCATTGCTCGCGGTTTCCGAGGGCAAAATGGCGATGAACCTGATGGGCGACTGGGCGCTCGGCCTGTATCAGCAGACAGGCAAAAAGGAGGGCGTCGATTGGGAATGGGCAGTATTTCCCGGAACACAGGGCGATTTCATTTTGATTTCCGATTCTTTCGGCTTGCCGAGAAAAGCGAAGAACCGCGCGAACGCCGTTAAGTGGCTGACGCTGTGCGGTTCGAAACAAGGGCAGGATGCGTTTAATCCTATCAAAGGTTCGATCCCTGCACGGCTCGACGCGGACAGATCAAAATATTCCGCATATTCAAAGCAAGCGATGGCGGATTTCGCTTCCAATGCGATCGTTCCGTCCGTCGCACACGGTTCCGCTATTTCGGAAGCGTGGGTAACGAAAGTAAACGATATCGTCAATGTCTTTACGTCCGATCGAGACGTCAATACTGCGATAAAAGAATTCCAGTCCGCCGCAAACAGGTATGCGCCGAAAAATTAACCGATTGCCGGTACGGGCAGGCTCGGTCTGCCCGTAGCGGCGTGCATATTTCGTTTTATTAAGGAAAAGGATGTGTGATAAAAAGCGTCGTCTGAAATATCGCCGTCGCTGGAGTCTGAAGATGAAAAACGCCAAAGCGTTTTTCTTTTATAGGAGACCCTTGCGATTTCTGCGCGGGGAACTTCGCGCTTTGCGCTCGTTGCAAGTCGCGCGGGGAACTTCGCGCTTCGCGCTCGTTGCAAGTCGCGCATTGCTCGAAATCGCAGCGTTCTTATCTCGAGTTTGTGCGGATATTGGCGGAAGATATGTATACGTATCATTTTGATGAAAATCGAATGAATACGATACACTTTATTTTGCAAGCTCGATTATTAAACGTGTGCGCGTTTGTGCACGGCTAAAAACTTTTTCGGAAGTTGATTCGAAGTCCGCGAAAGCGGACACGTAGAATCGATTCTTTGCAGAATGAGCCGGAGGCTCTAACTTCCTGCAAAAGTTTTATGGGAGGCGCTATGTATTACCCGAAGCGGGAAATAGGCAAGGGCATGCTTGTCATTGTACCGTTTACCGTATTGCTTTTTATTTTTGTGTACGGTTTTATCCTGTGGTCGTTTCGGGTTTCTCTGTCGTCATGGGACGGTATCATTCCGAATATGAAAAGCGTCGGTTTTTCAAATTATATCGAACTGTTTCGAAACAGACGTTTTACGGCGGATCTGTGGAATACGCTGTTTTTTACCGTTCTGTTTATGAGCGTTTGTATTGTCGGCGGCTTTGTGCTGGCGTATTTGATTTACCGCGGACTGAAAGGAGAGGGTGTATTTCGTACGGTATTCATGTATCCGCTGTCGATTTCTTTTATTGTGTCAGGCGTCGTCTGGAAATGGCAGCTCACTCCGTCTACCGGCGTAAATCAGCTTTTTCGCATGATGGGAATACCGCTGGATTTCGGTTGGTATACTTCTACGGGGCATATCGGTCCTTATAACGTTGCATTGATTTCTTTAGTGCTTGCCGCTTCCTGGCAATATCTCGGGTATACGATGGCGATGTTTTTGGCAGGGCTTCGTACCGTACCGAGGCAGATCGTCGAGTCGGGTATGATTGACGGGGCAAGCGAATTGCGGATAATATTCAGTATTTTACTTCCCCATCTCAGACCGATCGTATTTTCCGCATTGATCGTGCTCGGACATATCTCTTTGAAGATTTTCGATTTGGTATACGCGATGACGGGTTCCGGCCCGAAATTCGTTACCGATTTTCCGGGCCTGTATATGTTCGAAACGACATTTAGGGGCAATCACTATGCGGAAGGAGCCGCGATTTCAATTATCATGCTGCTTTGCGTTGCGGTTATTATCGTGCCGTATGTAGTATCGACCTTTAGGGCGGAGAACTGACATGATGCAAAAAAATAAAACGATCCCGTTTTTTCAATATTTCTTTGCTGCCGTATTTGCCGTACTTTTTCTCTTTCCTTTGTACGTTTTACTCAACACAAGCGTAAAACCGTTTGCGAATGTCAGCCTCAGTACGATATGGGTTTTGGAATTGCATCCGACATTGTCGAATTATCGGATAGCGGCAAAAAAATTGCTTCCGAATTTGTTGAACAGCTTTAAGATGGTGCTGCCTGTTTGTTTTTTTTCCATACTTATCGGTTCGTTAAACGGATATTTTTTTTCAAAGTTTAAATTTAAAGGTTCCAATGTTATCTTTGTGCTTATCATTTTCGGTATGTTTATCCCCTACCAAAGTATTTTGATACCGCTCGTACAGACCTTGAATAAAACGCATCTTTACGGAAAGTTGCTCGGCCTCATTCTCACGCATACGATATACGGACTCCCGATATCGACACTGATGTTTCGAAATTATTATATGGAAGTCCCCGATGAAATCGTCGAAGCGGGAACTTTGGACAGTCTTGACATTTGGGGCATATACCGGCGGTTGATTCTTCCGGTTTCCGTTCCGGCTATTGTCGTTGTTTTAATTTGGCAATTTACGAGCGTTTGGAACGATTTTTTATTTGCGGTCGTCATTACGCAGGATCCTTTGATCCAACCGATAACGGTCGCCCTTCAAAATCTTTCCGGTTCGCAGGTTGTCGAATGGAATACGGTTACGGCAGGTGCGGTTTTGGCGTCGATACCCACGCTGCTCGTGTATATTTTCTTCGGCAAATATTTTATACAGGGTTTGTTGACCGGTTCGGTAAAAGGTTGAATGCGGTGCTTTGCCGCTTGCAAAAATTGCGACAGCCGCTCCCAATTATTTAAGTGAAAGCGTGTTCGCAGTTATTATTTATAACCATATTTGAATACATAATTATAATAAATAATGACATTTTTACAGATGTGCTAAAAACCGAATTTTTATAAACAATGTCTAGAAAGAAATCGGATAATTTGCCGTTAAAACCTCGATTTTGCTTTTATGTTGATCAGGTATGAAGCTCGGATGCGTATTCATTTTCAGTTCGATTTGAGACCAGCCATACTGTTTTGAGGCTTCGGAGAGATACGTATTTCGGAAAGAACTAAGTAAAAATCTCCCCTCAATTTTTGCAAGCAGATCAATAAGCTCATTGAAATCGGATTGGGAATACCCATCATAATGCCCCTGGCAAGCGCCGACATACGGCGGATCAAGGTAGAAGAAAGTTTCGCCGTTATCGTTTTGCCGAATGATTTTCAACGCATCGCAACATTCGATTTGTACATTTTGAAGGCGGATAGCCAAATCTTCGGTAAACTGCTGCCGCTTATGCGCAATGCTGCGGCTTGTTTTGCCGATTTTATCATGTTTGAATCCGGCGGTAAGCGAGTTATTAAAAGACATATTAGCGAGCACCCAAAATGCCCATGCTCTTTTTATTCTGTCAAACATATCAGGATTTTCATAGATGACGTGGGCGTGCTGGTACAATTTTCGGCTATGCAAACTGATTTCAATTTCTGCCTGCAATGCGGAAAAATCATGTTTTAGCACTTCATAAAAATTGACAACTTCCGAATTGATATCGTTAATTATTTCGGCTTTCGATACCGGTTTCGCAAAAAAAATTGCAGCGCCTCCGATAAACGGTTCGCAATATGTTTTATGAGACGGTATAAGACTTATAATTTTTTTTGCAAGTTCTTGTTTTCCGCCATAATACGAAATAGGTGTTTTCATTCATGTCTCCTTTGGGCTAAACCTGAAGACTAAACGCACCGATGTTTAAACTGCTCGTAGCTATGGGCCGGGTGGAAGCGGGTTATCCCGTAAGTGTGCTAGCACTTGTCCGCGAGTTGCCGCTCGCGGGTTTCTGCCTGTTTTCAGAGAGTATATCTTGAATGTAATTACCGAAAGCGACGCGAGGAATATTTTATAAATTTTTCATAAAATATTCCTTTTCTCTAATTGTCGGATGTCCGTGTTTCTTAGGGCGTTCAGTCAGTGCGGGAGGTAATTTATCGTTGATATGTTCATGTATAAATCTATCGAGCGTTCCCCACGTAACGCGAAATTCTTTTGCAATAGATAACTTGCTCCTGCCGGCTCTTAAAGCTCGCTTTATTTTATATCGATAAGGAGTTAGCTTATAATACTGCGGTTTTTGCCCCTTTCTGCGACCAATCTGTTTTCCTGCTTTCCGCGCTCGTGCTAATCCCTGTTTTGTGCGTTCGGATAGCAAAGAACGTTCAATCTCGGCGGACAACCCGAAGGCAAACGCAAGAACCTTTGATTGTAAGTTATCTCCCAATTCAAATCCCTCTTTTAGTGTAATGACGCGCACCTTCCTTTCTAATAATTTTTGCAGCACATTTAGAATTATTATCAATGATCTGCCAAGCCTCGACAGTTCCGTCATGATGATTGTATCATTCGGTTGTACAGTTTTTAATAATTCACCTAATTTTCTTTTTTCAGGATTCTTTAACCCGCTTATCTTTTCCGCAATCCAGTGTACGTGAAACAATCTCATTTTTTTGCAATACAACCTGATAGCTAGTTTTTGATTTTCTGTCGTTTGTCCGTCGGTTGATACGCGAATATATCCATAAATCATATAGCACCTCCATAATAATTTTATGTCGGTCATGATTTTAACGAACGGTTTGATTGTGCAGTGGATAAACGTTGCTGGAAATTGGTCTGAATCAATGAGGGTCTCTTTTCCGATAAAATTTTCAAAAATTCCAAGCGTTATGGGCTCTATGTCCCATACAGGTGCTGATTCTTATTCAGGAACGGTCAAGATTTTTAATAAAAATCTTGAAGGTTTTAACATTTCAGCAAACCATTCTGGCGAAATAACAAATTCAAGCCTTTCGTTTATTTGTATCGGTAAATAACGAACGGTTTAATTAAGCAATGGGGCGTGACAAAAAATTCCGATTTAAATACTCCCATATACTATCCAATTGCGTTTACTGCCATACCGAGATTAATATGTGGACAGCATAGCGGCGTATATTCGGGAAAGGCAGTCGAGCATTATGCAGCTGGATGGACTATAGAAAAAGACAGGTTTTTTGTTCTGGGACAATATACGAATAGTTATCCAAACGGATATGTCGACTGGTTTGCTATCGGGCAAGCAAATTAATATCTTTTACACACCAACGGCAAGATAATGAATAAAACGACGCTCGTTTTCTGCGTGGCGAATATGAAATCCCTCTTTTGTTACATTATAGCCAAATTCATTATAATAAACACTTCCACTTTCATCTGCGTGTTGGTTAACGATTAGCAGCGGAGGGCGAGTAAAAATAATATTAAATTTTACATATCGATTGCTTGAAGAAGGTTCTGTTTTTACGTTGCTGGCCCATTGCTTAATTAAACCGTTCCCATGTTTTATATAGCTCGCGGTTTCGCTCGCTTCCTGTGCGACGATATCGGAATTAAGGATGGCATAACGCTCTCCGTCAAAAAGCATCTCATACACACAGCCTGCATTTATTGCGCCTATACCGCATTGATATTTACCGACATACACCGGTGCGGCTCCGGTATAGTTATTGCCATCGTGTACATTGAGCGTCAAATTATAAGTGCCTCGTGTACCGCCGCCGTCATTGGCAAACTTAACATAGAAATGCGCTCCCGCTTTCCGCACGAAGCCTTCAATCGTTACCGCTTTATCCATCGTATTTGTGGCAGTCTGGCATACAGCGAAATTTGCACACTCGCGGACTGTATTGCCTTGCGTATATATAGGGATACCGGCGCTCCCTGCATTGCCGAGTGTCGCGTGTATCTCCGTACATACAGTCGCGATTCCGTCGCCATTGATAAAAATAGGCGTCGATGTATTTCCGATTGCCGGATGCGCTTGTGCCGTGCCGATTTTTTGTGCGTATACGGCAACGTCAGATGTCGCTGCGGCGACTTTTGTACATGCTTTCGGTATACCGGCATTATCAATGTATACTGGCGTTTTTTCCGTTCCGACTGATAACGGAGCGCCGTCCGCCCCGAAATGAGCGGCATATTTCGCATCGGTTGCTTCTTTCGCTTTCCCGACAGTCACGTCTTTGAGTTTTACTGCTTTTGTTTTTGTTCCCTGCTCGATAATGAGGAGATCCGCGTCTGACGTATTATTTGCCGGTGCATTTGTATAGATTTTACCGATCGTTATGCCTGCCATTTTTTACTCCTATAAAATACCTTATTAAACTCTTAGCACTTTGCCAGAGCACATATTCCATTATTGTTCTCTCCGAGTATCAATTTCGCATATTCGCTTTCTGGATTTATTTTAACTACAAATCGGCTTACATTTTTTGACGTCGGCTTTACGAGTATGATCGATTTCATATTGCCGCTGTCATCACAGTAATGTAACGGAGATTCAAAGGTTGCGGGTTTAAACTGTGCGAAACTGAATTTACTTCCTGTTGTGTCGCATCCTTTCAGTCGCGATACTTCAGCAACATTTCCTATAAAATCCGGCCCCTCTGTGCGGATAGTACCGCACTCTCCGATTATCGTCGTATAGCCGTCATACAAAATTGAGGACGCACTGTTTATGCGCGGCAAACGCTCTTGGCTCCATGTTCGAGCGCAATCAGGGCTTACATAAAAATCGACCCCATTGCCGGCAAATTTATATTGGACAACAGTTGTACCGACGTATACAAAATTATCAGCGATATTAGTTCTGCCGCTCGCCGCAGCTGTCCATGTTTCCCCGTAGGTATCGCTTTCTGCAATACATTGGCCATCAACAAAAAAAAGCCATAGATTGCGTAACTTTCTGATACGTAAATTTTGTAAAGTACTGTTGGCGTCTTTTGGCAATGTCGCGTTTACAATATGCCATGTACTCCCTCCGTCATGGCTCAAACATAATACAACCGAAACGGTAGACGATGAGTATTGATTCGGCAGTGCAGTAAGACAAAGGTGCTGTTCATCTTCGATGGTGAAAGCGAAGGCGAGTATATTTATCCCTGAAAAAGCATCGATAAAATTTTTCCCCTTATCGAAACTGATTTTTATTGTATAGTTTATAGGTGAGAAATCTCCTTGATTTTCAATGATTATACCTATACGTTGAGAAAAATAAGTTCCAATATTTATCGTTTGAGACCAACCGTCGTTGGAAGTTTTTAAATAAACAGTTTGCCATGAGTTCCCCTTGTCATGGCTGACAATGACTTTATCGGTATGCCCGTAGGGGGTGCCGCCTGCATCATCTAAACTTTTTCTCTGCTGCAAAAATATTGCATCATCAGTTACGAACAAATTGCTGATACCGAACCCGTTTTGCAGAACAGGATTGAGATCAATAATATGCCATAAATAACCGTCGGTACTCCAAAAAATATAACCAGGGGTTGTGCCGTTATAAGTGTCACCATAGCTAAAAAACCAAAGCAAAGAATCTGTTTTGCCGGCCTGTTCCCAACCTGTTGTATTATAATATTTCTTATACTTGTTATCGGAAAAGACGGTAGACCAAGTTTTACCTTTGTCCGCACTTATTTTGACAATGAGCTGTCGGTCCTGAAAATTAAAAGCGATAGCGATAAATTTGCCTTTAAAGTCAATCAAGTGCGCAACACGTATATTGCTATCGTAATTCGATGTATCCCAAGTCATTGTACTGTTTTCCTCATGCTTTTCATAACCTACTGCACAGGCAATAAAGAATATTGCCGCCAATAACGTTAATAAATTTCGTTTCATAATTTTCTCGCAAGCCTCCTCTTATTCCTCGAACCATATATCACCCTTTACCGGTGCATCCGGTTTTACTGCACAAAAATGTATTGCTCCGATTGACAAATCCTTTTTCAATATTGCATTCCCTGTTACGGATACGTTATTCAATGACGTATCTTGCATTACCTCGATATTCGGTACAGAAAATTTTCCTCCGAGTGTTTTAAACTCTTTCGCCGTAACGGTGCCGTTTACGGTTGCGTTTTTGCCGACAGTTATATCACCTGTAATACCGGCATTATTGGCAACATTGATATCTCCGCCGACAGTTACATCGCCCTCAATATCCGCGTTGCCGCCGAAACTGTTAAGTATTCCGATTTGTATACGTTCACCCGATGAGGTAATAAGATAACCGTAATCGGTATGGAGGAGCAGTTCGACATTTTTTTGTTTTCTGATTTTAAGTGATTTTATTTCGAGCGCACCGTTTACAACGGCACTCTCCGCACCGACACCGGTTATTTTATCCTGTTCATCGGTCGGATTTACGACAAAAAAAGAGCTTGCAATATCGCTCATTACGGATTTCACATAAAAAAGCCCTTTGATTATCGAGGCGGCCGAAGTCAAAATAAAATTTGCTACTTTCATAGCAAGATGTGCAGCGCCGTTTATTCTGCGATAATGAATATATTGGGCAGCCTCATCGTCTGCTTCTTCAAGCGACGGCTCGTTTCCGATCCTGAATTCCTCGTTCGTCAAGTCGAGTAATACATTCGGTTTTGTTTCTCCGGCCTTTATATTCGACTGTAATGTACCGCTGGTAATCTTCCCGATATCCGCACTTATAACGGAGAGATTTTCCACATAGAGTTTTTTATAGTGTTCGTGCGAATGCACAATATCTGCAATATCAGTACAAAGCGCTATAACTTCTACGTTCTCAATCGGCTCACTGTTTCCGGCTTCGTTTTCCGCTCGTATACGGAAAGAATATTTTGTGTTGACGTTTTTATTAGTCGATTGTCCGAGCAGCGGTAACAGCTGGGTATATTTTGTTCCGCTTGTAAGCCATTTTTGAGATGCTCCGTTACGATAGGCAAGCTCATTTTTATGCGGATCATCTTTCGTGTTTGGCTCATACCAAAGGGTATCTCCGACGCACGATACATCGGGTGAATGTACGGGGTCGGCATTCCCGATTCTTTTTATTTGTACACCATAGCGTATATTTCCGTAGATGACACGATTATCGCTGCGGGGCGGGATTGCAAACGTGAGAATAACAGTTCGCCCGACGACTTCCTGTTTGACAATCGGAACACCCACTTGCCATGTTCCGTAATTATCGAGATCGATAAATGCAGCATCGCTCCATTCGGATTCTTTCCCGTATACGTTTACGGCTCGCACTCGTATCGACCACACTGTAAGATCGGATGTTTCGGGGTACCCGTCGACCTTACGATTAAAGACATAGGTACATGCCGCCCCTGTCGTTTCAATAGTTGAGCTCTGGACTCCTTTTATGATTTCCCAGACATATTTTTTTATCGTATTTCGTAAACCGTCGGATTGTGCGCGGCATTTGATTTCGATGCCGTCTCTTTCCGCTTCCGCTGTAAGTCTTTGCGGTTTATCGGGTTTTCCGATAACGGTATCGCCGCCGAGTAATTGATCTACCGTGAGCGTACCCGTCGGCACGGGAGCAGACCATACGCCCTCGTAAATCGTTCGCGCAGTCTTCGTCGACATCCACATACTTTTTGCCGTTGCAATCCGATGCCATCCGCCCGACGATCCGTCGCCGGTCGGGAAGTCAGGGATTGCCGTTCCGTCGTGAAAAGTCGTCCACGTTTGCCATCCCGATAAATCGACACGTCCCGAATCGACGGCGGCCGGTACGTCCGTGATATTATTTTTGAAATCGGGTAAAACGAAATTCGGATCATCGACTGCGAAGATCTCCGGTGCATATTCAACGCACGTTATATCTGCCGAGAGATTTTCGCCTGCCTGTATATCCGTAATGATTAAATCGATCGCTTCGTTCCCCTGCGTCCCGAACGCGAATAAATCGCCTTCTCGTGGCCCGTTGTTTTCGGAAACCGGTAATTGAAATAACACTTCGTCGCGGCTGCCGGCGATTGTCCGAAGCTGTATGAGCATACAGCTTCCGTCGCTCTTTCTGATGCGTACGGCATATTGTTTTCCCGTTTCCATCGGAATCATTTCATCGGTCTTTATGCCGATAATTTGCCGAGCGTCGTTTTTAATAAGTTCGGTAATTCGTCCCTGCGTAATGCCTGCGAGCGCGATGTCGCCTGCATATTTGATCCAGTCGCCTTTCATTGCAAGGAGATATTCGAAATCCGCCGAAAATTTATGTACTATAGGGCGGTTTTTGGTAACGGCATATTTATACATACCGAGTTTGCGTGTCTGTACACTGTCCGTAACGCCCCAGAGCTGAACGTCCTGTGTCGTTTCAGGTTCTTTGATGCGGTTACCGTCGGAAGTGTTATAGACCTGTAATTTGTTTTTTGCAAAGCCTGCGTCCTTATCGACAAATTGCAATGCAAGGGAATCGGGTATATCGGCCATAACGAGCGTTTCAGTATAACCGTGTGAATTACGGGGCGTAAAAAGCTGCACAAAACCGTCCCGTGCGATATCCTGCACGACGGTCATTTTGCCGTTTGACTTAAAAATATCGGCACGGCATGTAGAGGCGATCGCCGAAAGGAGACTGCTTACCGGCATCGATTCCGCGACATATTCATTGCAGCCGTAGCCGTGAGATGCACACCACGTATACAGTTTTTCAAACGCCTGCCAGTCGATTTCATTTTTGTCGAGCTTCTGCTGAGAAAAATCCCCGCGAAGTACATAGAGCGCCGCCGATGCGGGATTGTCCGTAAGCTTCATTTCCCATGCGGCTTCTTCGCTTCCGTTTCCGGTGTACACGGGGAGCTTCGCCGTGGAAACGAAGTTCAACTGTTCGACGATATTGTTAAGTTTTTCCGACGCTTTTATTTTGAGACCGATGAGTGTCAATCGTCGGCATTTTTCTTTGCTTACCGGCGCTTCGTTTTTTATCGCTCTGATCGATCCGACGTATACGGCATCGACGACTTTCGAATCCGTACTGTCGCCCGAGAGACGGGAGATTTTTACCGTCCATCTGTCGGCACTAAGTCCCGTCTTATGTATCGCGTAGCGTTTTGTTTTAAGCTCATGTCCGTAAATCGTATTACTTCCGGCAGAAAAGAATCCGAGTGGCTTATATGCGCTGTCGTCTTCATCTGCCTGTTTATACCACGCGCCGAGCGTGACGGAGGCTTCTTCGACTTTGCCCTTGTCGTTATATTTACCGAGCCCGTTATAAAAAAATACGTCGGCATTGATTTCCGTCGTTCCCGCCGGTGTCGTTCGGATAACAGAGCCGTCCTGTCCCTCATCCGTCTTATTTTTTAATAAGCTATTGATCTGTATTTCATGAACGCATTTTTTTACGAGCGGCGGCGTATCTTCTCCGTATGCAATTTTCATCTGTAAGAGCTTATCCGTACCGGCAAGGATTTGATCGATACTGCCTGACGCCGAATAATCTTTCAAAAGCGTTTCGTCGATTTTAATCGTATTTTTGTCGATAAGCTGATCTTTTTGACCGGCACAAAAAAGCTGATAGAGATATTGACTGCCGTCGGCGGGATCGACCCATGTATAAGACGAAGTTGCAAGATCTGCATAAATGCGCCGTCTGCCAAAAAGGAAAGGAATATACCCGAGCTGCCGCATTTGATTTCGACTGCCTCTTATTGACGGATCTTGTTCGGGTTTTTCCCGCTCAGTAAGGGACGGGATTTGCATGTTGTACATAACAATTCCACCCGCAAGCATGCCGATACCCGATCCGATGAGTGCTGCCCCAAGTATGCCTCCAACATACGGAATAAAAGAAGCCGCAATACCGAGTGCAACGAGAATGCCGCCGCCGGCTTTCATGCCGTTTCCCATATCCTGATTATTGCCTTCGGGAACGAGTTTGATATATACCCGCTCTCCGTCGGTCGGTACGGTTGAAAAATCGGTAATTACGGTATCACCTACGAGTACACGCCATCCGCTGTTAACCGCGTGAAATGTGTCAATTTTTTTTAGAATTTCCGCAATCGATTGTCCGGGTGCGACGTCAAATTCTTTACGCTCGGAAGAGAACGGATTAAGAAGCGCAGTTATTTTTATCGACACGATACCAACCCTCGATCAGTAATGTAAGTACCGGCCGCGAAAGTCGCTCACACGCGACGCCGGTTTTACTCATCGCATGAATTATAAAGTCATCGCCTGCATAGAGGGCAACGTGCGACGGGAGTCCCCGCATCTTGAGCAGCGCAACCGCTTTTTCTTCCGGCTTCGATATTTTTTCTCCGCATAAAAGCGGCACGTATTTTTGAAATAAAGATCCCGCTTCGGAAATATCGAGTGCGTTATCGTACGTGTTTGCTAAAAGCGGCAGATCATATCCGTATTCGTTGTTAAGTATGAGTCTGACGAGACCGTAACAATCGACGCCGTCCTCATTGCGTCCGCCGGATAAAAACGGGATCCCGACGTATTTTTGAGTCCATGCGTACATCAGAAAAACATCCCCGGGAAATCATCCGGCGAATAGGTGAGCGACGTGAATTTTCTGTCGTGCATATACGCGTCGTAGAGCTCGCCCGTTATTGCATCGACTGTTGCCGTAACGTTTCGAAGTACAAAGTGCAGCGGCCCCTGCTCGTAGGTGTCGGGCGAAGTTGAAAGCACGACCGCGACATCGACCGTTATCGGTTTATTAACGGCTTGCTTTATGATTTTATAAATCGAGAGGTCGGCATTGTCGATACTGAGGCGGCACGATTTGTTTCCGCCCTCGCTTTGATCGGGAAGGAGTGCGGTAAATCCGCACGGGATGAATTCAGTCCCTTGTGATATTATCGCTTGTTTATCATCACAGACATGTAAAACCGCATCCCCGTCGACATTGATAGTCACCAGCGTTACAAATACCGCCGCCGTTTCGGGCGCAGTCGCCGCCGCGACCGCATCGGCGCTCAATCTTTTTTCAGCCATGTAATTTCTCCACGCTTACTGCAATCTTCCACAGTCCCTCGATCGGTTCTTCGCTGTAGTCTTCAGTGAAACGAAACTCTGCCGGTTGTAACGTCTGCGGATCTTTCATCACAAATCGTAACGCACCGTCTGCAATGACATTTCGATACCACACTTCAAACAGCTCGCGCTGTTTTTCCGTGACGACGATTGAGCCGGTAAATACTTTTGTCGAGACGGTATACCGTCGTCTGATTTTATCGGGGCCTGCATCCATCTGCGTGCGTACGACCGAACTTTTTCGCTGGGCACTCAATCCGTCGAGTCGTAGCACTTGCGGTAAACCTATAGGCCATGTAAGAGATGTCATGTTACACTCCTTGCGCTTTTATACCGTACCGCGCCGAAAGCGCTTTATCGGCTTTACCGGATGAGAGATGTCCGTTTATCAATGTCCCGATAGTTACTTCAAGCTGCCGCTGACCGTCATCTCCTACCGTTTCCGTCGCTGCAACTTCCTCTGTCGAATAATTGTTGATCACGACGCGGAGCGCAAACTGCATGCCGCCGATTCCCGATGCGTTTACGCCGAGAGAGCCGTCGGCGCCCCGCGAGAGCGGCATAACGGCTTCCGGCCCTGCTTCTCCCATAAGACCGAGTCCGAATCCTGCGCCGGATGCAAAACGAAAGAATGTCGGACTTTGTACGATCGCATTGGTAAACGTACCGCCTTTCGCGAATGGGAGCGCACCGTCCGTATCGTAGACACCCCCGAGCGCATTTGCCGACGCGCTGCCGTCCGATGTGCGCCCTTTAACAAAGCCGCTGATCATAGCCGAAGATCCTGCGGCGGCTATAAAGCCGAGTCCTATCGGCCACATACCGTTTGCGATGAGCTGTAAGCCTGCCTGCAAAAACATCATCGGAAGCTGATCGAGAATCGTCTCGGCCATATTTGCAAGTGCCTGCTGAAGCGACTTTCCCGCATCGCTTCCTTTACCGAGCGCTTCGCCGAGCGACTGGAAACCGGTTATCGCGGAATCGAACGACATTGACATAAGCTCCGTTCCCATATTTGCAAGGATACCCGCGCTTGCTTTATCGAGGTCGCTGTATTTCAGGATAAGCTCCGTAAGCCCTTCCTGCATCGTATCCGTCCAACTTCTGCCGGCATCTTTCAGTTTTTTATATTTGTCATACAAACGGTCAGCTTCGGTTATCTGTGCCTCCGTCGCACCGTTTGTCTTGAGCTTTTCAAGGTACAGTTCTTTTTCCGTTTTTGTAATATCGGCAATCTGTTTTTGTATATCCGCAAGTTCTTTTTCTCCGTATGCTGCACCCTTTGCCGCTTTCAGCTCACCGTATTTTTTTATAAGCCCCTGTATTATCTGATCTTCGATTTTAAAGGATTCGTCTATGGTATGCGGATCGATTGTTAAAAGTTCCGACAGTTTTTTCTCCACTTCGTCCTGTTGTTTTTCAAGCGTTGACACTAAATCAAAAGAATTGCCGAGGAGAGAGCTGATTTTTTGATCACTCTGTAATCCGTTGCTGAGACCTTGTATGTACAGCTCGGCCGCTTCTTTTCCCGTACCGAACGCATCGGCATCGATCTTCAAAATATCGGAAAGCCATTTTTTCCACGATTTTTTCTCCCCGTCTCGGAGCTCGCTCATCTTTTTTCTGATCGCGTTTTCGATGTAATCGAGTTCCTTTTGCGCTTTACTCGTATCGATGATAGTCCCGTCAATATCTTTTGCCGGCTTTAAAAGCTTTGCACGATCCGCGGCGATTTTTTCAAGTTGTTTTTTATATTTTTCGAGCTGAATCACCGGATCGTCTTTTCCGAGATTTTCATATTTCTGTGAGATCGCAAACACGAGTTCGTTGATTTCATTGAGTGCATCTTTTTCATCCGCTTCGGCCTTTGCCTGTTTTTGTAATGCCTCCGACGCATCCTGTGCGCGCTGCTTTTCGGCGATCCAATACGCCAGATTCGCCTCAGCTGCATCTTTTTGTTTTCCTGAAAAAATGGTGAGCTGATCCTGATAATGCCGTATCTGTTTTTCAGCTTCGGCGATTTTGTCGTTATCGGTTAAGGACGAATACCATGCATCAAAGCCGCCGCTATTCGATACGGTCATCGCTTTTGTAAGCGATTTAAAGGTATCGGTAAGCCCTCCGAGCATCGTCTTCAATCCGCCGGAAGATGTTGTCGTCTGTGCGATTGCCGTCGCAAATTCACCGAATGAACTTTTAACATCGTTCCAAGAATTTTTTATCTGTTCGCCTGCAACTACACCCGCTTCCGCAGCTCCTCCGAAAGTATTTGCAAGTTCGTCGAGGATGATTTTCTGAGCGCCTGCGATATCGCCCGTATCGATCATATCCTGCATTAGTTTTTTCTGTGCGGCGGAAAAATTAAATCCCTGCTTACGAAGCGAATCGATACCGTTGATCGGATCGTCGAGCGCTTTCCCGACCGATTGCGCCGCGCTTGAGAGATCCGTTTTCATAACGGTCGCCATGTCGAGGATCGCTTTCGTCGCCTGCGTAAAATTATCGCCTTTGATGTTTTTAAATCCGAGCAAAACGGACTGCATCGATTCGATTGTATCGACACTGTAGTTTGTCACATCCTGCAACGATTCTGCCATCGCGTCGAGATCGTTGACGCTCGTCCACGCGGCCGCTCCCGTCGCCGTTATTGTCGAACGGAGTATGTCGAGCGCCTGTTTATCCTGCTGGTACGCCGCAACCGATTGCCGCGTAAAATCGATAATGGCTTTTGCTGAAAATCCCGCCGCGATAGCTTTTCCGAGCTGCTTGAATTCATTCGAACTCGCTTTCGTCTGCTTATCCATGCGGCTCATTTCTTTGATCGCCTTATCGACTTCGGCAGTGACAAGTACGCGAAGCTCTTCTTCCGTAACGGGCATATCCGCTCCTCGTTAATAATTATTTTTCAGCAAAGGCTTTAAAATGCGCCTTTTCGTCGTCGAATAATGTTACCAGCGCGAGCAGCATTCTCGGCTCTGCGAGGTAGCCTTTTCCTTGCGGCCAGCCGTATTGCTTTATGCGTGCGTAGGTATCGACAAGCGTAAAAAACTCTTGCGTCATGTATGAGGCAATATCTTTTCGTTTGATTCTGATGTAGCCGGTTTCGGATTCCGGCCATGCGATTTTTTCGCTCATCTCGCAAAACTCCGCCTCCCACGCGGGAGGCCAGAGAGATGAGAGAATGCACTGAAGCGCTATGCGGTATTCTTTTTTTTTGAATCGGTGATCGTGTCTGACTGCACTTCGACGACGATTGCGCTGACAAGCTCTTCGGTACCGTAGGCACGGCACTCGGCGAGGGCGGCACCGTCGGCGATAACGCGTTCGGCTTTTTTGCCGTCTTTACCGACGGTTTCGACGCTCATATTCTTTATTTTCCCGACGCAATTTCGAAGGATATAATCCGCGTCGACTTGCATTTTAAGCGTGACCTTTTTGAGCTTTTTGACGGCGCGCTCGTTACCCGCGTCATCTACCGGCTGATCGTCGCGGTAGTATTCGCGCGTAGCAACCGTCGTTACGAACTCTTTTCGCATATAGCCGGTCGGACGGATTATCTCGACTGCAAGGCGCTCATGTTCGGGCTTTGACAGATTGTCACGTATGTCGGGATAAAAATCATAGCGCGGCTCTTCGGTAAAAATCATAACTACTCCTTGACTTTGTAGTAGATGACGCCGGGAAAGTTTCCGCCGTCAACCTTGTATGCGAACGAAAAGCTCTGCTCGCCGTCAAGCGGCTTGTCTTTCGTAAGACTTTCGACGATGACGGGGAAATGTTCCCACACGGCCGTCTCTCCGACGGTTTCGGTTTCGCGTCTCGAAAGCATATAATCCTGATGCTGCTTTTTTGCCGGGAGCCGCGTGACGTGCGTACCGTCGTCGATCGTGATTTCCTGAAAATTGTTGAGCAGTTTCCGCTGCGCTTCGCTGTCGGTTTCAAATGTACCGGTGATCGTTCCGCTCCCGTCGGAAAACGCGCTTTCGGCCCATTCGCGGATTCCGGACTCGACGTTTTCCTGCGTCGAAATATCGACGCTCGATCCTTGCAGACTGTTCGGTATGTCTTTCACGAAACCGACGAGTGTAAGTTCGAGCGGGATCACCGCATCGCCTGCGGCAAGCGCTTGTCCCTTCCACAAGTGGACGATTTGTCCGACTTTGATGTTCTCGCCTCCGGCGATGCCGCTGTCTTTTGTCGGAAGAGAGCTTGTCGATGACGCGATCGATTTGATTTTGAAAAAGCCGCTTTTATCGAGCGTGACACTCGCTCCTCCTGTCACCGCTTCTTTAAATGCGATCAAATACAACTTTCCGTCTTTTCCAGCCGGTTTCATACCTACCTCCTAATCAGTCATCAATCAACGATATCGGATAACTTATCCGGATCGTATAAGGAGCGACGTAAGCGCAAGGCATACCGCCGTTTTCCTCTCCGTCAGGATACTCCAAATACGGCGTCCCTCGGCTCGTCCAGTGAGCGCACAGCGTTTTGCCGTTTACGGTAATCGGCATATTGTCTTGCTCGATTTTAAGAAATCTCCGCTTCGCCTTTGCCGTTTCAATCGCCCATGTAGACCCCGTACCGCCCGATCGATATTCGGCATTTATATACAAGGTTTCACTGCCGTTTCCGCACTCCGTGATATCTTGAAATACAAGGACGACATGTCCCGTTGCAGTCTTTGACTTTTGCGGCAGCAGCACCGGCTCGAGATTGAGTTCTTTCCGTATCGCATCACATAATGCATCAAACAGTTTTTGCATATCAGCCCCTCTGTAAAATCATTTTTTCGACAGCACGGTCTTTACCGCATCGCCCCATATCTTTTTTATCGCTTTCCGTGCTCTTTCAGTAATCTTTACAAACGGACGAGCGGGAATAGTCACCTGTTTTTTTATAATAAAAACGGCGAACGGCGAGCCGTTCTTTTTTCTCGCACAAAAAACTTTTCCCATTTTGAAAAACGAATAGCCGTCACCCCTCATCGCTGCTATAAGTGCGGCCGGAGACTGCGCGTTGTACTTTCGGTATAAACGGCGTGTATTTGCATTTGCCGGAAGCCAAAGACCTTTTCCTTTTGCCGTAATCGTCTTTCCGTGTTGTAAGGCACTCGCTTGTTTTTTATTCGTTCCGGCGCTTGCCCAATCGGTACCGGAGTGAGCCGCGATCGATGCCATAAGCTCGCCGTTATCGCGAAGCGTTTTTGTCCCGCCTTTAACTGCGGCAGTCAAAGGCGCATTCGGCGGCGGGACACCCCTATTGATCGCGCCGATTATTTCGTTACTCATGACGACCGACATGCGGCGCATTACATCGGGTAAGCCGTTTTTAAGTGTCCGCATCACGGCTCCCGTCTCTCGCGGCTTTTCTACGATGCTAACTCCCATAGTGCCGATCCAATACGTTGCCGTTCGGTTTTTTTATCACCGCGACGCTCGGCCCGCTTTCATCCGTCGAGCCGTTTTTTGTTATAATCGGGCCGTAACTCGTTCGGATTATGATATCAAGATCGCTTTGCTCTTTATCCGCCGTTTCGTGCATCCCGTTAAAGAGATAGAGCTCGACGCGGCCTCGCTTTAAGACGCACATACGGCAGAGTTCGTCATCCTCGTCGTAAGCGTTCCCGGTCGAAAGAATGAGACCCTTTACAACCATACGCGCCCGCTCGATACACCGCGCGGCAATACCGTCGTCGGTAAATGTCAGTGTTTGATAATCCTGCGGTGTCAGCTCGTGTTTTAAATCCGCTGCGGTAAGTATGTCCATAGTGCCTCCGATAAAAAAAAGAGAGCGGACTGTAGCGATCCGCTCCCTGTATCATACGGCGTTATCTGCGCTTTACGGCTTTCCCGTACGGGTTTACTCCGCTTTGAATTTCATCAGCGCGATACCCTTCGTGTTGATGAGCGGGAACGGCTTTGATTTCACATAGAGGTTTGTACCTCTGTGATCATCGCGTTCGGTCGTGAAAGCGTAGAGCGGAGTCGCTTCGCGCTGCACCGTATCGTCGATGCGCAAAAAGTCGAGTTCCTGCCCTGCGTTTACGGCGCGCACGAGCAGTTCACTGTCGGCAAGCATGTGTTTTGTGACGCTCGTACCGCTCGTGTTGACATCGGTATACGAGTCGTTATCGCGCAGCACTTTGTAGCCGCCGATGTCGATAAAACCCGCGCCCGTCGTAACCGGAAATTTCGTCTGAGCTGCCGCAAGCGCCACAATACACTTGTAGACGTTTTTCGCAGCGATGAACTCGACTTCACCCCCGATACCGTTTGCGGCCGGCACTTCGGCAAGCTGTTCGAAGCTGTCGATGAGATCCGCGAGTGCAAGCTCAGATGCCTTTTTATTTGCGATGATTGCTTTGACGTCTCCGAAATCGACTTCATAACGGATAAGGTTCGGCCCTGCCTGCATCATGTAGTCGATTTTCCCTTTATGCGCCTGTACGCACAGCGCTTTCGTCGTGTTTTGGATGAGCCGTCCCCAACGGGTAAGTCTGTCATCGATGAGTTGCTGCTTGCCTATCGCCGTGGCGCGCTCGTAGTCGTCGGATTCGACCGCGGAAAACGTGTCATCGATTTCGATCGGTTGCGGCTCGATGTGCAGCACGTCCGCCTCCATCTTCGGCCGGAAACCGACGCCGCCTCTTTTGATAACGGGGACATTCCCGACTGTCGATTTGATATCGCTGACGGCAAGCTGCGTCGTGTTTTTGTTTTTTGCCGTTTTAAAATAAAGGCGCGCATTGCTCGTTTCTGCGGGAAACGCCGTGATGATACGCACGATATCTTCAGGTTTTATAATAATCATACTCTACCTCAAAAAATGAATAATACACAGACGCCGAAACTCGGCGCCGGAGCTTTTATCGCATGTCGCCTGCAAACGACTGCGTGACAAAGATACCGATGCCGCCGAGCTTTTTCACAAGCGTATCGGACGCATCTTTTGCGCTTGCGCCGGACGCATCGATAAGCCGTGCGCGGACAACGACCCCGTGAAATCCCGCATGCGCGAGTCCCGTGCTGCCGTCCGTATCTTCGGCAAGGATGCACGCGGGCGTGTCAGCATCTGCCGCCGGTTCGTACGTTCCGCCTGCCGATACTTTGAGTATCGTACCCGCCTGATACGTTTTGTTTTTGTTTGTAAGCTGTACCGGCAAGAGCACTGCCGGATGCTGCGTCGTAAACACGCCGCGATCTCCCGTTGCAACGGACACTCTTTCGCTTATCATAATAACCTCCCGAATGGTATGTATACTTATGCCGCTGATCCCGCGTCACATTTTTGCGGCAAGTGCGTTCCAGTCGACGCTCTTGCCGCTCGGATCTTTTGCATCGGAAAAATCCGAAGATCCCGGTGTAAAGACTTGCCGCGTCAGATTGCCCGCATCTTTAAATCCCGCATCGAGGACATCCGCGAAAAGGTCGAGTGCGGAAGTTTTTTTCGTTTCCGTACCGTCGGCAAATTCGCATTCGGCACGATCGGCAAACTGCCCCGCAAGCGCCGTTACTTTCGGCATAAGCGATGCGGGGATTTTTCCCGACACTTTGCCGATAAAACCGTCGATGCGCGCTTTGCGGTTTTCCGCTTCGAGCTGTTCGCACCGCTTTGTGATGTCGGCAAATTCGCCGGACTTTTTGGCTTCCGAATCGGCTGCCGCTTTTGCCGCATCCTCTTCTTCCTTTTTCTTTTTTTCGGCCGCTTCTTTGAGCTTTTTGTTTTCAGCTTCAAGCGCCTCCATCTTCTTTTTTTCCTCTTCGGTCATACGAGCCTCCTCATAATCTATTCGATCGTTGAAATTAATAACCTCAACCTTGTCGCCGTCCGCATAACGGCTCTCCGTCATAAGCTGTTCAAGCCCCGGTATCTTCGGCGGTACGGCTCCCGTTATCGCAAGCGAGTGAAGATATCGCTTGCCGTCGCTCGCCCGGCGGGGTATCGTTACGCTCCAACCTTTATAGACACCGCTTCCGTCGCCGTCGTCATAGAGCGCATCGAGTGCCGGATGCAGCAGCACTTCTCCGACAAGCACCTGCTCACCGGGATGAGATACATCGTCGTAGATACCGTCGATTGCAAGTACGTCGCCGAACTTCGGAAAATTATCTTTGTGTACGCCGTCGTGTCCGATCGTCACCGGTCGGGTCGGAGTAAACGTATCGACGATATCCTCTAAATCTTTTTTCGTAATCGTCGCGCCGTCCTGCCCGAATGTTCCGGTACGACACAGCTGCCATGTCCGTATTTTTTTCATACATCCTCTCAAAAGATAGTTGACGCGCCGCGAACGGCGCATCAACATTTTAAGATTTGTCTCCGTCTTTGCGGATGAGCAGTGCCCGAATCGCAAGCAGCAGCAGGCCAAGCCCGCCGACGACTCCGAGCCAGATGCGGATCCACAAAGGCGCAAACATGACCGCGACGCCAGCCGCCGTGATTATGAGTACAATCCCCATAACAAGCGACCAGACGCTTTTCAAAAGCTCGATTACTTTGTTCATAAAGCCTCCTCGCATGTTGCGTTTACGGCATCATATCCCACGGCGGGCATGACACGGCAAAGCGGGGAAAGAGTTATAAATACGAATTTAAAAAAACGGCGCAGAATGCGCGGATTTTACAAAGAACGGCAAATTACTCGGCTTTTAGTGTGCAGGGGCAAATTCACCGCGATTCACCGGTGAATGAGGGGCTTTCAAAGGGTTGTGCGGGTATGATTTTTAGGTATTTGTACGATAGACGATTTAAAATAAAAAACGCCCCGAAAAAAGGGCGTTTTAATTGGCTTACCACGTCTCACATTAATAATACGCGTATGTGTATTTTTCCGGATATTTTTGTGCTTGTAATTTTTTTTGCGCAATAAAAACAAGTTTTTCGGCGGCTCTTTCATCACCTGCAAAATCGATGAGCGCTACTTCTCCGGTATTGCGATCGATCTCCAATATACCTTTGCCGTATACATCACCGTAAAATTCATAGGTAAAACTTGAGGAGTTCGTCGATAAACGCCTGAATAGAATCATCTGTCATATCTCCCTTCAATTTAAAACTCCACGGATATTTTTTACTTGCCAACAGATGCGCTTTCTCATAAATATATCCGTATTTTTTTATTAATGTCAACTCTTCGAATTCATGTTTTAAAAGTAAAATATCGAGTTCCGTTTGTTTTCCGTTGTCGAGCCTCTGCCACGCAAGCGCAATATCTACATCCGTATCAAATCGAGCGCGGACTCCATCTGCAAAATTATGTTCTTCGATAAATACGTGATTACGGATTGCCGTTACCTGTTCGGGTGTCAGTCCGCTATTTTTTGCGATTCGTTTTATATCACTTTGCGATTTTCGATTCCGTATTTCTTCGTAGTAACTGTCGGCAAATAGATCTTGCTCCTCGATGCTCTTATCTAAAATACCTCCGGTATTGATACTGTCTTTTCCACCTGTTTTTCCTACGGCCGCATTACGATCGAGAGCAAACTTTTGCGCTGCCTGTATAATTTCTCCCTGTACCCCGTATTCAGCGGCCCGTTTTGCCTGACTTTCAAGCTCCCGCCACCAGTCATCGTTTGCAAGCGGATATCTCCCGAATCCTTTCGCCGTATGTCCCGTTTCGGTCGGACGTGTAAAATTATCCGGGAGTTCGTCTTCATCGTAAATTCCGCGCACGGTCGATCGACAGTTAAAATGTAGGGGCGGCCAATGCGTTTTCCAAAACGGATCGTCCGGCGGAAGAATGACGCGGGAGGCGGCATAGGGTCTACAGATATCGCTTGTACGCGTATCGTCGATTGCGATAAATTCAAGGGCAAGCGGAGGGACTTCATTAAGTTCGATAGCGCGCCCCGTGTTATAGGCTGTTTGCATATTCGTCCGGTAGACTGTTTCCCAATACCATCCGGCATTCGGTCCCATACCGACTTTATCGAGGAGTTCGTCATTCGTCAGTTTCAAAAAATCTTTAAGCGTTCCGCCAGCAGTTTCATTTTGTATCAGCGCACCGTTGATACGTTTTAAAAGATCGCCGTCTGCGACGCGGCTTGCCGTAAACGCGCGGAACTTCATTTTGTCCGCAAGCGCATCATAATCAGTTTTTGTCAGCACATCGCGCTTTTTAAGATAGGCGACCGCTTCATCGAACGGCAGCGTGTCGATATCGAGAGTGTCATCAAAATTGTTTTTCCGCGACGCCGAATCGATGCCGGATAAAAGCGATTTGATAAAAAGCGTTGCAGCCGCGCTCACCGCGGAGAAATCGCACGGCAGGACACTTTGCGTATTTTTTATATCGGGATTTTTTTCGAGCGCTTCGAGATACTCCCGTAGCCGAACGCCGACGCTTTCGGAAATAGCGAGCCATCCTTTCGTTGCAAGCACATCAAGTTTTTTCGACCGCAGCCGCTCGTGCTTTATGTGTGGAGCTGCGTCCGCGAAAAAAAATCGTGCGCCCCGTCCGAAAACAGCATCGGACTTTGCTGTACACGGATAAAGCTGTCCGCATCGTCTTTCGGTTTCGGTACGTGGATTTTGTTATAGATCGCCGAAAGGCTTACCGGTACACCTCGGTCTATCGCATCGCGGATCGTCGCCCAGTCTGCAAAGTCGGACGAATCGATGTCGTACGACGGCACCGCCTCTCCCGGAAAGTTCAGTTCGCAAAATGCCTGCACGAGACGCTGATCGACCTGTTGTACCGCGTAGGCATCGCCTTTGATGATCGTGTCGAACGTGAGCGTATGCGTATCGCTTTGCGCGCGAGTGCCGTATTCGGCCTGATTTGTCGCAAGCGACTGTGCCGTCAGCGCATACGCGATTTCCGCATTGCACGTTTCGACGATTTGATTGAAGTCGTTGATTTGCGACTGGATCACTTGTATGCTTTGAATGTTCGCAAATGCGCCTGAGCTTCCCCCCTCCCACTGTTCGAGCGCGTTCGTTAATTCTTTCGCGCGCTTTTTCGCCTGATCTTCATTCTTTGTTTCAAAGAGCGCGAGGATCGAAGGACAGCCGATTTTTTCCGCCGCTGTCGCCCAAAACCGTACGCCTAAGTTTTTAAACTTCCAAAAGATGTATGCCGCCCTCAGTGTCGGTCTGCCCCAAAGCGTAAGGTTTCCGTCATCGTTTCGGTGCAGAGAAAATTTTGTCGGATCAGAAAGCGAAATTCCGAGCGAAGTAATAACAGGAGTGCCATACGGCACATCGGATGATTGCGGAAACGAAAGCGCCGTCCGCGGGATCGGGAGAAAGCCTTTCGGCACATACATCCCGCTTTCAAACGCCCAAAGGTTTTCACAAGCGGCGATCCCGTAGGGCACTGCATTGAGCATGATATTGTTCAACGCATAAAACACATTGAACGTCAGGTATTTTTCGCACGCGTCATCGACAGCTTTATTGCCGGTTGCCGTAAGGCTTCCGTACATTTGGAGCACTTTATTTTTCCGCTCCTGTACGAGCGATTCAACTCGTCCGTCGTTCCGCATCTTTTCAAAAATCGTCTCGCGCTCGCCGATATCATTAAGCCATGCCGACGTATCGTCGATGTAGCCAGCGACCATGCGAAACGAGGAGAGATCTATAATTTGTCCGGTAACGGATTTCGTTCGTGCCATAGTGCATACCTCACATCACAAGTATTAAATCCGCTGTTTCCACGGATCCTTTCTGTTGGTAACGGCGAAAACAGGTTCGGGGTCTGCCGCACATTCGCGCCACGCGCACACCGAAAGCAGTGCCGCACTTGCCGCATCTCCGTGACGTGTACCTTTTCCGTCGCGGTCTCCTGTCCGTATAGGCGGTATATACGGTATGCCGTTCTTAAGCGTAACGATTGCAAAATCGCCTTTTATCACATCGTCATCGGGGACGGTAAAATCTTTCGATTCCATGAGCGCATGTAAGTCAGCCCCATACTTCCCGTACCATGCAGCATTTTCCATAACACAGATAATAGCGCCCGGATGCCGCAGCATCGCATGTTCAGCAAGCTGCTGTCCGTTCCCCCTCGAATCGAGTGCTCCGCCTCCGAATATCTTCCGCTTATCGAGCAAGTCCGTCAGCATATCGCTGAAAAGTTCCTGCTGTTCAAACGGTACGTTTTGTAATTCTATAATCAGTTTTGTTTCAAGGGCGGCTCCGGTATCGCAGTTGAGCCAGTATGTCGTTAAGTCGCCGCTTCGCCCGAAATCGTTTCCGAAAAAGACAAGGTGCTTCAAAGCGGAAAGGATCGGCGCGATTTCCGTATTGAAAAAAGAGACGATGACGTTTTCTTTCACGCTTTCACTTTTGTGGAGAAAATCGTTTTTGCACGATAAACGTCTGATTACGATGTTGCGTCCGGTACACAGATCGAGCAATCCGCGTCCGAAATAACGGCCGGCGGAAGGGCGCGGGATGACATTGAGCTCTTCGTCTATGTTGTTCGCGTAGATTTCGCGGATCTTTTTTACGAACGCTCCCTCTTTTTTCTTTGTCCACTTTTCGCCGTTACGCTCGCATATTTTTTTATACAGCCCCGCTTCGACAGCCTCGTCGAACGTCGTGCGGTGTATGCTCCAGCCTTTTTCACGTCCTGCCCGCGCGTCTTTGATTAAAAGGTTGAACGGATTATCGTCTCCGTTGTGCGTCGAAATAACCGACAGCTGTCCGCCCCAAATCAAAAGCGCTTTCGCCGCTTTAAGTACGCCGTCCATATCGCCGCAAAACGCCGCCTCGTCGAATACGACGCGCCCTTGTTTCGATCGTAAGTTGTACGCGTCGCTCGGCATCCCGGCAATTTCATAGCCCGAATCGAAGGTGATGCGGTACATCGTGATATCCTGCTTTTCGTTTTGAATGACGACTTCCTGCATCGCGCTTGCGGCAATATTTAAGATACGGGCAAAAAAGGTACAATCCTGCACAAATTGCCGCGTCATCGATTTGTTGTACGAAAGATAATACGTGTTCATGCCGCCGGCTTCGCGGGATGCCGCCGATTTAAGTACCGAGTTATATGCCTCCGCCCACGAAATACCGATACGACGCGATTTTTCGCTGAGCTTTAAGGGGTTTTCGTCATTTATCCACGCTTCCTGATACGGCAAAAAGATTCCGGGACTGTCACTCATGCCGTACCCTCTGTCCCGTTATCTTGAGCTTGATTTCGGCAATCGTTTCGGCAGAAAGCCCCGCCTTCCGTCCTTCTTCATCAAGCACTTCCGCTGCGCGGAACAGTCCCTGCCGGTAGCCTTTTTCGTAGTCGAGTTTTACTTTTGCGATCTTCGCCTGCGAGTTGGTATTTCGCGATACTGCACGCAGTACGTCTTCGGGTGCAAGCGTTGAAAACGTGTCGAACTTTTTTACTTCCTGTAAAAGTTTCGTCTGGACGATCTGCACCGTCGCTTCGGCAATATCGAGACCGGGAGAGTTTTTCAGTTCGCGGATAATTTCAACCGATTCTTTCGCCGCATCCCGATACGCTTTCATCTGCGATGCGTGCGATACAAGCGTACGCCCGACCCCGCTTTTCGATACATCGTACCCTTCGGTTTTGAGTTTATCCGCGATCTGTATCTGCGTGAGCTTGTCTTTGTAAAACATATCGACGATGCGTTCGACAAGCCCCTGCAGCTCTATTTTATTCCGTTTCGGCATCACGTCCCCCTCACGTCGATCTTCCGTTTTATTTCACCGATGCTCTCTTTTATCCAGTCGATATTCGTTTCGAGCTTCGACAATATCATCGCGTTGTCGATTTTTATGCTGTCGATCCGTGCGTCGAGCTGCGACAGTTTTGCGTCCATACGCTCTCCGATCATAGAGGCGGATAAAGCGGCCTTGTCCGCAGATTTTTGTGCCGCATCGATTGCCGAATCCGACTTGCCCTTCGCAATACCGATTTTGATCCACGTCCCGATAAAACCGAGAAGCGTAACGGCTCCTGTTGTAATTGCGGCAATCTCTTTAAAATCCATAACGACACACCTCTATCGCTGTGCTAAAATGATGACACCCTCAGTGATCGCTATACCCGCGACGATCGCTATCGTTACCGTAAGCCCCCGAACGAGCTTTTTCCGCATCGCTGATGATTTCGCCAATGCGCGATATTCCTTCCTCAATTCTTCCAGCTGCTCCTTGAGCGTCTGTACTGTTTTTTGTGATTGTATCACCGATTGCTCTGACTTCTCCAACGACTGTAATGCTTCCGTCAATGCGTTCTCGAGCAACGTGCATTTCTTCTCCAGCTCGCTCGAGTTCGCTTCCTGCGCGCTCTGCAAGCTCTTGAGCATGTGTATTTGCTGCCTCATAACGTTTAGCTCGTTCCGTATCTCCGTTATCTGCGCCGAAGTGAGCGTGACACTCTCCTGCGATAACGCCGGCACTAAAGCAAAGAGCGCATACAAAAACACGCAGCACATTTTTTTTAATCGTTTCATACATGAGCCGCCTCGCTGAACGCTATTGCATCCTTCGATTCCGAATTGTTTATAGTATCGTCCGGCGTTACCCTTCGTTTTCCGCCGGAAAGAAGATTTTCAACGACACTTTTTACAATAACTTCGTAACCGAGTTGCGATACCGCCCAGATACCAAGCGCGTTCCAAATCAAACTTCCGCCATTCTGCTTAAAAGAAAACGCCGCCGAAGCGCCGATCGCGCAAAGCGGCAAAATGAGCGACCACACCCACGACGGAATGACACGCTGTATCGTTTGTGCGGCAAATCCTTTCACCCATTGCATCACGCCCACGACGATGACCGCACCCGCACACCATATCCCCATAATTGCAAAGTCGAACATATAACCTCCCGAAAATAATGAATAATTTATGCCGTATACGCTTCTACAATGTGTCCGAATTTATGCTCCGCATTGCGCGGCTTCATAATCTGCATAAAGTCCGCGATCGGCATTTCGATGTCGTCGCCGTTTGTGTTTGCGTATTTCGTACGATAATCGCCCCACGGATCATCGATGATAAAAGAGGCGAGCTTTCCGCCGGCATCTTTTTTGTAGCCGACGACCGAAACGACGTGTCCCAGTACGCGCCCGTTTTGTGTTGCAAACAATCCCGATGCGACAGCTGCACCGCCCGCATCGAGCGCCGCCGTAAAGTCCCCAAGGCGTCGATTTTCGCCGAAGATAACAGCCGTCTCGTACGGGGCAAGCAGTTTACACTTTCGAAGCAGCATATTCGCACCCATTGCAAGCAGAGAATGCCACTCGTTCGGTGCATAACGAGAAGGCGGATCGATACGGTGCCATTCCCGATCGATTATCGGGTCGGCAAGAATAAAGTGCATGAGCGCATCTTCCGGCTGTTTATATTTTTCATCCGAAAACTTTTCGACAGGCCAGCCCGCCGCCGAAAGCGCCGAGACCATCGCCGTTACATTGCACGCGCCCTCCGGTTTTAAGACGTTGTTGCGCTGGGAGTAGTACGGTTTTCCGAGAGAATTATTATTTTTCATCGTTGCCTCCGGTTATCAAGTGTAACAAGAGAAAACAATGAAACGGCAAAGCTGGAGATGAGTGTATGAAAATAAAAAAGCCCCTGCAAAACAGGGGTAAATAGCTTGAGAACGATAAATTATTAATTAAAGTTTTATAATCATATAGGCAAGATTTTTTAATATCCAAATAACACGGATAATTCTTGCAATTAATAGAATGAGATTAAACATAATTACCCAAAAAAGTAATTCATTGCTTATAAAGAATGTTACGAATGAAATAAGCGCTAATATTCCGGAACAGATAACGGCATGAAAAAAAACAGAGAACATAGTTTCAGCGTGTTTTGTTTCTTTGAAGAATTCAAGTTTTTTATTCTCAAGAAAGGCGAATAAAATACTTATGCTTGTCAGGAGGAAGCCAAAGATAGTAATTGCCGTATTAAATATCGCTGTATAAATATCCTTTAATCTATTAGTTAATGTCAGAAGGGAAAAAATATTTAGGTTAAAATATTTAGTGAGAAACAACCAAACCAATAAAATTATGACGCAAACAATAAAATCAAATAAGAGAAAATATTTTTTTATAATTTCCTTGATCCTGTTCATATTTTTATTCCGTCTAAAATTACCTTTCGCTTCATTATATAGCTATTGATAATTTCGTAAAGTTTCTGGGAGTCAACAAACCGAGAATCTTCTGTCAATGTTGGCACGCTTGCCTTGTCATGTAAAAATAAATCGAGAAGTTCTATATCTTCATTTTCTCCCTGTGCATTCTTGTAGGTAATCTTAAATGATTCAATAAGACTTGCATTATGACTGCCTATAAAACCCGCAATGTTATTATAGTTTGCAAAATCAATCGGTTCCTTTCTACCTCGCTTTCTCGAAAAGCCTATCGTGATATAGTCGCAGTTCGAAACCTTCCTTGCGGAAGAAAATACATCTGCAAGATTCTTGTCAAGATCGAGCATCGAACAGGAGTTATGTGCCTTTATTGTGAATTTTGTAGGTTCTTGTATTTCTTTTAGTACCTTATTAATATCTTTATCGTTTATCGGTTCAATAGCAAAAAAATCTACAACCTCCGGAAACTTTATCAAAATATATTCTTGCAAACGATTGATTCGTGGCGCCCTAATATTATATTCGTATCCAATAATCGGGATGTTATTCTTATTGTTGATTATTACAAAATGAGTTGCATCGAATAGTCCGCTGCCTCGTCGTAGATTAAGTTTATCCAGTTTTCCTTTTGTTTCAATCATCGGCAATTCTTTCATCCGAGAATCACCTATCATGCCCCTTATGGGCATAGAAGGCCTGTTCAATAATACTTCAAGCCGAACTCCATCAGACATCGCAAGATATCGATCATCGTTTGAAAAACTCAGTTTATCGATCTCAGTAAAAACAGTAGAGATATCTACAGGGGTATTTTTATACCGTGCATTTAGAACGCCATATCGAATTGTTCGGCGAACCGACGGATCATGAGTACTTGGCAATTTGACTATCTCCTTACATAGTTTAAAGATATTATACTTTTTATTTTGCGGCGCTTATCGCGCCGCCGATGATGACAGCTAAAAGCGTTTCCGACATTTTTTATTGATTTTTATTTCTTACCGCCGCGGCTCTGCCGGTAATGATATCGCCAAGCCTATATACGGATTAAGCTCAAACTGCGTCAGTTTACCAGTCAGTGATTGGGTAGATATTGCGGTTTTCATTGTTCCGAATGTGGCAAAATTATATAGACCTATTAAACCGCCGGTAATGCCGATTTTATCGTTAATGCGAAACAAACCATTTAGATTAAAACCCATACCCATACTGACGCCGTACATCGATGCAGTGTTATTTTTATCATTAACAATATAGATCGTACCAGCAATTATCGGCCCTGCGCCGACGTAAAAACGATCCGTATGCAAAAAATAATACAAAACGCCGAAAGACATTTCGTCATTCATCCAAACTTTATAATCGCTGCTTGTAAGCGTATATGTCGTACCGCCGATTTTTGAGTGGATAGTTTGCGGAAAGTTGAGCGATAGATTGAAAATAAAACCGACGTTCGACTTTGTAATATATGCAGTATTGAAATTCAAGCCTATTGCCGTGTAATCGGAATCGCCATTGTCTGCAAATTCCCACAAGACCGGAAAATCCGCTCCGATCCCCAAATACGAAATAGGTTTCTTTTCCTGCGCAAACAAAAAGCTCCCGAAAAGAACAACACAAATAAGCATAATACTTTTCTTCATTACATTACTCCTTCCCTTTATTTTACTACCGCTCCGCGTTTCCTGCAACAAATATTTTCCACGTCATCGCCACATGAGCCGGTTTTCCTGTATCCACGCAAACACCCGCCCGAAAATATGGAATGTATCCGCCGTTTCGGGTTTATCGGCATCCAGCGTTTTCAAAAGCTCCGCGTCCCGCAGTTCTTTCGTATGTACCGAATATATCGATATCTTGCGCCCGATCGAATCGAATTTCAGCAGTTTGCAGTAGACATTTCCTTCCAGTGCAAACACGTAAAGATCATCCCTCAACATATCCGTTTCTTTTGCGTCGAAAAGGATAATATCGCCGTCGTTTATACCCGCTCCGACCATACTCGTGCCCCGTACGCGAAACGCATATATTTTTGCGTTCTTTGCCGACGGTATAAGCGCAAGCGGCTCGATATAGTCTTCGACCGCATCGACGTCTTCCCACGATTGCCCGCGCCCGCACGAAACCGTCTGCCGCAAAAGCGGAATTTTCGCGTGTACAGGCGCGACTGCCGTTCCTGTAGATAAAAACATTTCGCCTTCGCCGGAATAAATCCAACTTGGCGATATACGGAGTATTTCATATAAAGCGGTAATAATTTTACTTGGATTTTTATTTTTCCCATTCTCGATATCGCCTATATAGCCATTCGAAAGCCCAAGTCTTTCTTCTAATTGCTTATTATTTACGTTCAGTTCTCTTTTTATGTCATTGATACGTTCTTCTAAATACATGGATACATCCTATTTTTATAAAAATTTATTCGGATATATCTTGACAAAAACTCGGATATATCCTATTATCTATATAGGCTAATAAGTTAGCTTTTGACTGTTTAGTTTTGACACTGTAAGGCTAACAAATTAGCTTGTAAAAATTATCGGTTACAGGAGGAAAAAAGATGAATGAGGCATATCCGGATAAAGCTTATGAAGCGGCCGTTCTCGCGGTAAACGAGTTTGCTGCTCGGACGTACGGCTGTCGTCCGACCGATGTCATATTCTATGAAAATATCGGCACGGACGGCCGCCCGCTTGCAGTCGACCGCCCGTGGGAAATTCGGAACGTCGGGCTCTTTATCGGCGGCAAATATGGCGGCGGTATCGAAATTACGGGGCAGGATCCGGCGCTTTTCCTTTCGGACATGGCGAAAATGATTGCCGAACAGGGGAGTTCTGTATGACTGAAAAACAGCTTGCCGCAATTATCGCTCGCGGCAAAAAACGGCGGGAAAAAGAACGGGTGTTCTCTATGAATATTACCCGCGAGCAGGGGTTGTATATCAAATACCGATTGCGGCTTAAAGGGAAGAGTTTGGTTGCTATAGCGTGGCAGCTTAATTGCAGCTGCTCGACAGTAACTCAAGTGCTTGCGGGGCAAAAACATTCAAAGCGTATTGAAAAAGTGATCGCGGACATTCTCGGCTATAAAAGCTGGAATTCACTTGTAACGAACTTGCGTGCCAAAGGCGCCGCATGAGGAGGAATTATGGAAGTAAAGAAAAAGTACGGCGGGAAGATCACCTCGCCGCACACCATGCAACAACGTGCCATACATAACATGGTGCGCTTCCGCTACGATGCACCGCTGTATGCGTTCTGGCGGAACGTTTACCGGTGTGCGGCAATGGCGATCGAATCGCAGGAGGGACGGCATGTCGCGGGTATGGCTTAACGGACGAAAACCGCCGTATATGGACAGCCCCGCGCACGACATGAACGCGGATAAAGCGCTGTACGCGGTTAAAAATATGACGCGGGACGGATTGCAGCTTAGTGCGGCGGGCTGCCTGCTTTTACTGCATCGGCTCGGCTTCACCCCCGCCGATATGACCGCGGCGATTGAGGACATAATCGACGGAAATAAAAACGACGGAAAAACAATCCGGCTCGTTTCTTTGCGCGGCAATGATACGGGCGGCGATGCTGCCTGAAAAATAATAGGAGGTTTTCTATGAAAATCAAAAACTTAAAAGATGTCGAAGCGACAATCAAAGTGATTGCGCAGCTCGACGCCGAAATCAGCACGATCAATAACGATGCGGTAAAGGCGATCAATGAGGTAAAGGCGAAGGCCGAAAGCGCATCCGCAGGTCTTACGGAACAGCGGGAAAAATTGCTTGAAAATCTGAAATGCTACTCGGACGAACACAGATCTGAATTGTATGACGAAGGCAAAAAAAGCCGCGATTTCATTAACGGAACGATCGGCTATCGTCAGAGTCCCGCAAAAGTTGAAGTCAAACCCGACACCGCGGATTTGCTCATTGCGGCGGGTTTTGCGAATTGCGTAAAGATAGAAAAAACGCCGGTGAAAGCTGCTTTGAAAAATTTCGACGCTGCCCAGCAGAAGAAATTCCATATCAGCTTAACGCCCGGCAAAGAAACATTCTACTGCACGGCGGCTGAAAGGGCAATTCCCGAAAACGCAGCATAACGTCTGTCGGCCGGTACACCCCGGATGTCGGTATCGGCCGACACAACAATTAACAAGGAGATAAACAATGGCAAATAAAATCGCGCCGGAAAAGACACCGGCAGCACAAGCGTTTCCGTTCGAGCGCGAAGTCGAGCAATGGAAATACAAAGCCGCAGTAAGCGCGGCAAAACCGTTCGTAAAAAATTATCAAAAAAGCGCGGCGGAGCTTTCGAAGATTTTATTCATCGCGCATACGGCACTTGCGCGACTCGGCGGCGACCGCAAAAGTGAAAATGCGAACACCTATTCGTTTTCGTCTTTTTGCGATGACATCGGCATGAGCCGTGCGACGGCAATGCTGTACATGCGCTTATATGATCCGAAAGACGATCGCGTTCGCACGCCGGAAGAACTGCTCGCACAAAAACGGGCGAACACGCCGAAACTGATGAGCGCGTCGGAAACACGTATTGCCCACGCTATGGAAACGGGAGATCGTCCTGCCGGATGGACGGAAGCGGACGAACGGGAATTCCGAAAGCGTTCCGAAAATCGGCGTTTCAGCGAACTTGCGGAAAAATGGGGAAAAAATCAAATCCGCTGGACACGTAAAAGCGACCGCGATTATTTTGCCGAAGCGATGGCGAATGCCAAACAGTTTACGCGATTTTCACTTGCTTCAAAAGAGCAAACGCATGCGCAATTCGAAATTTTCGAATCAGTCTCTCATTATTTCAGTTCTTTTGAAGAGCCGGGTATACGGCTTGCCGCCGCTTACAATCTCGGACTTAAAATCCGCGACATTATCAACGAACTTGCTTTAATGGAAAACGAAATGGAGTCGTTCGATTGCGGGGAAAAAGAAGCATGAATATGAATGTCAGCGATGTGTTTTTTCCGATACAACCGGATAAAAAACACCCGCTCCGATGCGCCGTCTACGACCGCTATATGCGGCGCGATCCGCTCAAAAAAAAGTGTACCGTCTACCGCGAAATCGCCGAAGAATTCGGTATTTCGTCGGAAACCGTCGCGCGCTACATAAAACGTATGGAAACGGGACGCTTTACACAGCCGGAACGAAAACAAGGACGGTACATTTACGCATGGGATGACGAAGCGCTCCGCTTCTTTACGAACTTCTATCTTGCGGCAAAATCGCAAGTCGGCGATTGTACGGTGCGGAACGCATATAACGTAACGCGCGAAAAAGCGCAAGCTGAAGGATGGAAAATCGGAAGCGAACAGTCGGCGTATATCCATGCACGGAAAATATCGCCTGCGATGCTCATGCTTGCCCGCGGCGGCAGGCGTGCCCTCGACAATATGTTCTATATCTCCCGCGACCTCTCGAAATTACAGCCGTTCGAGCTCATCGTCGGCGATCAGCATCGATTCGATTTTTGGTGCTCGGTACCCGGCAGAACCACGGATACGACCGAGTACATCCGCGTCGAATGTTACCTCTGGCTCGATATGGGTACCCGTATCGTTTACGGTGTGAGCTTCGATAAACACTACAGTTCGCATACGGTTCTGCGTGCGCTCCGCGTCGGCATCAACCGATTCGGTAAATTCGGCAGTACCTATAACGATAACGGTACGTCGGAAAAATCGGATATCGCCGACGAAATTGTCGCTCGTCTGCAAAGCTACGGAGTCCGATTTCTCGATGAGGCGGATCTGTATCAGTCGGATAACGGACGATATGTCGTAGAAGATACCGACGGCGCCGTCGTCGATGTCGCCCGAAATCGCGCAGAGTGGCATGCAAAACACCGGCGTATCTTTGCGCGGGTAAAGAACGCAAAGACAAAACCGATCGAGCGATTTTTTTCGACACTCGAGCAAATATTGCTTGATATGTGTTTACCCGGTTATGTCAAAGAAGTCGGCATGAGCGCGCCGGAAGAAGAGGAGGCGCAAAAGCGGCTCGATTGGCAAAAGAAGCACGGCTACATTTTGCCCTACGATGATTTTATTAAATCCGCACTCCGCGCAATCGATACATACGAAAATCGTAAGCACACGACGCTCGGCGTATCGCCGCGCGAGTATCTCAGGCAAAAAACTGTCGCAGGCTGGAGACCGACATATATCAGTAAAAGCGATGAGAGCTATCTTTTTATGGAACGTGCCTTTGCAACGGTAAAGGGCGATCGTGTAACGCTTTTCGGCCGCGAGTATATAGGGCCGGAGCTTACCAAAGAGATGGTGCTTGAAAATCGCGGCACGCTTACCGCATACAGCCGCAAAAAAATCGAACTTCGCTACGATCCCGACAATATTGATCTCGGCGTTTTCGCAATCGAACCGGACACCAATAACGCAATCGCGCTTCGCCCCGTCGAAAAAATCGATATGTTCGACAACCGAAAAGCATCGGAACAGCTCGCGTGGAAAAAGCGGCAAATGGCGGCCGTCGTCGCGGCGTTCGAAGAAAAGACAAAAGATAAAAATATTCGAGTACTCACGGACAGCAAATACGGCGAATATAAAAAAGCCGAAGCACTTGCCGAAGCTGCCGCAGCGCAAATCGAATACAAAGTGCCGGAGAATGTCATTCCGCCTGCCGCCATAAAACCGAAAAATACTGAATCCGCTATGAGCGATGAGGAATGGAGCAAAAATGTCGCGAGCATCATCGCAAGCGAGCCGCTTGCCAAAGCGCGTACCGCGTCGGTGTTTATGACCGAGCGTGACCGCTATGAAGATATACTTACCCGTTTTACATCGGGCGATCGTCTTACAAAAGACGACGTCGATTTTAAATATCGCTATGAACAGACAATGACCGAACAGGATAAAAACTACTTCGGTGCATTATTGCGAATAAACGCAAATTAATTTTACAAGGAGAACACGATGACTTTAAAAGCACTGATTGAAAACAACGGACTCACGATGGGAAAAGCAGCCTCGCTGCTCAAAGTGGACAAATCACAAATCGTAAAAATCTGCTCGCACAACTACCCCAGCTGGGAGCAGAAAGAAAGCGAATTCATCGCAACTTTGAAACAGCTCGGCTACACCGACAGTATAGCACAAACGTTTGCGATTGACACCAACATACTCGTCGCAACGAAAAGCGTAAGCAACTTTACCGCGCTCGCAGACGATCTCTCGGATCCCGATGGTACGCTTTCCTCTTCAATCGGCATGGCGATCGGTACGGCCGAACGCGGAAAAACACACGCCGCGACATGGTACGTTCAGCAGAATGAAAACACGGCGTATGTGCTCTATGTGGACGGCAGTACGAAGGTACAGTTGCTCCGCGACATCTGCGATGCGATCGCTCACGCGCGGCCGTACAGCTTTTCGTCCTGCCTTACGACGCTCGACGAAGCGTGCAAATACACGAGACGACTCATCATTATCGACGAAGCTGACAAACTTCCCGTGCAATATCTTGAAATGCTCCGTGGCATAAACGAACGATGCAGATTGCCGTTTCTCCTCGTCGGAGAAGAAGGCCTCAAAGCAAAAACCGACCGTATACCGCGTCTTCGCTCGCGGATCAGAAAACCGATCGTCCTCTTTGAGCCTGCTCGCGCGGTCGACGTTGCTGCTTATTATCAAGCCGCCGCCGGCATCGAAATCGACAGAAAGACAGCCGAAACGCTTGCCCGCCATGCAGCCGGCGGCTTCCGTTCCATCGTCAACGATTCAATCGCACTCGCAAAAATGGCAAAGGCATCGCGCCTTACAACCGTCACCGAGAAAATGCTCGACGTACTCTGCGCCGCATAAACATAGAAAGAACATAGGAGAATTAAGGTATGAAAAAATTAACTTCAAAAGAAAAAGCGATTGTCAAAAATCTGAATAGCGCTTTGTATACGGTCCAATATTTAGAAGAATGGATCAACAACAACGATGATATTTTTTCAAATGCTGTCGGAGCGCTAACAGCGATGGGTGCAAAAGGATTTTATGATGCCGTTCAACAGCAAGTAAAAATACAAAAAAGGATTCGAGATGAATATATGGTGTGCGGTATTTGTCTTGCGCTTGCAGAGATAGCATCCGGAGCGGAAATCGTTGAAGTGCTTGAAAACGCAGGTATTACAAAAGAGTTTGCTGAGAGATGCGGCGTGGACGATTACGATATGGAACAGCTTGAAGATGAGTTTCAAGAGTTGCACGAAAAAGAACAGGAGAAGACTAATGGATAAACAATATATGGAGGATGCACAGGAACAACAGGCTCCGGTTTCAATGATTAAAAAAAATAATTATAGGATGAAATCGAATGATAATCGATCGAAACTGCTCGCAATGATCCACATGCAGAAAAAAGATCTGCATCTTGACGACGAGGCGTATCGTGCGATACTCGCCGGAGAAACCTCACACGAAAGCTGTACCGATTGCACGATGGGCGAACTGTTTACCGTATTCAATGCGCTGAATAACGTACTTTTATCACGTGGTAAAACACCGTATCGGTTTTTTCCGTCTGCGTATAAAACTACGCTTCGCGATGCTGTCGACACCCGAGCAAAAAAGATACTCGGTGTTCATGCGGCCGCCCGACTGCAAAAATTTATTCAAATGAAACTGCAAAAGCCGTCGCTCGCCGAATGTACAGACAGAGAACTCCGTCGCGTTATGGGATTCCTCTCGTCCATCGAACGCAACGAAAACAAAAAACATTCAGGAGGCAGGTAATGGCAAGGTTTGATTTGTTCCCGGATATAAATCAATATCGCGCACCGCTCACCGAAAGCGAGCGGCAGGATAAAATCGAATCTGTCGTAACGCTTGCGCGTCTCGGTGCGAAATATATGTATACCTTGCAGGAAGCGGCCGGCATCTGCCACATGAGTTACGATGAAATACAGACGGCAGTTCATCTCTACCGCCTCGATGCCGCACATATCCTGACAACAGTACGGGTGCCGTGGTGGTCGCTTGCGGAATATTTAATCGATCCGGCCGACGATATTGACAGATATTTTCAGCAGTGGCTCGATTCGCTTCCGCATAAGAGCCGCAAACAGACCGATCTGCAGCTCAAAAAAGCAGGGTGATAACAGGAGGACTGAAATGAATAACAGAATAAAATTACTGCACGGCGATTGCATCGAGCTTTTACCGAAGATACCGGACGCAAGTGTAGACGCAATTATAACCGATCCGCCGTATGGAACAACAAAATGCGATTGGGATATACCGATTCCTTTTGACTTAATGTGGAAACAGTATACACGTATTTTGAAACAAAGCGGAGTTATTATTATTTTTGGAAGCGAACCTTTTACCAGCGAATTGATTTGTAGCAATAAAAAAATGTTGCGTGAAAAATTAACATGGCAAAAACACAGACCAAGCAGTATAGGAAATGCGAAACGGATGCATCTTAAATATAGCGAAGACATCATTGTTTTTTCATACGGAAAAAACATATACACTCCGCAAATGCAGCCGAGAATATCAGACCGCGTGCGTCAAGCACAAAGAGGGAAAAGTAAACAATGGAGAACAATCGGAAATAATTCTCGTGAAGTGTGTTTTGCGACGCAATACGAACCGCGTGATTGGTATAGCTTTGATGCAGATTATAAATACCCAAGTAACATTCTTACTTTTCCGGCAGTCGTAAGCAATTCCCACGAGAAGGTAAATCACCCGACGCAAAAACCGATAGCATTACTGGAATATTTAATAAAAACGTATACGAAAGAACAGCATACCGTTCTTGATAATTGTATGGGCTCCGGTACGACCGGTGTTGCATGTATCAATACCGACCGTAGGTTTATAGGCATGGAACTTGACGATAACTATTTTGCGATTGCCGAAAACCGCATTAAAACTGCGCTTGCAGAAAGCAAGCAGGATTTATTCCGTGAAGCGGCGGGGTAGATTGAAAAAATGAGTTTTCTAATACGGCTAAAATAAAAATGACTATTAAGGATATACGAAAGCAAGAATATAAAAGGAATAAAAAATGAATACAGATACTATGCCGACACAACAAAAGATTGCCGAACTCACGGAAGCGATACGAGACTTGCTGCTGTATAAGAATCGAAGATATGGAGATTCAGCACTCAATCCGAAAAAGATTTTTTATAAAGGCGATGCTCGAAATTCGATCCTGATTAGGCTTGACGATAAACTTGGCCGCATTATGACTAACACGGACAATACACCGCGTATTAATGATGTTGCAGATATTATCGGCTACTGTACTCTGCTGCTCATCAGCATGGGCGTAACGCAAACGGACATCAAGGCACTCATGGATTAAGAAAACGAAAAGGAGAACCGATATGAAACCCATTTTATTTAATATCGAAATGGTAAGGGCAATTGTTACAGGTACAAAGACACAAACAAGACGTATCGCAAAGAATGATAAACTTCCATTTCACTCCGGCGATACGCTATATGTTCGTGAAACATGGGCACCTGTCTGCGATGGATCGTATCTTTATCGCGCCGATTCCATCTATGACAACTGCACGGAATCGGATTTTAATTTCGATTGGCATCCGGCTATTTTTATGCCGAAAATAGCAGCACGCATATTTTTAGAAGTGGATGCGATACATAAGGAAAAATTACAGGATATAACTGAAGCAGACGCGAAAGCGGAAGGTGCCGAACCGTACAATCTTTTCGATCTCAAGCAGATGCCTTTATCGCTGGCCGCACGTTTTCCAAACGGAGACTTGCGTATAAAGAAAAGTTACCGTGTCGGATTTTTTAAGACGTGGCAAAGTATAAAAGATAAAAAAGATTGTGATTGGAACAGCAATCCCGATGTATGGGTTATTAAATTTTACGTAATCAAAATACAGGGATAATGAAAAGTAAATGGAAAACGAGCAGCAGATTAATGACGTAAATTTTGATTATTTTCCTCGTATACCGGCACTTATGTCACCGGCAGAAATTGCCGTTGCACTGGGAGTTTCAGCTGCCTCGGTTTCACGATTGCTCGCCTCTGGGCGATTTATTCCCATAAAAATCACAGGAGAAGATCCTGTTTATCTTCGCTCCGATGTTATAAAATACATACAGCAAAATTACTTGGCAAATGACATTATATTACCCGATTATCCGCAAGAAAAAGAACAAAATAAACCCGAATAGCCCCAAAATACCCCGAAAAAGACCACAAAAAACATCAGTTTTTACTATAATAAATTGTCAATTTTTTTTGGAATTGATAGCAGTTGTACGGATCGGCACACTTCGTTTATCCGTTTTTGCAAGCGGCTGCAATCGCCGCATAGTCGCCGATGGCGTTTTCGAGTGCGGCGGGTACGATGCGGCAGCTTTTTCGCGGAACTTCGAGCGCTTCTCTTTCTACGGCGAGCTCCATCGAAGGGCGCAAAAGATTTTCCGAGCGCGCAAATATGCTTCCGATGACGATGCATTCGGGATTTAATAAATCGATTAAAAGCGCGAGTCCGCGTCCGAGGTATTCCCCGGAGCGCGCGTAGATGCGCCGTGCGAGCTTGTCTCCCGAATCGGCAGCTTCTGCGATCGTTTTTGCCGTGAGTGTTTCGTCCGGCACGGCGAGCAGTACCGATCGTTCGCCCGATTTTTTTGCATCCGACACCATCGATCGACCGAGACGCGCGATGCCGCCTCCGGAACAAAATCCTTCAAACGATCCGAACTTTCCGTAACCGAGCGGGCCGTTTTCGGCGAGCCTGATATGCCCTGCTTCTCCTGCGAGTCCGTTCGCACCTTCGTAGAGCCGGCCGTCGAGGATGAGCCCTGCTCCGAGTCCCGTTCCGAAGGTCAAAAATATGAGGTTGCGCGTACCTTTTCCCGCACCGAATTTCCACTCGGCGACGGTACACGCGTTTGCATCGTTTTGCAAAAATGCGGGAATGGAAAGCCGTTCGGAAATATACTCCGTGACGGGAACCGCATCCCAACCGGGAAGATTCGGCGGTGACATGACAAGCCCCGCCTTTTCGTCGAGCGGGCCGCCGCAGCTGATACCTGCCGCCGCCGGATGCAGCGAATATTCGGCGATGATGCTTTTTGCCGCAGCGATAAGCGCGTCGAGCGTTTTTTGCCACGGCACACGTTCGGTCGCGATCTGCTTCCGTGCGACAATCGTACACGCATCGTTCGCCCAGTCAGCACGTGCGGCGACGACCGCGCATTTCGTTCCGCCGATATCGAATCCGATGTAATCGTTCATAGGTAGAATATAGCGTAAAAAGAAAAATCGTTATATACCGGCCGATATGGCCGCACGAATTTCGCATTTCAAAAAATCCGACGGAGAGCATTTTTTTTCTCGACATTTAACCGAATACTTTGTACAATACATTCGCAAAAGTTTTTATGGAGGTTATATGAAAAAGCTATCGGTATGGGTTCTTGCGCTCTGTGCCGCCGTGCTGTGTTTTTCGGCGTGCGGTAAAAAAAGCGCTTCAGGTGCCGAGTTTACTATCAGCAACGGTGCCGAACCGCAGTCGATCGACCCGACGCAGATCGAAGGCGTGCCCGAACATCGTATTTATTTGGCGCTGTTCGAAGGGCTTGTCGGCTACGACGTTAAAACATGCGAAGCCGTTCCGGGCGTTGCGGAAAGCTGGGAGCGCAGTGCGGACAACACCGTTGTGACGTTCCATCTGCGTAAAACGACGTGGAGCGACGGTACGCCGATTACGGCGAAAACCTTTGTCGATTCGTGGCTCTATTATATGTCGCCGAAAACGGCAGCCGTCTACGCGTATATGCCGGCGTTGGTTATTAAAGGTGCGAAAGAATACAACGAAGGAAAAGCGCCCGAAACTTCCGTCGGAATCCGTGCCGTCGACGATTATACGTTCGAAGTGACGCTCGTGGGACCTGTCCCCTATGCGATCGATATGATGGCGCACTATGCGTTCGCGCCGCTTCCGATGCATGCCATAGAAAAATACGGTTCCGAATGGATTAAAAAAGAAAACTTCGTCGGCAACGGTCCTTTTGTACTCGAATCGTGGGTGCCGCAGGATAAGCTTACCGTTGTACCGAACGATAAGTATTGGAACAAAGAGAATATATTTTTGTCGCGCATTACGTTTTTGCCGATCGAAGACAGCGTTACGTCGTACAACAAATATAAAAACGGCGAAATCGATTGGAACTCGTCGAGCGCCCATATTCCGCCGGATTTAATCGACGAAGTTGCGCTCCGCGACGATTACCAGTGTGCGCCGTACCTCGGTTCGTATTATGCGTTTTTCAACGTAAACAATAAAACGCTCAAAGACGTCCGCGTGCGCAAAGCGCTCATCCTCGCCCTCGATACGAAAGAACTCGTTGAAAAAGTAACGAAGGGCGGAGAAATGGCGACCGGTACCTTCGTTCCCGAAATGGCGGGTTATACGCCGCCGAAGGGATTTTCGTTCGATGCGGTCGGCGCTAAAAAATTGCTTGCGGAAGCGGGTTACCCCGACGGCAAGGGCTTTCCGGTACTCACGTATATTTTCAATACAAACGAAAAGCACAAAAAAACCGCCGAATGGGTGCAGCAGCAGTGGAAGAAAAATCTCGGCATCGACGTCGAACTGCAGAACATGGAATGGAATTCGTTCCTGACAAAGCGGCAGGCGAACGACTTTGAAATCGCGCGCGCAGGGTGGATCGGCGACTACAAAGATCCGTCGAACTTCCTCGAACTTTTGACAACAGGCAGCGGAAACAACGACGGACGCTACAACGTTCCCGAATTCGATAAGCTCGTCAGTGACGCCGCTCGTATGCCGGCGGGAGCTGCGCGCATGAAAGTGCTTGAAAAAGCGGAGTCGATTGCAATCGCACGCGATGCGGCGGTTATCCCGATGTACATCTACGTTTCGCAGTGTCTTATCGATTTGAATAAATGGGAAGGCTGGTACTCGAACGTCCTCGATATTCATTCGTATGTAGGGATAAAACCGAAAAAATAAAAGGTGTGAACGTTCTGAAATAAATTCAAAAATAAATTGCAGAAAATATAATTTTCTGGTACAATAAACGGAACGGCCTAAAACGGCTGTTCCGTTTTTTTATGCCGGAGTACTGTATATGGTAAAATTTATTATAAAACGTTTGCTGGGGCTCATTCCGACGCTTTTCGTTATCATAACTCTGAGTTTTTTTATCACTCGGCTTGCGCCGGGCGGTCCGTTTGCGAGTGAAAAAAAAGTACCTCCGGAAATTCTCGCCAATCTCGAAAAGCAATATCACATGGATGAACCGCTGTTTAAACAGTACCTGCGCTATGTCGGCAATGTCCTCCACGGCGATTTGGGGCCGTCGTTTAAAAATAAAGATTTTACGGTCAATCAGCTGATCGGTTCGAGCATGCCGAATTCGCTTGTTCTCGGCATCATCGCCCTCGCGCTTGCGATGCTGTTCGGTATTACGTTTGGACTCATTTCCGCGGTAAAACAAAACACGTGGGTCGATTACACGACGATGTCCTTTGCGAGCGTAGGACTTTCGGTGCCGCTGTTCGTCGTAGGGCCGGTCGCGGTGTTTGTTTTTGCGCTTACGCTCAAGTGGCTTCCGACGTCCGGCTGGATTACGGGGCGCTACGGCTGGAAAACCCTCATTATGCCGGCTTTTACGCTCGCGCTTCCGCGCTTTGCGTCGATCGCGCGCTTGACTCGTGCGAGCGTGCTCGAAACGCTGCGTTCCGATTACGTGCGTACCGCCCGCGCAAAGGGTTTGAAAAATTCAGTCGTCATGGTAAAGCACGTGCTCAAGGGTGCACTGCTTCCGGTCGTAAGCTATCTCGGCCCCGCGTTTGCAGGCATCGTTACCGGCTCGGTTGTCGTCGAACAAGTGTTCCTCGTGCCGGGTATCGGAAATTTTTTTGTTAAATCGGCGCTCAACCGCGATTATACGCTCATCCTCGGCACTGTCATCGTATATTCGGGAATCCTCATTCTCATGAACCTTATCGTCGATATTTTGTACGGATTCCTCGATCCGAGAATCTCTTATAAATAACGGGAATATTAAAACGCTATGATTAAAAAAGAAAAAAAAGCGACAAACGAATTTAATCAGGAGATGAAATCGGTGTCGCTGACGGCGGATGCGTGGAACCGTCTGCGGAAAAATAGAATGGCGTACGCGAGTTTTTGGATCGTTGTCGTCTATGCGCTCGTTGCGCTTTTTGCGCCGGTGCTGCCGTTTTATCCGTATGCGCAGCAGGAGTTGAATCACACGAATCTTCCGCCGTCGTTTCGCCGTGCAGGCGAAGTGGAGCTCATGGCGCGCAAAGCGTATTTTGCAAAAGTCATGGCAAAGGACAAGCGCAGCGAATACACTGCGGAAGAACAAGCGGTGATCGCTTCGATCGAAGAACGCAATAAAACCGATCCCGTGCAAAACCGCCGCTATATTTTGGGCACCGATTCGCTCGGCCGCGACATGCTGTCGCGCACGGTGTACGGCGGACGTATCTCCATGATGGTCGGCCTCATCGGCACGGTAACCGCGCTTCTCATCGGCATCGTCATCGGTTCGATTGCAGGTTATGCCGGCGGTAAAATCGATTCGTTTCTCATGCGCTTTGTGGATGTCATGTACGGATTGCCGTACATGCTCGTCGTCATCATCATGATGGCGATTGTCGGGCGAAACGTCGCTATCCTCTTTATCGCGATCGCGCTCGTATCGTGGCTCACGATCGGCCGCGTCGTGCGCGGACAGGTGATGAGTTTGAAAAATATGGAGTTCGTCCTCGCCGCCCGTTCGATGGGCGCCGGCCCGTGGTATATCATCATGCATCACCTCATTCCGAATACGGTCGGCATCATCATCGTGTATACGGCGCTGTCGCTTCCGTCTTTTATCATGAGCGAAAGTTTTTTGTCGTTTCTCGGGCTCGGTATTTCGGCACCGCTTGCGTCATGGGGTTCTCTCATCGCCGACGGCGTACAGGGTATGGCGCTCTATCCGTGGTGCCTGCTCGTGCCGGCAATCGTCATGACGGTGTTTTTGTTTGCGATGAATTTTTTGGGCGACGGCGCGCGCGACGCATTCGATCCGCAGTCGAAAAACAGGGTGTGAGGCATATATGACGGACGAAGTGATTTTACAGGTAAAAGACCTCCGCACTTATTTTTATACCGACGCCGGAGTCGTAAAAGCCGTCGACGGTTTGACTTTCGATCTGCACAAAGGTGAAACGCTCGGACTCGTCGGCGAATCCGGATCGGGAAAAAGCGTTACGAATCTTTCCATTATCAATTTGATTCAAACGCCGCCGGGAAAAATCGAAGGCGGGGAAGTGCTGTTTTACGGCGAAGATTTGTTAAAGATGAGCGATGCGCGCCTGAGGGAAATACGCGGCGACAGAATCGCGATGATCTTTCAGGATCCGATGTCATCTCTCAATCCGTACCTTCGGATTTCAACGCAGATGATCGAAACGATATGTCTGCATCAGGGGCTTAACAAAAAAGCCGCAAAAGAAAAAGCAATCGAAATGCTGAAGCTCACCGGCATTCCCGCAGCGGAAAAACGCATCGACGGATACCCGCATCAATTTTCCGGCGGTATGCGCCAGCGCGTCATGATCGCGATGGGGCTTTCATGCAATCCCGACATACTCATTGCCGATGAGCCGACGAGCGCGCTCGACGTGACGATTCAGGCGCAGATACTCGATTTGATGCAGGATTTGACGCACCGGCTCGGAACGGCCGTCATTTTAATAACGCATTCGCTCGGCGTCGTTGCCGGCGTGTGCGATACGATCGTCGTCATGTATGCAGGACGTATCGTCGAACGCGGTACGACCGAAGATATCTTTTACGATACGAAGCATCCGTATACGCAGGGGCTTATCAAATCGGTGCCGCGCCTCGACCGCGACGATGAAAGCCGGCTCTTTTCAATAGACGGGCAGCCGCCGAACGTCGTCGATTTACCCGACTGTTGTCCGTTTTATCCGCGCTGCCATAAGGCACTGCCCGTGTGCAAAAACCGCTATCCGCCGGTTGTGCAGTTTTCCGGCACGCACCACGCGGCGTGTTGGCTCTATGCGCAAAAAGACGGCGGAACACTCACCGCAGAGGACACGACAAAATGAGCGACAACATCCTTGAAGTGCATGATTTGAAAATGCATTTTTCCGACGGAAACGAAGGCCTTTTCGGCGGCAAAAAAAAATATATCTATGCGATCGACGGCATCAGTTTTGACATAGCGAAGGGCGAAACGCTCGGACTTGTCGGCGAATCGGGCTGCGGTAAATCGACCGTCGTGCGGACGGTCGCGCATCTGTACAAGCCGACTGCGGGAAAAGTAATGCTCGACGGAAAAGATTTGACGAAGATGAAGCGCTCCGAAATGGTCGCCGTCCGCCGCGATATGCAGCTCGTGTTTCAGGATCCGTATTCATCGCTCGACCCGCGCATGACGACGTCGGAAATCATCGCCGAACCGATGCGCATTTATAAAAAGTACGGTTTGCTCGACGTATCGGAAGCCGACATTACGTCCCGTGTCGAACACCTCATGGAACTCGTCGGACTTTCGAAATTTTTCAAAAACAGATTTCCACACGAATTTTCCGGCGGTCAGCGGCAGCGCATCGGTATCGCGCGTGCGCTTGCGCTGAAACCTCGCCTCATACTCGCCGACGAACCCGTTTCCGCCCTCGACGTTTCGATCCAGGCGCAAGTGCTGAATCTTTTTAAAGACATTCAAAAAGAGATGGAGCTGTCGTATCTGTTTATCGCGCACGATTTGGCGGTTATCAAATACATTTCCGATAGAATCGCCGTCATGTATCTCGGAAAAATCGTTGAAACGGGCGGCTATAAAGATCTCTACGCGAATCCGCTCCATCCGTATACAAAAGCGCTGCTTTCCGCCGTTCCGATCCCCGATCCGAAAGTCGAGCGTCGGCGCCAGCGCATCATATTGAAAGGCGACGTACCTTCTCCCGACACACAGCGTCCGGGCTGTTATTTTTACGACCGCTGTCCGAACCGCATGGAAAAATGCAAACAGTGCCAGCCTAAGTTCGTAAAACCCGCACAAGCGGCTGCCGATCACAGCGTCGCGTGTTTTTTGTACGAGTGAAAAGGCGACGTCTGTTCCGTTTTTGCCGAAAGCGATGTCCGTCCGTGTTTAAAAAACTGACGGAAAACGCCGCCGTTTTTTACGACGATGTGCACCGTTGCGCTTTACAATACGATTGATAGTTTTTAATGATTAATAATTTTTCGGAAGACTGCAATGAGTGTAGCGATTACGGTACGGAATGCGCTGAAAAAGTTTGAAGACGGCAGCGTCGTTATCCCCGACCTTTCGATCAAGGTTCACAACGAAGAATTGTTTACGCTGCTCGGGCCGTCAGGCTGCGGCAAAACGACGCTTTTGCGGATGATCGCCGGTTTCAACAGCATTGAAGGCGGCAAAATTTATTTTGACGATCGGGAGATAAACGATATCGATCCCGGCAAGCGCGGGTCCTCGCCCTGCATGGGCAAAGAGCGCCGACGAAGTCACCGGTGTCGTAACGATCTATACGACCTTTGAAGAAACGCAGCAACAGATTATTCTCGATCTCTGGAACAAACTCTATCCGAAGTGCAAAGTTGAGATTGTAGCCGATCCCGTCGGTACGCTTGTAACGAAGATACGCGCGGATACGTCGAGCAAGGCCGACTGCATTGTCGGCGGTATGTTCGCCGCGGATGGAACAAAGTATCACGATGTGCTTCAGCCGTATACATCGACCGTCGAAAACGAACAGCTCTTTCACGACAAGTCAGGCTATTATACATATTGGGACATTCAGCTCATGTGTCTCGTCGTGAATCCGAAAATCTTGAAGAAATTGGGTGTTACGGTAAAAGGTTATCAGGATTGTCTCAATCCGAAGCTCAAGGGTAAAATCATCCTGGCAGACCCCGCGGCGGCCTCATCCGGCTGGCGGCAGCTTCAGACCATGCTCGCATGTATGGGAGATACCTTTGACGACGCGAAAGGCCGGGCCTATGTCGAAAAGATTATGGGGCAAAGCTTTAAAACCAATTCTTCAAAAGACGTGTTCAATCTTGTAAACGAAGGCGAATATGCGGTCGGTCTCTCGTATGAATCGACGCCGGCAGGTATCATTTCTCTCGGCGGCGCGGTTATGGAAATCGTCTATCCCGTCTCCGAACCTTTGTTACTGCGTTTTTGCGAATGTATGCCGGCATCAAAGGATAATGCGACCGTGCCCGGCTGTGTGATATGCCGGGTCTGTCGATTGACACGAGTTCGCTTCGCCGCTACCATTCGTTCATGATGCACGAAAAACTGCCGCACGGGAAACTTGCCGTCAAACTCATCGCACTCGATTTGGACGATACGCTTTTAAACCGCGATTTGACGATTTTGCCGCGTACGGTTTCCGCGCTGCGCGCCGCCGCTGCACGGGGTATCTTTGTTGTCATCTGTTCCGGCCGCGCGGAAAGCGGCATCCTTCCGTTTGTCAGGCGGCTCGATATCGCGGGTTTGCAAACCGGCAGATACGTCATCGCGCTCAACGGAGCGGTCGTATTCGATTTGCATACGCGCGAGCCGCTCTTTTCAAAAAAGCTTGACGGCAACGTACTCTTGGAAATATTTCGCGAAGCGGAAAAACGCGGACTTTGTGCGCAAGTGTACAGTGCTTCTACGATCTATGCTTCCGTCGATACAAAATGGTCGCACCTCGATTCGGACATTTCGGGGCTTCCGCTGAAAGTCGTCGACGATTTTCCGTCGTTTTTGAAGCGCGGATATGCAAAGATGCTGATTTCCGCGGATCCGAAAGACATCGATGACTTTATTCCCTTCCTGCGCGAAAAATTTCGCGGCAAAGCCGACTTCTTTATCAGTAAGCCGTTTTTTCTCGAAGTGATGCCGCCGGACTGCGGCAAGGGCGAAGCGGTGCTCTACCTTGCGCAAAAGCTCGGCATAGCGCGAAGCGAAACGATGGCGTTCGGAGACAGCATGAATGACGAATCGATGCTTCGCATGACGGCGCACGGAGTCGCGATGTTGAACGGTCTTCCGCAGATTCGGGAAGCGGCCGCGTACGTGACGCGCAAAAGCAACGATGAAGACGGCATTGCCGATTTTCTCGAAGCCTTTGTATTGTAGCAGGTTTCTCCGTGATCGCTGTAGCTCGGCGAAAATCGACAAACACGCCGCAGAGTTCCGGAATAATTAACCGCTCCGCGCGAATAAATCGAAGCGGGTATCTAAAAGCCGAGCTGTTATCCTTTGCTCGAAACGTGCTATACTTTCCGTATGCTCGATTATATTTTGATCGGATGTGCGGCGCTTATTATTATCTTTGCGCTGCGGTATTTTATTAAATTGACGGAACGCGATAAGCGTAAAACGGCCGGTACGCGGCAAAAGATGTATTCGTTTGCGAATTGTCCGCTTTGCGCTTCGCCGTTATACAAAGAAGATTTGTATTCGCGCGTGTTCCGGCCGATGACGGTAAGCGATCAGCGCTGCATCATCCTCGGCTGTCCGCACTGTTATCCGAAACCCGAGCCGGGTGTAAAACGGGTATGTCCCGTATGTCATAAAGAAGTTCCGCCGGAAGGACACCTCGTCGCACGACTTTTTAATAAAACGAAGGACGGTAAAAAGCACGTCATCGTTACCGGCTGTTCGGTGTGCTGCAAATACGAACCCGTATGAGAGCGTGCAGGGCGATCCGGCGCGTTCCGTGTGTGCGAGATTTTATTTTCCTTGACAGCGTTTAAAGTCGGGGTTTATAATTATATATTACTTTATCGCGGAGGAAACTATGAAACTCGGGCAAGTCAAAATCCTTGATACCATTAACAAAATCCCCGGCGGATTGATGGTCGTTCCGTTGATTCTCGGAGTGACCGTTAACACGCTCTTTCCGGATTTTTTGAAGATCGGAAGCTTTACGACGGCGCTTTTCAAAAACGGCGGTAACTGTCTTATTGCAGTGCTGTTCCTTTGTTCGGGTGCGCAAATTCAATTCCGCAGTGCGGGACAGGCACTGTATAAAGGCGTCGTCATCAATACGAGCAAAGTGTTGTTCGGCGTATCGATCGGCGTTATCCTCGCGCGGATCGGCGGCCCCGGCGCTGTTGTGCTCGGCATGACGCCGCTCGGCCTTATCGGCTGTATGTCGAATTCGAACGGAGGTTTATACACTGCACTCGCTACGAAATACGGCGACAAAACCGATGTCGGCGCCATCGCCGTCATCTCTTCAAACGACGGTCCGTTTTATGAAATGCTTTTTATGGGACTCGGCGGCGTCGCAACGATTCCTGCGAAGGCTTTGTTCGCATGTATTTTCCCGATTATCGTCGGCATGATACTCGGAAACCTCGACGATAAAATGCGCGATTTTTTAAAGCCCGGTATGCTCATATCGATTTTCCTCTTCGCTTTTCCGCTCGGCGCCGGTATGAGTTTTAAAACCTTTATCACGGCCGGCATCCCGGGTATCCTTATCGGTCTGCTTACCGTCTTGTGGACGGGTATTCCGACGTATTTTATCTACAAATTGCTTATTCGCAAAAAGAACCGCCGAAGCTGCGCGGTAGGAGCCGCGGTCGGTACGGCGGCGGGAAATTCCGTCGGAACACCTGCCGCCATCGCCGCCGTCGATCCGACATGGGAACCCTATGCCGCCGCGGCTACGGCACAATGCGCCGCTGCGGTTATCGTCACGGCTATCGTTACGCCGCTCGTCGTCAACGCGCTGTATAAGTACGAAGAAAAACACGGTCTTATCAATTACGATGTGCCGCTCGCTTCCGAAGATGCGGCGCTTGAAAAAGAAGTAAAGCGCGAGCCGAAAATTTAAATAATGAAAGCCGTCACCGTGCGGCTTTTGTTTTTATGGGGGTATATATGAATCTGTCGTTTCCATACGGAAAAGAATTTTTGAAAATCGATATTCCCGACGAACGCTTGAAGGGCGTCATCGTTTCGAACCTTCATCACTATACGGCAAAAAATACGCCGGAAGCGCTCGTCGCCGAAGCGCTTGAAAATCCCGTCGGTACGAAAAAACTTTCGGAACTCGCCGAAGGGAAAAACAATATCGTGCTCATCGCAAGCGATCATACGCGCCCCGTTCCGAGCAAAGTAATCGTTCCGCCGATGCTTGCCGAAATCCGAAAAGGAAACCCGAACGCCGACATTACGATTCTCATTTCGACCGGCTGTCACAGGCTTTCGACAAAAGAAGAACTCATCGATAAATTCGGCGAAGAAATCGTCAAGAACGAAAAAATCGTCGTTCACGACTGCGACAATTCTCCGCTCGTAAAAATCGGAACGCTGCCGAGCGGCGGAGAGTGCATTATCAATAAGCTTGCAGTCGATGCCGATCTGCTCGTCGCGGAAGGTTTTATCGAACCGCACTTTTTTGCCGGTTTTTCTGGCGGGCGCAAAAGCGTGCTTCCCGGCGTGGCGAGTCGCACAACCGTGCTTGCAAATCACTGTTCCGAATTCATCGCCGACGTGCATTCTCGTACCGGTATCCTCGAAGGAAATCCGATTCATAAAGATATGGTGTGGGCGGCACACGCGGCGAAACTCGCGTTTATCGTCAACGTCGTCATCAACGAAAAAAAAGAAGCGATCTATGCGGTTGCAGGCGATGTCGAATCGGCACATAAAAAAGGCTGCGATTTCCTTTCGTCGCTGTGTAAAGTCGACGCGTTGCCTGCGGACATCGTCATATCGACGAACGGCGGCTATCCTCTCGATCAGAATATTTACCAAGCGGTAAAAGGCATGACGGCGGCGGAAGCGACGGTCAAAAAAGACGGCGTCATCATTATGCTTGCAAAGTCGAACGACGGTCACGGAGGCGAAGGATTTTATCACCAGATGGCCGACGAGCCGGATATTCAAAAGACGCTCGATCTTTTTATGAGCCGCGGCAGAAACGAAACGAAGCCCGATCAATGGCAGACGCAGATTTTTATCCGCATTTTACAAAAGGCGCGCGTGATTTACGTTTCGGACGCTCCCGATGAAACGGTGCGCGCTCTGCACATGATCCCCGCGCACAGCCTCGAAGAAGCGATGAAAGAAGCCGAAAAACTTTGTGGCAATCCGAATGCGACGATAACCGCGATTCCCGACGGCGTGTCGGTCATGGTTATCGAGTAATATAAAACGGCCGAGTATTTTCCGCTTTTGTGCGGTGCCCTGCCGGCTGTTCGGTGACACACGACTGTCCGGCAAAACATTCACCGCTCGGCGCCCTGCGGATACTCGGTAAAACATCCGCCGATCGGAGCTGCCTGAAACCGAAGCTTTCGGGCAGCTTTTTTTGCTTTTTACAAGATTTCTTTTTTTATTATTTATGGAAAAAATCATACAAAAAGTAATCGAAAATTATTTGTTTTTGCTTGCGGTCTTTGCCCTCGTCTATTTCAATCAAAAGCGGGTCGGACGCGTATCGGTAAAAAAGCGGCGCGCGGTGTTTATCATGCTCATGCTCGCGCTTTGTTATTTGGCGTTTTTACTTTTGATTCAAGGAATGCATTGGAATCCGTATTTTGCGATTCCCGGTTTTATCGCGGTTGTTTTTACGGGATTTTTGCTCCGCCGCTATACGTGGCCTTTTAAAAGCCGCTGTCAAAAATGCGGAAAGCGATTGACGATTACGCAGATGCTCACAAACGATGAAAATATCTGCGGCGCATGTTTTATTGAAGCGCATCCGGAACTTGCGCCGAAAACGGAAGCCGATATTCAAAAAGAATTCGACGACGAATGGGCTGCGTGGAAACCCGACGAATACGTCGTACTGTGTTTTATCGTAAACGAGAGGGATCAGGTGCTGCTCATCGAACGGAAGCATATCGAAAAAGGATCGGGAAAAGTGTCGGGAGCTATGGGGCGTTTGAGAACGGGGGAAGATCCCGTCGCTGCATGCAAACGGTGTGCGCTCGAAGAGACGGGACTTGCTGTCGAAGAGGTGCGCTGTCACGGAAGATTGAATTTTGCACTTCCCGGCCGCGACTTGCGCTGCTATGTGTTTGTCGCCGACGAGTTTGCCGGTACGATCAAAGAAACCGACAAAAATCTGCCCTATTGGGTAAACAGCAAAAAATTGCCGTTCGGCAAAATGTCCGTCGACTGCCGCGTATGGCTTCCGATCGCCCTCGACCGCGGTTATTTCGATTATTACGGTACGTGCAACGAAAAAGGCTATGTCGTCAAAGATACGCTTCGCAGACAGCTCCCGGAAGGACCTTTTGCGTGATAGGCGGTATCGATCGCCGCAGTGCGGCAGCTGTCGAGAACGCGCCGATTTTTTCGTTACACGTTTTGTCGGCGAATACGGTTTTTTGTACGGTTGATTTATTATATAATTCCCTCAAAAAAATTAAAAAAAAACGCTAATGTCTTTTTGCCGAATTCCGATGATTAGTATGTAAGGTGATAAAACCAAAACAAGCCGAGTACGGTTTGTCTGATACCAAAGCTGAAGGAGATTACTTATGGTTATCAATCACAATATGAGCGCTATGTTTGCAACTCGCGCTGAGGGACTCACGGAGGTTTCCCAACAGAAAGACATGGAAAAGCTGTCCTCTGGTATGAGAATAAACCGTGCAGGAGACGATGCTTCCGGCCTTGCCGTTTCCGAAAAAATGCGCAGCCAGATCCGCGGCTTGAATCAAGCGTCGACGAACGCGCAGAACGGCATTTCGTTCATTCAGACGACGGAAGGTTATCTGCAGGAAACGACCGACATCATCCAGCGCATCCGTGAACTGGCTGTTCAGTCTTCCAACGGTATTTACAGCGCGGAAGACCGCATGCAGATCCAAGTCGAAGTTTCTTCGCTCATTGCCGAAGTCGATCGCGTTGCAAGCGCGGCGCAGTTTAACGGCATGAACATGCTTACCGGCCGCTTTGCCCGCCCGACGGGAGAAAACACGGTCACCGGTTCGATGTGGTTCCACATCGGCGCAAACATGGATCAGCGCACGCAAGTCTACATCGGTACGATGTCGGCGATGGCGCTCGGTTTGCGCAACGTCGGCGACGAATCGATTATGACGCTTGAAACGCCGGATGAAGCGAACCGCGCAATCGGTACGCTCGACGAAGCGATTAAAAAGATCAACAAACAGCGTGCCGACCTCGGTGCATATCAAAACCGCCTCGAAAAGACAATCGTCGGTCTTGATATCGGTGCGGAAAACCTCCAAGCATCGGAGAGCCGCATCCGCGACGCCAACATGGCAAAAGAAACGGTTAACTTCACGAGAGACAACGTTCTCTCACAGGCTGGCACGGCTATGATCGCACAAGCGAACCAATCTAGTCAAAATGTGCTGAGCTTACTTCGGTGAAATTGTCGTAAACGGCAGAGGCCGATAAACACAGCTGCTCCGAACGTTCCGAAATCGAACGCGTCGGAGTGGCTTTTTTGTTTTTAAAGGGGAGATGTACAGAGTAGCAATAAATTTAAGGGTAAAAAGTACGCTCTTGACTATTTAATCGATAAGCAATATTATATATAGAACATACGACGCGGGGTAGAGCAGTTGGCAGCTCGTCGGGCTCATAACCCGGAGGCCGCAGGTTCAAGTCCTGCCCCCGCTATATTGCTAAGTTGTTATGAAGTGTGTCGGTGAAATTACACACAAAGATGTAAAGCATTTTTTCCGGTGATCACGCACAGAAGTTTGCTTCTAAGATGTAAACTCAAGTATCGAAACAATCACAATATTTCTCAAATGGGCCTATTATAATGAAGTAATTTATTTGCCTAGAGTCGCTTTTTTTTACCGGTTACTCGTCCGCTTGTTAGCACTATTTTCTGTTGACAAAAGATCAAGTTTCGCATAGCATATTTAATGATGTAGTTAGCAATGTGTAACTTTTAAGCGTGTACGTTTTATCGGGGAATAGTATGACGGTAAACAAAATCAATGTGCGATTCGAAAAAATCGGACGTTTTCAAATAAAGCATCGGACGGCATTTTTAATCGCAATCGCCCTTATTACGCTTGCGGGCTTTGCCGGCTTGCCGAGGTTTAAATCGGAAGACGACGAAGATCAGTGGATTACCAATTCCAAAGAGCAAAAAGCCGCAAACGACAGATTTAAAGAATTGTTCGGAAACACCGACGTCGTCGCCGTGCTCGTCGAAGCCGACGACGTGTTCGACCCTGAAGTGCTTTCCGCGATCGACCGGCTCGGCAAGCGCCTCGAAGCGGAAGTACCGTTCGCGGATGAAGTTACGTCGCTTATGCGTTTGACCGTTTCGCAAGGCACGGAAGAAGGTATCGAAGTCAGCAATCCGTTTAAAGACGGCATCCCCGGCGGCGGCAAAGGGCTTTCGCAGATGACGGAAAAAGAACGAACGGAGCTCGCTGAAAAAAAAGCGTTTATCATGAGCCGCGAATCGCTCGTCAACAATATCGTATCCGACGACGCGAAAGAGACGTGGGTGGTTCTTTCGCTGACGCCTTACGACGACGATTATGCGGATATGTACAAAGTCGGCGACGCTGCGATCCCGATCGTCGAGGCGGATGAATTTAAAAGCGACGCTTACACGTTCAAAGGCAGCGGCGTCGGCTACATCGAAACGGAAGAAAGCCGCGCGGTAAGGCACGATATGAAATGGCGTATCATCACGGGCTTTATCGTCATGCTCGTCTGTTTGATTTTGTTCATCCGTTCGGTGCGGGGAGTGCTCGTTCCGATCTTTGCAACCGTCGGCGGTATCGGTACGGTATTCGGCTTTTCCGGCTGGTTCGGCATCATTGCCGGAGAAAATCTTCTGACACTGCCGATACTGCTCGGCATGGCGCTTTCCGTCGGTTATGCGATTCACTATATCAACGGGTTCAATTACGAATTCCGCAGCTGCGGCAGCCGCAAAGCCGCTGCCGTCGCTGCGGTGAAAACGACCGGCTGGCCGATTTTATTTACCGTCATCACGACGATGGCATCCTTTATTTCGTTTTTTACCGCCGGCATCGGTGCGCTGCGTTGGCTCGGCGGTACCTGTTCCGCACTCGTCTTTATCATCTATCTGTACGTCATCGTGCTGCTTCCGGTTTTGTACAGCTACGGAAAGGACTCCCCCGCGGCGGCAAAATCGCCTTCACAAAAAGCGTTACGGCGGGAAGCGCGCATAAAAGCGTTTCACGAAAAAGTCGATGCCGTATACGGACGCTTCGGCGAACAAGTGCTCCGACACCGACTGCCGATCCTCATCGTCGGAGGGGCGATCACAGCGGCATCCGTTTTCTATATGTTCCGCATTGAAGTGAATATGGACTACGTCGGCATGATGGGTAAAAAAGTTCCGTATGTCGAACGCATGATTTCCATTATGAATTCGAAACTCGGCAACCAATATTCGTACGAAGTGATGATCGAACTTCCTGAAGCCGACGCATTTAAAGAGCCCGAAAATATGCAGGCGCTCGACGATTTGGGAGCCGCCCTCGGCAAACTCAGGCTCACGAAGATATCGGGTACGAAACCGCGCGTCACATCCGTAACCGACATCGTAAAAGAGATGAACCGCACGCTGAACGGCGACGATCCTGCGTTTTATACGATTCCGAAAGAGCGGGATTTTTTAACGCAGCTGTTATTCCTGTACGAATTATCCGGCGGCGAAAATCTTTCCTCATGGATGAGCGACGACTGCAGCACTGCATACGTACACGTCGAATTGAAAGAATACGATGCGAACGCGATCGATGCGGACATAGTCGATGCGCGTTCTCTCGGCTCTCGTTATTTTCCCGGTGCGAAAGTTTTCTGCATCGGCGAAATCGTCGGTTTTGCGACAATGAATCACACGCTCGTTACCGGCGAATTGAAATCGCTCGGCGGTTCGTTTATAATAATTTTACTCCTTTTGATAATCGTGTTTTCGAGTATCCATACGGGATTTATCGGCATGATCCCGAACGCCGCCCCGGTACTGCTCGTCGGCGGGCTCATGGGTTTTTTCGGATATCCGCTCGATATGCTCACGATGACGATTATGCCGATGATACTCGGTATTGCGGTTGACGATACGATCCACTTTACGAATCACGTCAAACTTGAATACGAAGCGACGGGCGATTATCACAGAGCGGTCGTCGATTCATTTGTCAAGATCGGTCGATCGATGATTGCGACGACGGTTATCCTGTGCGCGATGTTTTCGATGTATATGTTCAGTTCGATAAGTATGCTGTTCCGCATCGGATTGCTGAGCGTCGTCGGACTCGCTGCAGCTCTTATCGCCGATTATACGTTGACGCCGGTGCTGCTGTTTTCGGCAGAGTCGTTCGGAAAAGAAGCGGATGCAAAAGAAAACAATGCGTCGAAACATGATAATTTTCCAACCGTTTCGCGCATCAATTGAATGGTGAGTTTTGAAAATAAATAAAATGGTGCGGAGGCGAGGTTCCGGCTGCGTGCCGTTTCGAGCGTTAGGCTTACGGAAGCCTGCATTAGAAGCTCGACCACGGCTAAGCGGACGGGTTCTCGCCGAAAGCATAGCTTTATTTAACTAATATTTTCAAAACTCGATATTCGACTTAATAATATTGATTTTGGAGGATACTATGAAAAGGATCGAAAAATTGTTAAAAAGAGCTGCCGTATTTTTTGCAGTCGGTGCCTGCGTGTTCGCGGCCGCCGCACAGGATTTGAGCGGCTACGATATTATGAAGCGCGCGCGAGACGCGGACACCGGCAAAACGGGCACCTATACCGCAACGATGACGCTCGTCAATAAAACCGGTAATCAGCGAGTGCGCGAAATCGTGTATTATACGAAAGATTACGGCGATAACGATAAAACGGTCATCGTTTTCCGTACGCCGAAAGACGTCGCTGGTGTCGGCTATTTGATGTGGGAATACGATGAAAAAGCCGACGGTACGAAAAAAGATTCCGACAATTGGTTGTATATGCCCGCGATGAAAAAAGTGCGCCGCATATCCGGCAGCGAAAGCGGCGGCGATTTTATGGGAACGGATTTTACCTACGACGATATGGGCGACAGAGCGCTTTCGAAAGATACGTTTACCGTGCTCGCTTCCGAAACCGTCGACGGCTTCGACTGCTGGAAAATCGAATGCGCTGCAAAAGATAAAACGGAAAAAAATCCCCGCCGCATCGTATGGATCCGCAAAGATAATTTTAAATTATTAAAAAGCGAATACTACGACCGGCAAAACGCACTGCAGCGTAAACTCGAATGCACAAACATTGAAAAAATCGACGGTATATGGACGATCGGAAAAATGACGATGGTAAACGTCAGGACGAATCATTCGACCGTCATCGAAATGAAAGACGTGCATTACAACATACCGATAAACGATTCCGTCTTTACCGTTGCATCCCTTGAGCGTGGAGCGATAAAATGAAATTATTAATTTTAAAAATGTTGCAGGCTGTGCGGCGGTATCAAGTCGCCCTGCTTGCGGCGTTTTGCGCTTTTGCGGGTACGTCCGCGTTTTCGCAGGACATCACATTTTCGGGAAGCGCTAAAACCGCAGTCGGCGTTTTTATCCGCGGCGATAATGCGGGCGATTTTTCACCCGCAAAAGAAACGGTGAGCGGAGAGATCGACGCGCGCTTTGCGGATTGTGCGGTCTTTATCGCGGGCAACGCGTATTTCAATGCGCTCGCTGCAAATTCCGGAGGAAGCTTTTCGGTTGTCGACGGACTCGGCGCGGAACTGCAGGAAGCGTATTTTACGTGGACGTCGAACGAGTTCGGAAAGGGTTTGACGGCGGGCTTAAAATTCGGCCGGCAGATAACGGCATGGGGAAAAGCGGACGGCATACGCATCGCGGATATCCTCTGCCCGCAAAATCTCGCATCTCTCGGTACGTCGAACTACAGCGAAAGCAGGCTCGGCATCGACGCGATAAAGGGCACGCTTTCGGGAACGTATTTTTCCGCCGATGCGTATTGGATTCCGTTTTTCAGACCCTCTGCGCTTCCGTTCGAATCGTGGAATCCGATCAGGAAAGCGCTCATTCCGAGTTCCGTTGGTGCCGTACCGGTCGTACTCGGCGATATTTCAAAGCCGGAGCTGAACATCGCAAATTCGAGCTATGCCGCGCGCGTAAGTTTTTGGTTTCCGGCGGTCGACTTTTCGTTGTACGGATACTACGGCTTTGACGATTCGCCGAATTTTATGTATACGCCCGGTGCGATGCCGCCGCCTAAAATTACCGTGACGGGAAAATATTATCGGTACGGCATGGCAGGCTTCGACTTGGCCGTTCCCGCAGGAGCTTTTGTGATCAGAGCGGAAAGCGCGTTTTTTATCGAGCGCGCGCTTCAGCTCGGACAAACTTCGCTCGGCGGCTACAAACGAAAAAACGAACTGAGAGCCCTTGTGGGATTCGACTGGAATAAAAACGGCTGGATGCTTACCGCGCAGTATTACGGGGACGTCGTATTCGCTTATGTCGACTCGCTTGCGCGCGACGCGTACGAGCATGGAGCTACGGCAAACCTTTCGAAGACGCTTTTTTCCGAAACACTCACGCTCTCGTGTACCGGTCTTGTACGCTTAAACGATTTGGACGGCTTTGCCGGTCTTAAAGCAAAGTACAGCCTCACCGACGAAATTTCGCTTGCACTTGCGTTCGACGGCTATTTTCCCGGTCCGAAAAGCGACGGCACTTACGGAAAGTATAAAGATTTGAGCTGCGTGCGATTCGAGGGAACGGTCAGATTTTAATCGACCTGGCCCCCTATTGTTTTGCGCCGCGAAGATGAAGATATACCGTATTTTTTGAAATATTCAAATGCCGTGCGACGATAGCGACGGCGTCTTTAATTTTAAAGATACCTCTATCGTTTAATAATTCTACGATACGCTTGTTTTTCAGCGAAGGGAGTATGGAACTGTCCGTTGCTACGAACAAGCGGATATCGTCGAGCGATTTTAAAATCAATTCATCGGTCGTTTTTGAAAAATTTTCTTTGATTTGCGTTTTATACGGAAATTCCGCAGAAGGCGTATTGCTTTGAATCAGCGAAATAATCGGAGCATTCAAATAAAAATTGATACACAAAAGACCGATCGGCTTACCGCCTTGTCCGCGTATGATAATCGTCGAAGATTTCAGCGGCTCGCCTTTTTTATTTTTTGAAAAATAACTTTCGGAATTCTTCCCTTTTTCGGAAGCGATTTTTGAAAGCATGGAAAGACCGAAGTCGGTGATAGGGCCGCCTTCCGTTCTGCCCGTATGGAAACCGTTCATGATTTTAATAATCGATGTATCGATATTTTCGAGGCTGTGCAATACTATTTCGTAATTGCACCCAAGGTATTCGGCAAGCCCGTCTACGATGATCTTGCATGATTCGAGAATCGCTTTGTCCGTTTCGGTAAGTTTCGTATTCGTGTCAGGCATGCCGTACTCTTCGCCCCCGCAAACATCCGCCGCGTTTCGCTACTTTTTGAATACTTCACGCGCCATATTGATCAGCAGAAAGACGGCGACAGCCAAACCAATTGCGATAATAGTGTAATCGATAAATCCCATTGTTTACTCCTCACGTTTTTTGCCGGCAGTATAACAGATAGTATTGGCGATAAACATCGTAATCGTCGAGCAGATAATACCGAATAAAAAGTGACTGATTCCGAGCGGCGAACCGAGTGCAAGATATCCGAGCGTAGTGATGATTGCAACGATGATCGTAATGAGCGTACCTTTTTCGTTCATCTTTTCACGCCAAAAGAATATACCGCACAGAATAGGAACGAGCGCAGCACCGCACGGAGCACCGACGTTTTCCATGATCGAAACGATCGACGCTCCGAAATACCCGACGATAACACCGAGCAGTGCGACGATAACCATTGCGATGCGTTGAAATTTCAGCATCGTACTTTCTTCGATATGTACAATGCGCGCTATGACGTCACGCGTAATCGTAACACTTGTGAGCATTGTGACGGAAGCTGCCGTTCCCATAACGGCAGCAAGAAGCGCTGCCAAAAGGAATGCACCGAGCACGGGATTCGTTAATGTATTTATCATTGCCGGGAGAATGGAGTCGGATGTTCCAAGCTGAGGAATGAGTACGATACCGAGCAAACCGGCGAGACTTGCAAACAGCAAATACGGAATGTAAACGAGAAGCGTTGCGGTAAGCGAAGCGTTCTTTGCTTCGGTTGCCGTACGTGCGCCGCATACGCGTAAAAAATTTTCGCTATTGAGCATATTCGATGTACAAAAGTACAGACCGCTCGAAATCATTGCACCGATACCCATGCGCCGGAAAGTCAAAAACGACGGATCCGCACGGGTTAAGAATCCGCTCAAGCCTCCGGCTTTCGAAAGCGCGATAATCGGAATAATTACCATGACGGAAATCACCATGAGCGAAATATTGAGTTTGTCCGTTTTCGTCGCGGAAACCATTCCGCCGATAACCGTATAGATGAGCATGACACCGGTCATGATAACGATCGCGGCAAGGAGTCCCAGCGACGGCACAAACAGTTGTAAAATCGTACCAAGGGCGCGGATTTGACTTGCAGCTATTCCGAATATTTGAAAAATCGTTAAGACGCTGATCCAATCGGCAACCCGTTTTCCAAGATATTTGCGAATAAGTTCGGGTATAGTCGTAACGTTTGCCGTTCGAATCTTTTTTGAAAAAAGCAGCGATGCAAGTATCGCTCCTATTCCGACGCTGACTGCCAGATAAAAGCCCTGTACGCCGAACGCATAGCACATACTCGCACATCCGAGCGTTGAACCGGCTCCGATCCATGCGGACGACATGGAATAAACGTTTGTCCAAAACGGAATCTTTCTTCCTGCTGTAGCAAAATCATCGGCTGTCTTAACTTTTGTCCCGCCGATAATACCGATTACAAGGATTGCAAGAATATACAGTAAAGCTACAATTATCTTTGCCATAAAACCTCCCGCTGCGTTTTTACGCACTCCTTTTTATTGTTGTTTTGCCATTACGTCGTTGAGCGCTTTTTCAAGTCGATTTAAACCTTCTTCGAGTATGTCGTGACTTGTCGCCATACAAATCCGAATATGTCCGGCCGAACCCGGTCCGAAAAAGCGCGCTCCTCCGGGAACAAGCGCTACTTTATATTTTTCCCGCGCGAGCTCGACGAATTTTACAGGATCCGTTTTTGTTTTTGTGATATCGGGAAAGACGACAAATGTCGCCTGCGGTTTATGACAGCTGATGCCCGGCATGTTCCCGATACGTTCAAGCGTGTAGTCTCTGTTCTTCGTCATCTGCTGCATAAATTCATCGACTCGGTAAAACGATTTTTCACAACAGGCGATTCCGGCGATTTGGGAGAGACATGAAATTCCGCCGATCGTCGTATCGACATACGAAGCGGCGACGATTTTATCGTATGTTTTTTGATTCATACAATAAATGCATCCGGTACGAAGGCCGGCAATTCCGAAGCTCTTTGAAAAACCGTATACCGAAAGCGTTCGTTCATTTCGATCGGGACCGAATTCGATCAAACTGTTGAATCGGTATTCGGGATATATGATATCCGACCAGATTTCATCGTTCATAATATAAAATCCGTATTTTTCTGAAAGCGTAAGGAGGTAATCGAGATCTTCTTTTGAATACAACATACCCATCGGATTATGCGGATTGCAAAAACCGAGCATTTTTGTTTTCGGCGTAATATAATCTTCAAGTCCCTCGAGCGAGATTCCGTCTTTTGTTAACTTGGTCGGAAACAGAATAGTTTTTGCACCGGCAGCTTCCATAGATGTTTTGAATAAAAAATCGACGGGATCAAAAACGATTACTTCGTCTCCAGGTTGTAAAAACGCTTTTGCGATGACGGACATTCCGCTCGCTGCGCTGTCAATCGGCAGGATTAAATTCGGATCTACCTTTTCATTTTTTCGTTGAAAAAACGCTTTTGAAAGCGCTTCCCTAAATTCTTTAAAACCTCGAGGGGGCGTATACGGAAAATAACCGGCTTTTGAATATTCAATAACGGCATCCGCAATTTCGGGAGCTGCAGGAAAATCGTGATCTGCAGCCGTCAGCGGAATTACATCGTCCGGTTGTTCCGCCCAACGCATATTGAATGCACGCTTCCGCAATACATCCAAATTAACAGTGTCGTTTGTAAAGCCGTTCATAGTACCTCCTTCTGAACTTTTGGAATAGAGCTTATCCCTCCGTTTCCGCGACGACCTCCACTTCGACGAGTACGTCTTTCGGAAGCTGCACGACCGCTATGCACGAACGCGCGGGTTTTCCGGTAAAATATTTTGCATACACTTCGTTGAACGCCGCAAAGTCATCCATCGTTTTGAGAAAGCACAGCGTTTTGACCGCTTTCGTAAAACCGCTTCCCGCCGCGTCGAGCACAGCTTTGAGATTTTTCATAACCTGTTCCGCTTGTTCGGTTATCGTTTTGCCTTCAACGGCGCCCGTCTGCGGGTTGATCGGAATTTGGCCGGATGTGTACACGAAGCCGTTTGCGACGATTGCCTGCGAATACGGTCCGATTGCGGCGGGCGCATTTTTCGTATCGATTACTTTCATAAGAGTGCCTCACTTGTTTTAAGATTTATGATTTTAGTATAACACTGAAAATTATTGCAGTCAATGAAAATTTTACTGAATTTTTATTCATTGATATGGAATTACCACTTGACGGAAAACGAAACGGGTTTCGTACTCGTAAGCAGTTCTGCGAGTGAAAGCTCGACCGTTTTGGACGCTTTTTTCTCGTCGTTCGGTGCAAAGAGCGAAATCTTTATTTTCGAGCGCTTGAGCTCATCGGCAAGTGCTTGACCGTAGACGGAAGCGATCAAATCGACGTATTCGTTTTGTTCCATCGGTTCGCCGAGAAAAAGAGGTGCCATGCATAAATCGATATAAGACTGCATCGTCTCGGGCAGGAGTTTGTATAATTTTGCACAGGATTCGGGAGAAAGCACGAGCGACAAACTGTTGGCGGATCTCGAAATACAGCCCGACTGCGACACGGGAGCGATTCCGTTTTTCGGCAAACAAAGCCTTATGCCGAGCGATGTGTCCGCAGGAGAAGTGATGCGCACATCGTTGACGCCGGCCGCTCGGAACTGCGCCGTCATCTCATCCGCATCGAAGAGGGGCGAAGTCCCGCCGCCCGAAAGCGCTTGCATGATTTCGATAAATGCCGAACCGAATGCCGCATCGTATGTTATATTGACGCTGCCGTCGCCGTTTGCACGCAGTTCGACGGAAGACGTACAGGACATAAACAGCAGCGATAAAAAAAGAAGTGCCGCCGCAAACATAAAAAGCAAAGATTTCGTGCCGGCCGCTTCGGAACACGGCGTTTTTATGAGTAGATTTTTTTTCATAGCATACTTCCTCGTATAAAAAACAAACCGAGCGGAACAAAGGTTATACGAAATTTTTTTTGTATAACCGAGGGGGCTTTTCCTCTCAGCAGTATCGTTGCGCATTTGTTTTCCTTGTGATATATTTTTTGCTATGAAAGGCATCATTCTTGCAGGCGGGTCGGGCACGCGCCTCTATCCGATCACGAAAGCGGTTTCAAAGCAGATTTTGCCGCTGTACGATAAACCGATGATTTACTATCCGCTGTCGGCGCTCATGCTTTCGAAAATTCGAGAAGTTTTAATAATTTCAACACCGCGCGATCTGCCGGTTTTTGAAGAACTGCTCGGAGACGGAAAGCGGCTCGGTATGCGTTTCGAATACGCGGTACAGGATAAACCTCGCGGACTTGCGGACGCCTTTATCATCGGAAAGAATTTTATTAAAAACGATACGGTCGCGCTTGTGCTCGGCGACAATGTTTTTTACGGACAGGGATTTTCGCGCAGTCTTTCAAACGCGGTTGAACAAGTCGAGACGAAAGGCGGCGCGGTTATTTTCGGTTACTATGTCAAAGATCCGAGCGCGTACGGCGTTGTCGAATTCGATACAGACGGCAAAGTAGTCGGCATCGAAGAAAAGCCCGCTCATCCGAAAAGCAATTACGCCGTTCCGGGTTTGTATTTTTACGATAACAACGTCGTCGATATCGCGTCGAACGTAAAACCTTCGGCGCGCGGGGAAATCGAAATTACGTCGATAAACAACGCGTACCTCGAACGTTCCGCTCTGTCGGTCGAACTGCTCGGGCGCGGTATGGCATGGCTCGACACCGGCACCTACAACGATTTACTCGAAGCGGGTAACTTCATCGCGACGATCGAAAGGCGGCAAGGCTTGTACGTGTCGTGCATCGAAGAGATCGCATATCGGAACGGCTGGGTTTCACGGGATGATTTGTTAAAACTCGCGGACGGCTACAAGACGGATTACGGCCGCTATCTCGAATACATCGCAAGCTTGTGATGCGGTCTGTACGCACGGCTCAGGCGCTGAAAAACGTACATGATTTTTGCGGGCATGCGCCTCGTGCGATACGATACGAATTATTAATTATTAATTTTGGAGTATGCGGTGTCGTTTACGTTTAATCAATGTTGTGCCGGCGGAGAGCCGATCGCGGGGCTTTTTGAAATAGTACCGAAAGTGTTCGGAGATGCGCGCGGTTATTTTTTTGAATCGTACAGCGCGCACGACTTTGCCGCGGCAGGGATCGATGCGCGCTTTGTGCAGGACAACCAGTCGCGTTCGACAAAGGGCGTTTTGCGAGGTCTGCATTTTCAGACGAAACATCCGCAGGGAAAACTCGTGCGCGTCATATCGGGCAGCGTATACGATGTCGCTGTCGATTTACGAAACGATTCTCGAACCTTCGGAACATATTGCGGAGTTGTACTCGACGGAGAGAAGCAAAATCAATTTTACATTCCGAAAGGCTTCGCGCACGGATTTTACGTGTTGAGCGGTGAGGCGATTTTTGCGTACAAGTGTACCGATTTTTACGATCCTACAGGCGAAAGCGGCATTATGTGGAACGACAAAACGATCGGAATCGATTGGGAGCGCGCGGCTCCGGGTATGACGCCGCTCCTTTCGGAAAAGGATAAAAAACATCCCTCATTCGATAAAGATACGCGCTATTTTTCAAAGGACGGTATATGGCTCGGAAATTAACGAATATCATGGTCACCGGCGGCGCCGGTTTTATCGGCTGTAATTTTATTCGCTTTTTGCTCGGAAACGAAAGCGGTTTTGCCGGGCGCGTCGTCAACGTCGATTGTCTCACTTATGCGGGCAACCTCGAAAGCCTTTCCGACATCGAAGCCGAGTACGGCTCGTCGCGCTATTTTTTTGAAAAGGCCGACATCTGCGACAGAGCGGAAATCGAGCGTATTTTAAAACAATACGATATCGACACGATCGTGCACTTTGCGGCGGAAAGCCACGTTGACCGTTCCATTTTGGGGCCGGAAGCGTTTATCAAAACGAACGTGATGGGAACCTTTACGCTGCTCGACGCCGCGCGCAATTTTTGGCAAAAGCCGGACGGTTCGATGCGCGAAGACGTGCTCTTTCATCACATAAGCACCGACGAAGTGTACGGCTCGCTCGGAGCGACGGGAGCTTTCACCGAAACGACGCCCTACGATCCGCGCTCTCCGTATTCGGCGAGCAAAGCGTCGAGCGATCACATCGCGTCGGCATACAGCCACACGTACGGTTTACCGCTTACGCTTTCGAACTGCTCGAATAATTACGGGCCGTATCAGTTTCCCGAAAAACTCATCCCCCTCATGATCGCAAATATCCGAGACGGAAAGGAGCTTCCGGTATACGGCGAGGGTAAGAACGTGCGCGATTGGATTTACGTCGAAGATCACAACCGTGCGGTGTACCTCATTTTGCAAAAAGGCGAGACCGGACAAAAATACAATATCGGCGGAGAAAACGAACTGCAAAATATCGAACTGCTGCAAAAACTCATCGAGCTTACGGCAGGCGAACTGCATAAAGACGTCGCTGCCGTTGAAAAGACGATCGTTCACGTAAAAGACCGCCCCGGACACGACCTCCGCTACGCGATCGACTGCACGAAAATCAAAACCGAACTCGGCTGGCGGCGTAAAGTTTCGTTCGACGAAGGACTTCGCCGTACGGTGTCGTGGTATTTTTCGCATCGGGATTGGATCGATCACATTCTCTCCGGAGAATACAAAACCTGGATTACGGAAAATTACACGAAGCGGTGAGGAAAATAATACTACAATATATACAAAATGACGGGAATAATATCTTAAAGAATTGATCAATAAAATTAACCGGCACTTGTTGCGTGCCGGTCGTTTGGATTTTGCAAATCGATTTTATTTTCGATTTTATTTTTTCGAACTTCCAAAAATCCGATTCGGGTTTGCCGTATATTTCAAGCGGAGTGCCGATCTGTTCGACTTTGCCGCGGCTCATAACGACGATTCTGTCGGAAACGGTGAGCGCTTCCGATTGATCGTGCGTGACGTACAGGCACGTCGTTCCGAGCGCTTTTTGAATTCTGCGGATTTCCGTGCGCATGTGGATCCGAAGCTTTGCGTCGAGGTTCGAAAGCGGTTCGTCCATATACCCGTAAGGATCGCCGGAATGATGAGCGGAATCGTTACGTGCGTAAACGCGAGAAGCCGATAAATACAGCTGCTCCGAACGTTCCGAAATCGAACGCGGCGGAGCGGCTTTTTTGTTTTTTAAAGGTACGGATATTGCAAAACTCGTACAAGGGTAAGCCTTTGCCGAACATAAAGTCGTCATTCGGATGGCACCGTTTTGCCATCCCGCCTTCCGCGCTTCGGTAACCCTCATTCCCGCCGCTTTGTTTAAACTTTCGTTTGCGGCGGGAACGCTTTGCGGCGCTCCACGCGGGCATAGGCCGGAACGTTTAAGCGAGACGCTGCAATGCCGCATTTTAAGGAAGGAAAAGTCGGATGTCGCGCTTCGCGCTCGTTGCAAGGTTGCGCGGGGAACTTCGCTCGATGCCCCGCTTTGCTGCGCAACTGCGTTGAAAACTGTGAAAAATATGTTATAATATTGATAAGATGCCGAAGCATCTTGCAAAAGTTTTTATAGGAGGGATGATCCGAAGCGCCGTCTGAAATGGCGCCGCCGCTTCGGATCTCGAGTTTGCGCGGATGTTTGCGAAAGATGTGTATACGTGCCGTTTCGATAAAAATCGTATGAGTACGATACACTGTATTTTGCGAATTCGACTATTCGACGTGTGCGCGCACGCGCACGGCTAAAAACTTTTTCGAAAGTTGATTCGAAGTCCGCGAAAGCGGACACGTAGAATCAGTTCTTTGCAGAACGAGCCGGAGGCTCTAGCATCCTGCAAAAGTTTTTAGAGGAGGTTCGCATGAACAAAACAAAATCACGCCTATATGTTTGTATAGGGGGGGGGCTCGGTAAAACCCTTTTAAAAAAAATACCGATTAGAGCGGCGGGCGCTTTATTGTTTGCCGCAGCGCTCGTCTTTACAAGCTGTTCGAACGACAGCGGTTCGGGTGTGCCGCAAGCACCCTTTGTCGAAGGCGGTGCTTCGCTCATCTTAAGCTCCGATAAACCCAACATCAAAGTTACGGCAACGACTTCCGATGGTCTCGACATTACGGTAGAAGGCTGCAATGAAGCGACGCTTACAAGCGGCACCGAAACCGACCTGCACGCAAACGGCACACTCGTGATTCTAAAAGGCAAGATCACCGAGTTGACCTGCTGCGAAAATAAGCTTATCGCGCTTAACGTGCGGGGATGTTCCGCTTTGGAATATCTGGATTGCGACGACAATCAGCTTGCCGTGCTCAACGTGCAGGAATGTTCCGCTTTGCAATCTCTGTACTGCAGCGACAATCAGCTTGCAACTCTAAACGTGCAGGGCTTGACCGCTTTGAACAGGCTGGATTGCTACGAAAATCAGCTTGCCGCGCTTAACGTGCGGGGATGTTCCGCTTTGAAAACGCTGTACTGCGACTGCAATCAGCTTGCTGCAGCCGCATTTAAAAAGCTATTTGACGATTTACCGACGCGGGATGCCGGCGATAATGCAAAGTGTTATCTTTACTCCGAAGATCCCGGCGTTACCGAAGGCAATCACACAGACTTTACCGTACCTGATGCACTGAAAAACGCCTTTGAAACCGCGAAAACCGACAAGAAGTGGACGATGTATAAGTATGATGCGGACGGGAATGCGCAAGAAATTTAATGTAATTTAATGGGCAGCGAGTAGTTGATAATGGGTAGTGGTAATTACACATTACCCATTACACATTAAAAACCTGCTTCCGCGCTTGGGAAAATGACGGTCTTTACCGCAGTCCCGCATCGGCTGGTAAACCGATCCGTACGGCTGAACGATTGACGACATTCGTAGCGTTTAGATTGACACGCGCTTCGCCTTTCCCGTTGCCGATTTCGGCGTTTTATATTACACTCATTTTATGGCTTACGAAGTTACGGCGACGCGGCGGCGACCGCAGCAATTTTCCGATTTGGTCGGGCAGGAATTTGTTGCGGAAACTTTAAAGAATTCGATTTCGTCGCATCAGATCGCTCATGCGTATTTGTTTTCCGGTCCGCGCGGCTGCGGCAAAACGTCTACGGCGCGCATCCTCGCAAAAGCGCTCAACTGCGAAAACGGGCCGACGCCTGCTCCGTGCGGCACCTGCGCGCATTGTACGGAAATCACGAAAGGCGCGAGTCTCGACGTTATCGAAATAGACGGCGCGTCGAATACGAGCGTCAACGACGTGCGCCAAATCAAAGACGAAGTGATGTTCCCGCCGAATTCGTCTCGTTATAAAATCTATATCATCGACGAAGTGCACATGCTTTCGACGAGTGCGTTCAACGCGCTTTTAAAAACGATCGAAGAGCCGCCGCCCTACGTCGTCTTTATTTTTGCGACGACGGAGCTGCAAAAAGTTCCGGCTACGATTAAAAGCCGTTGTCAGCAATTCAATTTCCGTCTCGTTTCCGCAGAAAAGATAAAGGATTTGCTTGCCGATGCGGTACGTGAATTGTCGATTCAAGCCGACGACGAAGCCCTCTATTGGATTGCACGAGAGGCGACTGGTTCGATCCGCGACGCGTATACGCTTTTCGATCAGGTTGCGGCGTTCAGCGACGGCGTCATCACGTACGATAAGATCCGCGACAAGCTCGGTCTCGTCGGCGTGGACAGACTCAACGAATTGTTTGAAAAGTGCGCGGCGGGCAAAGCCGACGATGCGATCGGCATGCTCGACGCGTACCTCGAATCGGGTATTTCGATCGAACAATTGATCGCAAACAGTACGAATTATATCCGAAGCCTTTTATTGATTAAAAACGGCATTACAAAAGAATCGCTGCTCGGCAGTTCGGCCGAACGTTACAGTTCCGCCGTCATCGAAGCGTGGAATACGGTGCAGATTGAGCGCGCGCTTTCGATTTTTTTGCAGCTCTACCGCGATATCCGTTATTCGCTTTCGCCGCGCTATGAGCTCGAACTTGTGTTTTCGCGCTTGTGCTGGCTTTCCGAGTACGTGTCGCCCGCCGAAGTCAAATCCGCGATCGATTCCGCCCGTGCATTGTTGACGGCGGGATCTTCTGCGATTCCGGCGCAAGACGCGGGGCGCGCTGCACAAAACGATGCGGCGAATGCACAATCTGCCGGGCAATTGTCCGGAACCGATGCGGCGGCAGGACGGGCTGCGCATCAATCGATCGGGGGCAATGCGGCGTATACGCAAGCTGCCTCTCCCTTGGTGCCTGACGGTATTGTCGGCGGAAACGGAGGAAGTTCACAGAGTACGGCTCAAAACGCTTTTGCGTCTTCGGCGCAAAGCCGTGTCGCTTCGGAAATGTCCAAGACTATGCCGCGTTTTTCAGCCCTCGCGGAACAGGCGCCGGAGAACGAAAGCCCTTTTTATAACGGCGGGGCCGTGCCGCCTGAACAAGCGGCAGCGAAAAGCGAGGATCGACCGGAAGTACAGGCGTCGCCTCAAAGCGTTCCTTTATGGGAAAGTAACCTCTCTTCCGACGATTTTGATGACGGCGATTTCGACGATACTGACGATGCGAATGAAACTTCGGACGATGCGGATGAAAGCGGCGGTTCCGGCGTAACGGCATACATTCCATCGCTTCCCGCCGAGAGTGCGGACGACGCGCAAGATGAAGCGCAATCCTATGTAACGGGCGGCGGCCGCACGATTACCCTTGCACAGCTTCGAGGGAGCGTTATCGCCGAACTCGGCATACACGATGCGCCGACTGCTGCAGCGCTTATGACGACGACTCCGTGGCAAATTTCAGGCGATACGATTTCTACGCAGGCTGCAACGGCGTATCAAAAGACGCAGCTTGAACGGCAGCGCGACGCGATTTTGCGGACGCTTGAAAAAGTGTGTGAGCGGCGCATGGATTTTTCGGTGAGTTTAAAAGAAATCGAAGAGGCGGCGGGGCCGTCCGAAGTGCCGCAGCAAATAAAAATCCTGTGCAGCGTTTTTAAGGGAAGCATAGTAGGGGGAAAGATATAGATGAATCCGTTCGAATTATTGCAAAATACGGCAAAGCTCAAAGAAGAAGCGCAAAAGATGCAGAATGAACTCGCCGCGTTATCCGCCGACGGTTCGTCCGGCGGTAAAATGGTTACCGTTACCGTGAACGGAAAAATGGAGATGACTGCGATTCACATCGATCCCATTTGCGTCGACAAGCGCGATGTCGCGATGCTCGAAGATTTGATTGTCGCCGCTCATCACGATGCGTTCGCCAATATACAGGAACGGATTAAAGCGAAAACCGGTTCGCTCTTGCAGGGACTCAATATTCCCGGATTGAATGTATGAACGCGCTCGAAGAACTCGTCGATTCGTTTTCGCATCTTCCGGGCATCGGGAAAAAGAGCGCGTCGCGCATCGTGCATTATTTATTAAAATCCGATCGCGCTTATGTGAATCGTTTTGCTGAACAGCTTTCGGTGTTGCAGGACAGAATCAAACAGTGTTCGGTCTGCGGTTCGTGGACGGAAGACGATCCCTGTCCTATCTGCTCGAATCCGCTCCGCGACAAAACCCTCATCTGCGTCGTCGAACAGCCGCAGGACGTGCAAACCATCGAGAGCGCGCACGAATACGCAGGTTTGTATCACGTGCTCGGCGGTGTGATTTCTCCGATCGACGGCATCGGCCCCGATCAGCTGCGTATCGCCTCCCTCCTTTCCCGCGTAAAAGACGAACACATCGAAGAGATAATCATTGCCACGAACCCGACGGTAGAAGGCGATACGACGGCATTGTACGTGCAGCAGCTGCTTGCAAAAACCGGCGGTGTAAAAGTGACGCGCCTTGCATCCGGTATTCCCGTCGGCGGCGATTTGGAATATACCGATAAGCTGACTTTAATGCGGAGCTTCCGCGGAAGGATTGCGCTGTAGGAAAAAGATCGGAAACCGATACTGACTCCAAAAATTATTATACGTATAATTTCTCGTAAGTTTTTTATACGTTTTTCTATATTGCAGGTTGACCGGAAAAATTAATCGGTTATAATATTTTGAGGAAAGAAACTATACCGATAAAGTGAAGTACCGGCGTTGTCTATTTTCTTTTAGGAGTTTTTATGAAACAATTATTTTTCGCAATTCTTTTTGTTGCACTGCTTTCAAGTGCAGGTGCAACACCTCCCCCTCCGTCAAGCTACGCTATACAAGAGGTACATGTAGAAGACTTTCTGCACTATGACGAGTTTAAGAAGGAACTTCACGAAAAAATTCATGATATTGTAAATCCGTATGGCGAGCACAAGATAAACTGTAATGATTGGGCGTTGATCTGGTATATCCTGTGGAACGGTGGAACTGAGCCGAAGCGCGCACGGTTGTTTTGTAATAATGTTATTCGTCATACGTTTGTCGGTGTTAATGTAGAAGGTGAGTGGTTTTACATAGATGCTGAAACGTGCTTACCTATGGGACATCCGTCGCTTCATGATTACAATTACCGTGAAAGCGATAACTGGGAGTTCACGGACTTTATTCTCAGTGCATATAAGATGCTCGGTAAGGGTGATGCTGTGTTGTGGAATAGGCTTCGAGAGCAGCAGGGAATACACGATGACTAATGTGGTACTGTTCACAGGCGACAATGAGTGCGAGATAGCGGCGATGCTTTTACGACAATGCTCCGATGAATGGATAGCTCATGCGCTTTTTGACGCTGCGGAGTTTACGCTAGGTCGCGTGTACTATGTTGACGAGGACGTAGTTTAAGGTTGGTAGAAAAAAATTAACTATGGGTAATTCATGCGGTCGCTGTGTTACGGATTTGTAACTTGACCGGGAGAATTAATCAGTTATAATCAAAAGTAAATAATATGTCGGAAGTCACAGGTTGCAGGTTGACCAGAAAAATTAATCAGTTATAATGCCTGCCGCGCAACAGCAATTCGGCGGGGGGGTGCAGGTTGACCAGAAAAATTAATCAGTTATAATCAGCTTTTACAAGGTTACCTATAGCATTGCGTTGCAGGTTGACCAGAAAAATTAATCAGTTATAATAAATCAATGAGCTTATGTGTATAATACGGGTTGCAGGTTGACCAGAAAAATTAATCAGTTATAATCAGCTTTTACAAGGTTACCTATAGCATTGCGTTGCAGGTTGACCAGAAAAATTAATCAGTTATAATAAATCAATGAGCTTATGTGTATAATACGGGTTGCAGGTTGACCAGAAAAATTAATCAGTTATAATTGTGGATCGCTTGGCTCGCTTTTCGGTGCGGTTGCAGGTTGACCAGAAAAATTAATCAGTTATAATTGCAACACCGTTACAGATTTCTTTGATTTGGTTGCAGGTTGACCAGAAAAATTAATCAGTTATAATTTCTTTTGGCAACACAGGTCTTTATTGGTCGTTGCAGGTTGACCAGAAAAATTAATCAGTTATAATTATCTCGACGGCAACGTCATCTTGCGGTCAGTTGCAGGTTGACCAGAAAAATTAATCAGTTATAATCAATCAGCAGGAACTCGGCATGGATAAGCCGTTGCAGGTTGACCAGAAAAATTAATCAGTTATAATGCCCGTGTTTAAAGTACGCGCTATCCTCTAGTTGCAGGTTGACCAGAAAAATTAATCAGTTATAATAATGACACATGGGTACAGTTAGAGGACAGTGTTGCAGGTTGACCAGAAAAATTAATCAGTTATAATTTATGTCTACAGAAACTCGACACAAGAAAGTTGCAGGTTGACCAGAAAAATTAATCAGTTATAATTTATATCACATAACCCCGTAGCATTCCACGGTTGCAGGTTGACCAGAAAAATTAATCAGTTATAATTTATGTCTACAGAAACTCGACACAAGAAAGTTGCAGGTTGACCAGAAAAATTAATCAGTTATAATTTATATCACATAACCCCGTAGCATTCCACGGTTGCAGGTTGACCAGAAAAATTAATCAGTTATAATGATTGCGGGCTTCGTGCGAAAAGCGGGTGCGTTGCAGGTTGACCAGAAAAATTAATCAGTTATAATACAGATGACGCAAGAGGACGGCTCATGTACGTTGCAGGTTGACCAGAAAAATTAATCAGTTATAATCATCCTCACAGAAAGGGACACCTGTTTTTCGTTGCAGGTTGACCAGAAAAATTAATCAGTTATAATTGTCCGCCTGTAAACCCGACACGACTTTTTGTTGCAGGTTGACCAGAAAAATTAATCAGTTATAATCACGTTGATAGGCAGTATCCTCACGATCACGTTGCAGGTTGACCAGAAAAATTAATCAGTTATAATCACGTTGATAGGCAGTATCCTCACGATCACGTTGCAGGTTGACCAGAAAAATTAATCAGTTATAATGCTATGCGCTGTTGGAAAATTGCACGTTACGTTGCAGGTTGACCAGAAAAATTAATCAGTTATAATACGTATCACTAAACACAATAGGCCTGCACAGTTGCAGGTTGACCAGAAAAATTAATCAGTTATAATAAAGCACCTGTGGATATGGCTGTTGTAGAAGTTGCAGGTTGACCAGAAAAATTAATCAGTTATAATCTGGGAGCTTAGTATATGAAGTCTCTTTACGTTGCAGGTTGACCAGAAAAATTAATCAGTTATAATCTGTAGCAGGAACTCCGCGGCCTTTGGATAGTTGCAGGTTGACCAGAAAAATTAATCAGTTATAATCGGACAAATTGCGGCAAGACATTGCGTCGCGTTGCAGGTTGACCAGAAAAATTAATCAGTTATAATGAGGACAGGTGTATCCTGAGGTAGACAGTAGTTGCAGGTTGACCAGAAAAATTAATCAGTTATAATAGGTACGTCAGGCACATAACCTGTCACAAGGTTGCAGGTTGACCAGAAAAATTAATCAGTTATAATCCCAGCACCATGAATACTTGTGTCTTGCTGGTTGCAGGTTGACCAGAAAAATTAATCAGTTATAATTCGATGATTTCGCATGCGTCGTAAATATCAGTTGCAGGTTGACCAGAAAAATTAATCAGTTATAATACGTCCGGCGTAAACCGTTACAATACAAAGAAATGGTTTGTGCCGGACGTGTTATTTTTAAACGAAAATCAGAATAAAAGAAACTGTTCCGGCTGCTTTTTTTGCCGTTTTTCGCCCGCATTATAACTGATGATATTGCCATACTGTCTGTCCGTTATCGTGATAATATCAACTTTTCCTTTTGTCGGCAAGTTGTCGTGTATCATTTTGTAATATTTTTCGCAAGCATCTTTTCCCGAAAATAATTTTGTATAAATCGAATATTGAACCATTGAAAAACCGTTATCCAGCAAAAATTTTCTGAATTCCGTAGCATCTTTTCGTTCTTTTTTTTCAATGACCGGCAGGTCAAATAATACCATCATCCACATAAGTTCATACTTATTCAAAATCAAATCGCGCATTTTCATCTCCGTCCCATAGGGGCAGTTCGATATCCGGTTTTTTATTTTCCAGCGCACGTGCATAGGCATTTGCCATATATTGCATACTTTGAAAAGCCGGTGAATTCCCTTCAGTTGTATGGAGTTTTATCCACAGTACGTCGGAGAGCCGCTTTTTTATTTCCGGTGTAAGTATTTCATTTCCTTCTTTTTGTAATTTGGCGACGGTAAAATCGACGAGCGGGCGATATATTTCAAAGAGATCATCGACGAGGCAAAATTGATTTAAATTATTATCGTGGTGAATGCCGAGCGACGGAAAAAGACCTGCGGAACATACCGCACGCGCCATGGCCGCCCGCATTACGGCATATCCGTAATTGAGCAGGGAATTGATGCCTTCCTCATTTCTATCGCGAAGAAAGTCTTTGCCGAATAAAGCTTTCCAATACAGTTTTGCGGCATAAGCTTCACGGTTATCAGGATCGCCCGATTTTACGAGCGACGATATTTTATCGACAAGCTTTGCATTTTCTTCTTTTCCGTCCAAATGCAATACTTGTGCCTGATTTTTTATTTTACGAATGACAATTTGCTGCCAGATTCGTTTTTTGAGCGGAGCCGAAGCTTCTATTTGATTTTTTATAATTTTTGCAAACAGATAATGCGAAGCAATGGGCAAAACCATACTTTGCGGTGCATAGTTTTTACCGCAGAGTATGGTAATGCAGCCGTGCTCCGTCAACGCATTTAATATATTTTTTGACAAGACAACGCTCTGTGCCGAAAGCAACAATACGCCGATATCGTCAAGCGGCACTTCGCCGAGCGTTTCATCTTCATGCTTGATGACTATAAAACCTCGGCTGAGAGCAAGATAACGGTTTTCTTCATAGATTTCCAAAACTCTGTGTATCACGCCGTATGTATTATCGGCATATACACGGGAAATTATTATTTTCGGAAAACACGTCCGATCGGATTAACCGTTACGCTGCGCGCTTTGTGCTTTCCGAACAGCACATTTACCGAAATACGCTTTTCTTCTTTTTGCGGTTTCCAGCAGGGCTCAAGCATATTTTCATTTGTCGCGATAATCCAATCTTTACAGTCAGAAACCGCATATATCGGGCGGATGTCGATCTTGTTATTTTGCGATGCCGGAAGCCCTGCTATTCTGCAAAGATGTGTTGCCCCGCTTTCAGTGAACTCGAGGTAGTCGTCTTTATAGAGCATGCAGATATACTGTGCCGCATCATGCGGTTTTTCCAATTTTTTAGGTTTATTGTTGACGTCAAATTCATCACGTCGGAGAAATGTCGCTTTGTATTCGGGTTCGGTATCTTTCTTTTTAGACGGTATTTGCCAAACGACGGCCGCTAAATAATCTTCCGGACACAGGTAACGGGGGACGGCGGAACTCGTAATCGTAATCGGTGTTTGTCCCCAGTTTATACAGCGCACCTTTTCGATGCGGTATTTTTTGCCGGGTTTACCTGCCGCGCTCGGTTTTCCGATCCATTCCGTTTCGCTGAATTTTTGCAGCTGTTCCGCAAAAGACAAATCGGCATGTTCTTTAATAAATGTTTTCAGTTTTTCTTTTATTTTTTCATCGACGATACTGTTTATGTTTTTCTCCGTAAGCGACACTATCGGCGTACGCGAAACATAGTATGTTTTAAAGACGTCCAATTTCGGAAACTCGGTTTTTAATGCGGCTTTTGCTTTTGTTATATCGCCAAGTTCGCGGCGTTTTGTTTCAAACCGAGTACGGATTGCATCGTCCTTTATCGAGGCAATATCATCCGTTTGTATGGAATCGATATCGACTTTTTCAATCTTTTTTATTTTGCCGAGAAGCGTTTCTTTTGAAAGCTTTCCCTGCCGACCGTGATCGGGTTTGAAACTGACCGTGATATGCTTTACTTTTTCGATCAATTCGCTGCGGAGTACGGGCATTTGCGGCGCTTCGATTCTGTTTTTTAGCCGAATTTTGTTTAGCTGTGAAATCTCCTGCACCATTGCGCGGTCGATCAATGCGATGACGGAAGCGTCAAGGGCATGATGACGATGGTCGTAGCGGTTCTTTTTGTATTGTCCGATTTGATCGTTTTTTAATTCGAAATGCGCTATTTCAGGATCGTCGATTTTCCGTTTTAAAATCGAATCTATATTCCACTTGTCGCGCAGCAGTTTTGTCATGCCTCCGTTGATCGACCACACATCTTTGCAGATGCATCGCAGATACCGCAGCGCGGAACGTGAGAGGTAGGCATTGTCGGTAAGCTGACGCTGTATAAAAGAGTTGTCTTTTTCAAATTTTTCCATCGCGTTTTCTGCGAACAGCGCTCTCTTTGCAGGATTTTTTAACGAATTTGCTCTTGCGCAAATCTCATGCCAATTATACCCGTTCGGACTCGAACCGAAGGCTTCAAACGGCGAGCGGTCGCCTTTATCCCTATTGCAGTCCGTATGCGCGACCGTTTTATTCGTTTCGCCGTCAAAGAGCGTGCGTCCGAACGGAAGGATATGTTCTATTTCAATATTTTCTGTAAAAATTTCAGATCCGCTGATGGGCTTTCCGCAATACAAACACTTTCTGCTGAAAGAATTGCTGCCGCTGCCTAATTCTTCCCATAAGCGGTATTTTAATCGGTCGTTTCTGTTAGGGTATGGAATCTTTGTGATATCTGTAATATTTTTATTGTCCCGCTCATTGCGCTTTTGATTTGCAGTGATCGTTTTTTGAATTCGCGCTTTTGCTTCTCTGCTCGCTTTCAAATCGCGTGAAAGCTCTACGACGATTTGCTGCGGCTTGCCGTACGCTTTTATCAGCGTGTTGACGACGATACGGGTTTGATTCAGCGCCACGTGTACGGTTGGATTGCTTATTTTCCCGTATTTCAATTCAAGTTCCGATTCATCCGCCTCCGGATGCGCCCCCATCGTGGAACCGGTTAAAATTGCACCGTAGTAGGGAAGCGTATCTTCTTCACGAACCGATTGATCGGCGTATGTATAACCGAGCATCTGAACGGCGACGGTCAGCGGTATTTTGTTTTGTTCCATTTTTTCTACAAGCATCTCCGTCACTTCTTTGCACAGCATCGCCGTTCCCGACGGCAGGACGGTAGCGGCAATATTTTTCTTCTGCTCGTCCGTTAAATTATACTGCGCAAGCATGGAGATGATTTCCGCATCTTCGTCTGCCGTAATCAGTTTTTCAACAATCGCGTCTTGCTCTGCCAAAGAAAGAGAATCCCACAATTCGCCGAATCTTTTTTTGTTGCGCAATTTAACGGCGGCTGCATTTCCTTGTAAATATTCCCGTCCGCCTCTTTCCAAATTAAACGTACAGGATTCATCGATCCCCAGCTCTTTTTTCATTGCCTTAAATGAAAGCTTTTCTCTTTTGTCGAGCAGCGAAATCAAGCTGTCCGTTTGAGCTTCTTCGAGCGGAATCGTTTTCCCGTATTCGTCGATGTAATCCATGTTGTATACTTCTTGTAGAATGCGGATCTTTTGCGAGCAGGGCATCGCTTTAAAGGTGCGCTCTTTGTCGGGCATATACCGGCACTTGCCGCGTTCCTGCGCACGGAGCGGCCGCTGGTAAAACAATTTTTCATGAAGCGCATCCCAATTTACGCCGCTGTAATAGGGTTCCTGCGCTTTGCGGATTGCATCGAATTCTTCGACATACATTCGGCGAGTCGGATAATAATTCGAACGGCCGGGCACAAAGCGCATGCCGATATTGCGTGCATCGTTTTCTGTTTGCTGCGTTTCCGTATTTTTATGTTTCCACAAAAATTCACCAAGTGTTCTGCAGCCCGAATCTTTTATCGCTTTTGCAAGGTGTTCGCATTTTTCATTTTGTGATTTTGCATCGTTTTGACTGTCTTTTTCTTTTTCCTGTACCGCTTCTTTTCTATTGCTTTTAAATCCGCGGCGGACGGATAAATTAAATAAAGCGCGGCCGAGTTCATACGGTTCGAGTTTTGTATCCAGCGCTTTTACGCGGAGTTCATACGGATTTAAGGATTTAAGCGCTGCCGCTTCAGAGGCATCGTTCGGCATCAAGCCTTGTTCCTGCAGCAGGCGAAACATCTGCCTTCTGCGCAGCTTTCTTCGATGCAAAATCCGCCGCAATCCGCGTGCAGTTCTGCGTTCCACGGCAAGCGGTTCCTTTGTCTTCGGATCACGCCCGTCGGAAAATATTCGAACGCCCATATCGATAAGCGTTTCAGGTTTATTGTTGACGTCCAATGAATATATACACCAGCCGATTGAATTGGTACCCAGATCGAGTCCCAAGCGGTACTTTTGATTTTTATCATTCATAATGATAATTATAGCACAAAAATATAAACTGTGTAAAAAAAATATGGCCGAAAAAAATATTTGACAATAAAATAATTTTGTTATACACTACGGTTACTGATTAATTTTTTTGATCAACCTGCTAACAAGGAGTCTTTGACTCCGCAAAATGTTTTTACATTTTACTAAAATGTAAAAATCATCACGTGAAAAAAGGAAGCTTCGGCTTCCTTTTTGTTTTTTAGAAACATGCACGTCGCCATGCGTACATTGCCGTGCATACAATACCGCCGTGTGCGAAAACCCTCCTTTCCCTCTCCTTGACAGCATCTTGCGGAATTCGGTAAAATGAGAATCGTTCTCATTTTGAGAATTGCGCGTATGAATACGAAAAGTCAGTACAAAACAAAACAACACGAAGAATTGCTCGCATTTTTGGAATCGATGAAAGGTACGCACATTACGGTGCATGCGGTCTGTTCATATTTTAAATCGCACGGCAAAGCGATCGGTACGGCGACGGTATACCGCCGGCTCGAACACATGGTCGAAGAGGGCATCGTCAACAAATACATCATCGATGCCAACAGCCCCGCCTGTTTCGAATATACAGGCGGCAAAAAACGGCACGACGCGGAACCGTTTTTTCACTGCAAATGCAAAGACTGCGGCAAGCTGATCCACGTGCGCTGTTCGAAATTTTCGACGATGCAAAGCCATCTGCTGGCATCTCACGGATTTAAAATCGATTCGTACCGGACGGTGCTCTACGGAACCTGCGGCGAATGTTCGGGGCGAAAGCACGCACGGTGTTCGGCGGGAAAACGAAACGTATGCAGAGATTGAGTTACGTTTATGCGCGAAAAGCGGCGCAAACGAAGCGAGCGCTATGTGCTTATGCCGTATTATTTTTGATAACGATCGTTTCCGTCGGGTACATCGTTCACGAAAGCGTTCACGTTTGCAGCGGAGAGGATTGTCCCGTATGCGCGTGTATCCGTTCGGTAAAAAACAATTTATTGCAGCTGAAAATTTATTTGGCCGAAACTGCGTATGTCGCTGCTCCCTCGTATGAGCGGGTGGAAGCGGTAATATATTTTTGTGTCTCGGCATTTTGTTTGACGCTCGTCTCGCAAAAGATTAAATTAAATAATTGACAAGGACTTTTAATCGATATGCCGCCCTTGCTTGTCGACTGTGCGGTTTTGTAAAAAACAAAAATAAATTGAAAGAGGTTATAAAATTATTATGAAAAAAAATATTATTAAGATTGCGTCTGCATTGATTTTTGCAGCGCTCGTTGCAGGGGGCGCTGTTGCCGCACCTGCTAAAAAAAATGCGTCGGACGGTACGGTAAAAATCGTTACCGATATTTTCCCCGTGTACGATTGGGTTCGCGAAATAACGAAAAACAGCGCGGCGAAAATCGATCTTACGCTGCTGCTCGACAACGGTGTCGATCTGCACAGCTATCAGCCGGCGGTTGCCGATGTCGCAAAAATTGCCGAATGCGATCTCTTCGTTTATGTCGGCGGCGAATCCGAAGGGTGGATGGACGATGCGTGCAAAGAGATCAAAAATAAAAACAGCGTCGTGCTGAAACTCCTCGATTCGCTCGGAGATGCGGCAAAGGAAGAAGAAGTCGTCGAAGGCATGGAAGCCGATCACGATCACGAAAGCGCGGATGAGCATGATCACGGGCATGAACACGAAAGCGCCGGCGAACACCATCATGAACACGGTGAAGATGAAGAGGGGCCGGAATACGACGAGCACATTTGGCTGTCCGTGAAAAATGCAAAAATTTTGTGCAATACGATTGCCGAAAAAATTGCGGAAATCGATCCGAAAAATGCGCAAACCTATCGTGCAAACGCCGCCGCTTACAATGCAAAACTTTCGATACTCGATGCGCAATATCAAAAGATCGTCGATGCGGCGTCGAAAAAAACGGTTCTCTTCGGCGACCGCTTTCCGTTCCGCTATCTCGTAGACGATTACGGTCTTTCGTATTATGCGGCCTTTGTCGGCTGCTCTGCGGAAACGGAAGCGAGTTTTAAAACGATTTTATTTCTTGCAAAAAAAGTCGATGAGTTGGGCATTCCCGCCGTGCTGACGATCGAAAAGTCGGACGGAAAAATTGCCAAGACGATTATTAAAAATACGAAAGCGAAAAATCAAAAGATTTTGACACTCGATTCGATGCAGTCGACGACGTCGAATGATGTGAAAAAAGGTATCACCTATTTGTCGATTATGACGAAAAACGCCGACGTGTTGAAATCGGCGCTGCAGTAAAGCGCTTCAGGCGGAATGCTCTGCGGGTGCGTTCCGTCTGCGGGGCGTTTTGCATTTGCAAACGCGCGTTTTTGGAGGCTGTATGGCATTGCTCGCTTGTCAAAACGTATCGTTGAAATACGACGCAAACGTGATCGTGCGCGATATCACTTTTTCCGTAAACTCAGGCGATTACCTCTGCGTTGTCGGGGAAAACGGTTCGGGCAAAACGACATTGATAAAAACGCTGCTCGGACTTCACGCCCCTTCAAGCGGTACGATTGTGACGGGCGACGGTTTGAAGCGGAATGAAATAGGCTATCTGCCGCAGCAGACGCTCGTACAGCGGGACTTCCCCGCGTCCGTGTACGAGATCGTTCTTTCCGGCTGTCAGGGAAGGTGCGGTATGCGCCCGTTTTACAACAAAGCGGAAAAGCGTCTTGCCGCCGAAAGTATGGAACGGATGGGCATCGCGCGTTTTGCAGGCCGCTCGTACCGCGATCTTTCCGGCGGGCAGCAGCAGCGCGTGTTGCTTGCGCGGGCATTTTGTTCCACGCAAAAACTTTTGCTTTTGGACGAACCGGTATCGGGACTCGATCCGAATGCGGCGGAAGATATGTATCGATTGATACAGGAATTGCACGACGACGGCGTTACGATCATTATGATTTCGCACGATATCCCTTCTGCCTTGCGTTATGCGACGCATATCCTGCACATAGGGGGGGAGCGAGCGACGTTTCAAACGAAGGAAGCGTTCGTGCAAAACGGAGCGGGCGGTTTGCCGCCGGAATCGAGGAGCGAAATGCGATGAACGGCATGATAGAAGAAATTTCATTTTATGTAGGCTATCCTTTTGTGCGCTATGCGTTTATCGTCGGTATTTTGATCGCGCTGTGTTCGTCGCTGCTCGGCGTAACCCTCGTGCTCAAGCGCTTTTCGTTTATCGGCGACGGGCTTTCCCACGTCGCATTCGGTGCTATGGCCGTTGCAACCGTTTTGCGTTTTTCAAATAATATGCTCCTTATGCTGCCGGTAACCGTTCTCTGCGCGATCCTTTTGCTGCGCACCGGACAAAATACGAAAATCAAAGGAGATGCCGCGATTGCGATGATTTCCGTCGGCGCGCTTGCGATCGGCTATCTCTTGATGAATATATTTTCGACGTCGGCAAATTTGACCGGCGACGTATGCAGCACGCTCTTCGGTTCGACATCGATTTTAACGCTGACAAAATCGGAAGTGATCGTATGCGTCGTGTTGTCGATCATTGTCGTTGCGCTGTTCATGCTGTTTTATCAAAAGATTTTTGCCGTTACCTTCGACGAAAGTTTTGCGCGCGCAGTCGGCACTCGGGCGGGCGTATACAATTTGCTCATCGCAGTCGTTACCGCGATCGTTATCGTGCTCGCGATGAATCTCGTCGGTTCTTTGCTCATCTCCGCGCTCATCATCTTTCCCGCTCTGTCGGCTATGCGGGTTTTTAAAAGCTTTAAAGCCGTTACGATCTGTTCGGTGCTGCTGTCGGTCGGCTGTGCATTCTTCGGACTTGCTATTTCGATCGTCGCTGGAACTCCCGTCGGCTCGACAATCGTCGCCATTCACATTATAGTATTCATTGTTTTTTCCTGTATCGAAAATCTGAAGCGGAGATGTGCGTAATGAAAAAATTAATAAACAGACTCGCCGCGGTACGCCGGTATATTGAACCCTCCATACGAATAAAATTATGCGTTTTGCTTGCCGTCGGGATGCTCTCAGGCTGTGCAAAAGCTTTGCCGGCTCAGATTAAAAATGCGCTCTTTTCTCAAAAACGAAACACGGGAGTCGTCGATTTGACGCGGATGAGCGCGACGATGGTGTATGCCGAAGTGTTCAATATGATGGTCGAGCCGGAAAATTACGTCGGCAAAACCGTAAAAATGAACGGTATGTTTTACGTCTATCCCGATGAAAAAAAAGGTACGTATACCTTTGCGTGTATCATTATGGATGCGACCGCGTGCTGCGCACAGGGAATCGAATTCCGATTGCGCGGAGAACATGCGTATCCCGCCGATTATCCCGAACCGAATACGAACATTACCGTGCAGGGGACATTTTACACCTATGAAGAAGACGGATTTACGCACACGCTTTTGATCGACGCCGATATGACCGTGCGGAAATAGGCCGAGTGCCACAAACGAAGCCGCTGCAAAATACAGCTATTTTTATCGCATATATTTTCCGTCAGCGCGGTCGTAGTTGCAATCGGCGGAAAATATGCTATACTCGTTGTCATGGTAGATATAGACGAACAAAAAAAAATCGCAGTGCTCATAGACGCGGAAAATATTCCGCACAATAAATTGCCGGCTATCCTCGAAGAGATGGCGGTGCACGGGCATGTCATCACCAAGCGCGCGTACGGCGACTTTTCGAGCGACAAGCTGCGCGCGTGGAAAACCGTTTTAAATGAAAACGCCGTTTTGCCGATACAGCAGTTCAGCTATACGCAGGGAAAAAATTCAAGCGATTCGGCGATGATCATCGACGCGATGGATTTGCTTTATACCGAAAAATACGATACTTTCGTGCTCGTTTCCTCCGACAGCGATTTTACGAAACTCGCATCGCGTCTCCGCGAATCGCAGGAGTACGTGTTCGGCGTCGGCGAAAAGAAAACGCCGGTGTCTTTCGTAAACGCGTGCGACGAATTTATCTACATAGAAAATCTGCACGGCGTCGAAGATTCGTCGCTGCCGGAAAAAATCGATGCCGCACACAAGCGGCGTGCAAAAGTAAAGCGAGCGGCTCCCGCAGGGGGTACGGCCGCAGCCGGTGCTACGGTCGGCGTCAACGCGGACGGTGACACGATGACCGACAAGCAGTTCCGTCAGATTTACAAGCTGCTTACAAACGCGTACGAAAAGTACGCCGACGATACCGGCTGGGCGCCCGTCGCTGCGGCGGGTTCGCTGTTTAAGCGGCAAAATCCCGGTTTCGACACGCGCGATTTCGGATTTAAAAAGCTGTCGGATTTGATCGCTTACCTCGACGACGATTTTGAAATGAAAGGCTCCGGTATGGGCGGCCGCGGCGGCAATAAAGTGTATCGCCCTGTCGAAAAAGAATAATTAATAAGTCGAGCGGCGAGCTTGGAAAATAAATAACATTACAGTTTTTCGATTTCCGCTTCCGAAAGACCGGTCATAAGGAGAATCTCAGATAGCGGGTACTTGCGTTCAGCCATCAGCTTTGCCGTCTCTCGTGCTTTTTGATGAGCTCCCGCGGCGATGCCGTCGCGTCGACCTCTGCGTATTCCCGCAGCAACGCCCCGCTCAAAGCCGATCTTTTCACCTGCCATGCGCAAGTCATCTTCTCTGATATTCAACGACATATACCAGCTCCTGAACTTTTCGTTCCGTTTCGCTTTTTCGACAAGCGCATCGATCCGCTGTGTAAAACCGCTCGTCGCCCGCCTCTCGCAAAGATACTCCAACAATGCACTCAATTCAGGTTCGTCTTCTTTACCGTAGGCACCCACATTATAAAACACCTTAACGCTTTTGTCATCAAGAAAAAGCGTACCGTCGGCGGTACAGATATTGCAAAACTCGTATACGGGTAAACCTCTACCGAAGGGATCCTGCGTACAGATAAAGATGACGTAGCTCTCTTTTAATTCCGCATAATTCTGGCCCCGCAAGAGGTTATCGACATCCATAAGGCTTTGATAATAGCGTGTGCGTTTGGAAAGAAAAGGTGGAATCGACGTTTGTATTTCGATATCGAAGACACGCTCCGAGTCGGAAACGTAAACGTCGAGGCGTATACCTTTGCTTTCGTAAAACGGAGTGATCGTTTTTTGCAGGGAGGGATATTCGATTTTACCGACTTTGATATGCAGGAGCCGTTCGATGACGCCCTTACAAATCGCTTTGTTTTTCATGACCGTGCCGAACATAAAGTCGTCGGTAAAGGTGAGTTCTTCGACGGGTTTATGGGTATATTCCATAGCTGCACCTTCGGTTATTGAGATAATGCGGCAAGGAAGCCGCTGACCTATATATCGCCCGTAAATTAACAAATTACGCGGTTTTTAAAGAAATGTATAAGAAATAGGCTCGTTTTTTTCGAAATTTTCCTGTCGTTTCGTATATCAACAGAATGATAAACCTTGAAAATGGGAGTGCCGTATCGATTGACGATGTTTTCAGATGCTTTGCTTCGCTTTCGCTTTTTCGAGCGCTTTTTCGTATTTTCTTTCGTCCGCTTTTTCTGCAGGGCGGTACAAAATCGCTTTGTTACCGATGACGCGCACGAGGACGGCGGAGCAGGCTTCCGACAATGAAGCGGCGAGATCCTTTTTTTCATCTTTGAATTCGTTGAAGCTGATTTTAACAAGTTCGTGAGCTGCGAGCGCGGAGTCGGTCATCTTTTCGACCGCTTCGGTAACGCCGTTTTGTCCGACGATGACGACGCTTTGCAGGGGCTGTGCATATTTTTCAAGAATTTTTCTCTGCTTGCTTGAAAGTTCAATCATGTTTGAAATACTAGCGGTATTCGCCCGATTGCGCAACTGCATAAACGTGATGTATAAACGCGATGCGGCTCTTATTAATTTTCAGCGAAAATCACCAACTCCGGCGCAGCCTCGCAGCGAAGCTTCAAGCGGCGTCGGGGTATTAAACCCTCCGCACGAATAACAATTTTTTATTTCAGAATAACGATTTGTTTTTGCAATCCGCTTGTAACCTTGTTATAGTTTAATTTATAATAAAGCTGTAGAGGATGGCGGTATGACTTTGAAAAAAACGGCAGCAGTGATTTTCTGTGCATCTCTTCTTGCCGGTGCTGTATCTGCCGAAGAGCTGACGGTGGACAGCGCGGTGCAATACGCGATTGAAAACAATATCTCCGTGAAAAAAGATAAAATCACGCTCGACGCACTCAAACGCGCAAAAAATCATTCGTGGAACGGCGTGAGTCCGAGCGCGTCCGTCAGCGCCAATATGCTTTTTCCCGCTGCGGGTGATGCGCGTCAATACGATTACAGCCTATCGATTCAAGGCTCTCTCAACTTTGCGCTTTCCCCGTCCCTCTATTCGTCCGTAAAAACCGCCGCTCTCAATTACGAAAACGGACTGCTTACCTACGACGAAGCTCTGCGCTCGATCGAACTCAAAGTTCGCAGCGCGTTTTATCATCTCCTGTACGAGCTTGAATATATCGAACTGCAGAGGCGCAATCTCGAAACCGCCGGCCAGCAGTACGAGCAAAATACGAAAAAATACAAAAGCGGTCAGCTTTCGGAACTCGATATGCTGACGAGCCAAGTAAAATACGAACGGTTGAAGCCGATGCTCGAATCCGCCGAGATAACCTTTGCCAATGATTCGGCATCATTCAAACAGATGCTCGGTCTTGATCAGTCGGCCGAACTCGCGCTTTCCGGTTCTCTCGCCGCCGCTTGTTCTTTCGGCGATATAAGTGTCGAAGTCGATGCGGAAGATACGCCTGTGATCCGCGCCGGAAAAAACAGCGTAAAGATTGCGCAAGCGGCATTGCTCGCGCGGAGATTTGCCGCGTGGGGGCCGACGCTGAGCGCGGGATGGACGTACGGCAAATCGAAGACGAATATCGCGGATGATTTTTCGACGACGAATGCGTTTTCGGTCGGCGTTTCGATTCCGCTCGACGGATACCTTCCGTGGTCGAAGGGTGCCGATTCCGTTGCTTCGGCAGCGGACAGCCTGAAGACGGCGGAGCTTACACTCGAAAACAGCCGTACGACGCTTGCGGTGCAAATCGATAACTACGTCAAGCAGATACGGCAGATACAATCGCAGATCGCATCGCTTCAGGCAAATGTCGGCTTGGCGCAAAAGTCGTACAATATGACGAAAGACGCATACACTCACGGTTCGCGAGATTTGCTTACGCTGCAGACTGCGGCAGATTCGCTTTTGAACGCGCGTACGGATCTTGCACTGCAGGAGTATACGCTTATCACAAAGATGCTTGATCTGGAATACACGCTCGGCGTTCCGTTCGGCTCTTTAGGTCGATGAGGAGAATGATATTATGAAAAAATCGACGGTGATCGTAATCGTTGTGCTTGCTGCGGCTTTGGGTGTCGGCGGCTATGCTTTCTATAGTATGCGGCATACGGCGGCGATGCGCGGCAGGGCGCCGTCTCAAACGGTTTTGACGGTGCGTACGCAGGTTGCGGAAGTCGTAACGCTGCACGACTATATCAATACGAACGGCGACATAGAAGCGGTAAACTCGGTTACCGTGTATCCCGATATCGGCGGAAAAATCGTGAGTACGAACGTAACGCTCGGCTCTCCTGTCAGGAGAGGAGACGTGATCGCCCGGGTAGATCCGTCCGAGCCGGGCAGCAGTTATACGCTGAGTCCCGTGCTCGCTCCGATCAACGGCAGCATTATTAAAACGCCGCTCAAAGTCGGAACGAAGGTTACCACGTCGAGCGCAGTTACGACGATCGGCGATATTGCGAGTTTGCAGATCACCGCGAAGATTCCGGAGCGCTACGTCGCTTCTCTGCGCACGGGATTGAAAGCGGAGATATCGCTTGAAGCCTATCCCGACGCCGTGTTCGCCGCAACCGTGACACACGTGTCGCCGGTGCTCGATGTCAATGCGCGCACGAAAGAGATCGTTTTGACATTCGACGAAAACGATACGCGAATCAACGCCGGCATGTTCGGCAAAGTGAAATTGTATACGCTCGACTACGGAGGAGCCGTCGCCCTGCCGTCGGACGCGGTCGTTACGAAGGGCGACAAGCCGTATCTCTACGTCGTCAAAAGCGACGATACCGTCGAACAGCGGGAAATAACGCTCGGACAATCGGTTGACGGCGTCGTGCAGGTTTTGTCGGGCATAGAAGAAGGAGAACGCGTCGTCGTCGAAGGCGGGCAAGTGCTTTCGAACGGTGTGAAAGTGCGCGACATATCGAGCGCGGTTCGAGGTAAAGAATGAGTTTATCGCGGAAAACGCTCGAACATCCCGTTCTCGTACTCATCGTATTTGTGCTGCTCGGCATCATCGGCATATCGAGTTTTAATAATATTGCAATCAGCCTCTTTCCCGATATCGACAGTCCCTATGTCATGGTGTTGACGACTTATTCGAACGCCGGCCCGGAGTCGGTGGAAAAATCGGTGACGAAAGTGCTTGAAAGCAGTCTCATCAGCGTCAACGGACTCAAAGAGCTCACGTCATCGTCATCGGAAGGTTCGAGCATGGTGTTTCTCGAATTCGATTACGGAACCGATTTGGAATCGGCTGTCAACGACGTGCGCGATAAACTCGACCGTGTCAAACGTTCATTGCCCGACGGTGCATCGACTCCGAGTATTTTTAAAATGGATGCGTCCGCCATGCCGATTATGCGTATCGCGATGCGGGGAAACCGTTCGACGGACGATCTTCGGCAGATAGCCGAAGACGACGTTATCGATATCCTCGAACAGACGGACGGCGTCGCCGAAGCGAGCGTTTCCGGCGGACGCGCGAAAATCGTCCGTGTCGAAATCTCGGAAAACAGGCTTGCCGCTTATGGTCTCAACATATCTGCCGTATCGTCCGCGCTCGCAAAGCAAAACTTCGAACTCGGCGGCGGAAAGATTACCGAAGGAAAAATGAATTACGTCGTGCGTACGACAGGCGAATATTCGTCCGTTGCTGAAATAGACGATACCGTTATCACAACGGTGAACGGATACGACGTAAAGCTCAGCGATATCGGAAACGCGTTTATGGGCTACGAAGACGCATCTTCGACGGTCTACATAAACGGGGAGCCGGGCGTTTACGTTTCGGTTACAAAGCAGTCGGGTACGAATTCGGTAACCGTTGCAAACGCGACGTATAAAAAAATCGAGCAAGTGCAGGCGCTCCTTCCGTCCGATATTACGCTTGAAATCATCTCGGACGATACGACTGCGATCCGCGATACGATCAGTACGCTCGTGACTTCCGCGTGGCAAGGCTTGCTGCTCGCGGTTATCATTCTGTTCTTTTTTTTGCAGAATTTTAAAAGCACGCTTATTATATCCATATCGATTCCGCTTTCCCTTGTCATTACGATCATGTGTATGTCCTTTGCGGGGATCACGATCAACATCATGACGTTGACCGGTCTCATCCTCGGCGTCGGTATGATCGTCGATGCGTCCATCGTTATGATAGAAAACATCTATGCGTACCGATCGCGCGGTGCGAAGCCGAAAATCTCCGCCGCACTCGGTTCGCAGGAAATGCTCATGTCCGTCGTTTCCGGAAACCTCACGACGATCTGCGTATTCGTTCCGTTTTTGTTTTTTCTCAAAGACCTTGAAATGATGGGGCAGATGTTCAAGGGGATAATATTTACCGTTGTCATCGCGCTCGTGTCGAGCTTGTTCGTCGCGATCTTTCTCGTGCCCGTACTGGCCGGCAAATTTTTACCGCTTTCAAACAGAACGGAAAAACCGGTACAAAACCGAGTTTTAAAAGCGATGTACGCTTCGTTTCAAAATATCATAGACGCTCTCACGAAATTGTACCGCAGGGGATTGAAGAGCGCCCTCGATCACCGGGCGGTGACGATCGTCGTAAGCGTGAGCGTTCTCTTTATGGCGCTCGCCCTCTTCCCGACGCTCAAAATCAATATTATGGGGCGCGGCGGCGGAGACGACAGCGTGACGCTCAACGTGACGATGCCGACGGGAACCTCGCTTGCGGAAACGACGAGAGTCGTGCAAGCGTTTGAGACGATCACCAAGAATGAAATACAGGGCTATACGACGCTGATCATGAGCGTCGGAACGGGCGGCAGGCGCTCGAGCGCGTCGACGTATACGGGTTCGCTTTCGATACGCCTTCCCGAAACGAGCAAACGGATCGACACATCCGAAACGATTCAGCGGAAACTTCGCGCGCACTTCGACGAGTTCGCGGACGCGCAGCTTTCGTTCGGTGCCGGCTGGCGCGGTCAGATTTCGGGAAGCGATATCGTCATAAAGGTTCGTTCGGACGACCTTGAAACGGCGCTTTCGGTTTCCGACAAAATAAAAGACGTGATGGAAAAAATCGATGCCGTAGGGGAAGTGACGATCGACACGAAAAAAGGTTTGCCGCAAGTCGAAGTCGTCATCGATCGACAGCGGGCATACGCGTTCGGCGTCGACGTTACGACGGTTGCGCGTGAAATCAATTACGCGATGAACGGCGTTACATCGACGGTATACCGTTCGAACGGCAAAGAATATGATGTCGTCGTTATGTACCGGCCGGAAGACCGCGACAAAGTATCCGACCTCGAATCGATTTACGTGAGAGGCACGAACGGTATGGTGAGCGTTGTGAATTTCGCTTCGCTTAAAAAAGGGCTCGGGCCGGTCGGCATCAATCGGGAAAATCAAAGCCGCGTCATAGAAGTGTCGGCCGATATCATATCCGATGAAAATGCGAACGTCGTCGAAGATGAAATCAAGTCTCGTATCGCCGATACCTTTGTCATTCCCGAAAACGTTACCGTGAGCTACGAAGGTTCGTGGAGCGACGTACAAAAACAGGGACGCGTTTACGGTTTGATCGCGCTTATGGCGCTGCTCCTCGTGTTCGGCGTTATGGCCGCGACTTACGAATCGTTTAAAGCGCCGCTCATCAATATGATGACGATTCCGTTTTTAATAATCGGAGTCGTTTTTATCTACAAGCTTACCGGACAGACGCTGTTGATGACGTCGATGGTCGGTATCATCATGCTTGTCGGTATCGTCGTCAATAACGGTATCATCCTCGTCGACTATACGAACCTCCTCATTGACCGCGGTATGAAGATGAAAGAAGCGTGTCTGGAAGCGGGTGCGAGCAGGCTTCGTCCCGTGCTCATGACGACGTTTACGACGATCCTCGGTACGCTTCCGATGTGTTTCCAATTCGAAGGAACCGCTCAAATGGTACAGCCGATCGGTCTTTCGATCGTCGGCGGTTTGACGTCGAGCACTTTCGTCACGCTCTTTATCATTCCGGTACTTTATTCGCTTGTCATGAAAGAAAAAAAATCGATCGATACCGGTGCCGCACAGGCTGTCGCGGACTTCGTTCAAAGCGGAGAAGCTGTCGATATCGAAACCGATAATGTGCAAGCCGGCATCGTCGCAAATCAATCCGTCGAAGACGATATCGTCGAAACGCTTGAACAGCTTATACCGGATATCCGCTATACGATCATTCCGACGGTGAACGGTAGAGGCGGCGACAACTATAAGCTCGGAACTACGACGTGGCCCGAACAGAATTTTATGATGATTGCATATATGAAACGAAAAGATGTCGCGACGATTTCGGCGGCTGTTCGAATGCTGAAGAAAAAATTTCCGAAAGAGGGGATAAAGCTCTTTCTTATGTGATTGTCCGCACGGACAGCGTATCAAAAGCGTCAGCGCACTTTAAAGAATATGCCGATCAGCGCTACCGTTATGAGCAGCTGCATGATGACGAATTTGATAAGCACCTGCGTCGGCGACCATCCGCGTTTTTTGCGCATTTCATCGTGCAGCGGAAAACGGATGTCGTTGAATATGCGTATGTGAAAAAATCGGAGCAGCGCTACTTTCAATAATCCCATGCCGCCGTTTACGGACATGATCGTCGATGTCGCCAAAATCAAAAACGGATTGCCGCCGACCATAACGCATACGCCGATAAAAAAACCGAGCGCGCGGCTGCCGGCGTCTCCCATGAGCACTTTGCTCGGATACGCGTTGTGCCATAAGTAACCCATGAGGGAACCCGCGAGCGCAAAATTTATAACCGCCCAGTTTGCACCTTTCGGCAAATGCGGTACGAGCAGGTATTCGGCTATATCGACGTGTCCGAGCACAAAGTAAAAAATCGTTCCCATCGTGATGAGTGCGATGAGTACGAGCGTACCCGAAAGTCCGTCTACGCCGTCGGTACAGTTCGTCGTATTGATCGATGCCCACAGCATAACCGTACACACGATGATATATACGGCGACGTTTACCGCAACCGGATGCGTGACGAAGGGCAGCCAAAAATAGACGCACCCGTCGGACGATACGCTTTTGAGACAATAAAAAAGCAAGAGCGCTTCGGCGAGGCTTACGATAAAGTCGAGCAGCGCTTTTCGGTATTCGCCCCAGCTTGCAAGGCTCTTATCGTCAAGAAATCCCGTGAGCATCATAATCCACGTCAGCATAAGCGTGCCGCCCTGCAGAATCGTAAGCGGCGTACACAAAAACGCGATGACGATGAATACCGAAATAAAGACGATGCCCGCGCCCGTCGGCTTTCCTTTCGAAACTTCCGCGCTGAGCGTAAACTCTCTGCCTCTGTCGTGCGGCAAACGCGCGTAAAAACGCGGCAAAAGGCGCATCGAAGCGATAAAGCCCGTATAGAGCGCGAGCGTTATGAGTACCGTGTACGATTGGAGGAGCCGCGCCGGCCCGAAAAATTGCTGCAGGTATGCACCCAAATAGTATATCATCATAACCTCGATTTAATTAATAAATTCTATTTCGAATATTATTAAAACGATTCATCGTCAGCGATCGATTTCAGCACCCGTAAAAACCATCGCGATATCGTGTTCGTCGCAAAAGGCAATCGATTCGGCGTCGGTGTCGGTTCCTCCGGGCTGTACTAGGAGGCGTATGCCGCTTTTTACGAAACGGTCAAAACCGCCGTCAAAAGGCAGCGCGCTGCCGCTTACCAAAATTTCGGCAGACCGGGCGCCGTTTATTAATTCTGCCCGCATATTGTTCGCTGCCCGATTGATTGCGGCAAAACACGCGTCCGCCGGTGCGAGCGCCGCGCAGCACATGCCGATCGTCGTCATGTTTCCGATGACGGCCGCCGCATCGTGTTTTGCGCCGAGCATGACGAGCTGCCCGAACGCCGCTTCGTCGGCTTGAAGCTGTGTCGGGCGCGCCTTTGTGACGACATTCCACGAATCGAAGAGCGTAAGCTTGTCTTCTTCGACGATGAGGCCGCCGTTGAGCGAACGGATAGTGTACGATATCGTTGCAGGAGTCGACATCGTAATCAGGCGGATATCTTTCCGCTCGGCAAGCAGCGCCTTTGCTCCCGCCGTAAAGTCCGGAGCGACAACCGCCGCCAAATTCGATTTTAATAATTCATGTGCGGCGTGTTCGTCGACGACCGCGCTGAATCCTGCGACGGCGCTGTCGAAAAACGCTTTTCTGCAGCCGGACATCTTTTGAAACGATTCGGCCGAGTTCGAGCCGAGGGCGGCGCTGATCGGAATGCCGTGCTTTGACGAACAGGTGAATACCGATTCTGCGGCGGGCGTAAAGCGCATTTCCGTTTCGTTTCCATTGTCGCCGCGTTCGATCACCGTCGGAGGCTTTTTTAACAATGCGGAAAAATTGCTGAGGCTTTCCCACACCGCATCGATGTTGACGTAGAGGCTGTACAAAAGTTCTCCGCCCTGGTTTTTCCGCAAGCTGTCGAGCGCACCGCCGTGCAAAAGCGTATAGAGGCATGCCGAACGGTGCGACTGCTCTTTGTTTATGAGCTCTTCGGATTTTTTATACGGCAGCATAAAATAGCGCGGATACGACTTGTCGCCCGTTTGCCGCAAAATCGCGTTTCCCGCCGCGGCGGTGCAGGCCGAAACCATATTGAACGCTTTTGCCGCGAGGTAGAGGCGGAACGCTTCGGAAACGCTTTGCGTCTCTATTTTGACGATCGCTTCTTCATAATCGGCAGAATCGGTGAGTACGAGTACGTTTTTATAATTTTTGCACGCCGCCTGAACGAACGACAAAGCGCGCATATCGATTTTGTCCGCAACGGAATCGGACGCTTTATAATTTTTGTGCGCGTGCGATGCGGGTTCCAAATTGATGCAAACGAGGCGGATCGTGTCCGTTTCGTCGGAATAACCGTATTCGTTTTGCCGGCCGCTTGCGACAAGCGATTGCAGCGTCGCCCCATAGTCGCCGAAAGTGCGGGGCGAATCGTCGAAAACGGATACCGCCGTATAGGCGATACCGGCGTCCGTGAGCAGCTTTCCGGTTTGTCCCGCCGACAGAATTTCCCAGTCCCGTTTTACAAGGCATCGAGCAAGGGTCATGAGATTGTCGGTATCGTCGGTATACAAAAGCGCCCGATTTTTCATATTCGAAATAATAACATAAAAAGTACCGGTACACAACAACGGTGTCAACAATTGCCTTGTTCAGCGCCGCCAAATCATATATACTGAACACTCGATTTTACAGTGCAATTTCTTTGCACGCTTTTACGGAGGAATCATGTCACTCGATTGCGGAATCGTCGGGCTGCCGAATGTCGGCAAGTCTACGATATTTACGGCGCTGACGGCAGCTCCTGCCGCTGCGGAAAATTTTCCGTTTTGTACGATCGATCCGAACGTCGGCATTGTCGATTTACCGGACGAGCGCCTCGCTTTTCTCGCAAGCGTTTTTCAGCCGAAAAAGATTACGCCTACGTCGGTAAAGATCGTCGATATCGCAGGTCTTATTAAAGGCGCGGCTCAGGGCGAGGGTCTCGGCAATCAATTTTTGGCGAATATCCGGGAGACGGCGTGCATCGCACACGTCGTTCGCTGTTTTGACGATGCCGATATCATGCACGTCCGCGAAAATGCGAATACCGTCGTGCCGATCGACCCGAAAGGCGATATCGAAACGATCGATATGGAGCTCGCGTTTGCCGATTTGGATACGATAAAAAAGCGGCAGGAAAAAGTGACGAAGGCGAGCCGCGCGCTCGGAAAAGAGGAAGAAAAAAAATATGTGCATTGGACGAGCGCGGTTGCAAAGATCAAACCGCTGCTTGAATCGGGAAAATGCGCGCGGCTCGCCCTTCTGTCGCCGGAAGAAAAGGCGGCCGTGAGCGATATGTTTTTGCTTACGATGAAGCCGACGTTTTACGTCTGCAACGTCGCCGAAGACGCGATCGCTGCGGGTACGAACGACTACGTTGAAGCGGTAAAAAAAATCGCCGCCGAAGAAAACGCGGAGACCGTCGTCATCTGCGGAAAATTCGAATCCGATTTGGCGGAAATCAAAGACGAAAACGACCGCAAGGAATTTATGGAAGCCGCCGGCCTCAAAGAATCGGCGCTTGCAAATCTTGCGCGGACGGCGTACAAGCTCATGGGGCTGCGTACTTTTTTTACTGCGGGAAGCGACGACTGTCATGCATGGACGATCCGCGCAGGAGACACCGCTCCGAAAGCGGCGGGCGTCATACATACGGATTTTGAAAAAGGTTTTATTAAAGCAGAAGCGTATTCGATCGACGACTTGCGCACTTACGGCTCGGAAGCGAAGATCAAAGAAGCGGGAAAATACCGTATTGAGGGAAAAGATTACGTCGTGCAGGACGGCGACGTATTGTTTATTAAATTCAATACCGCAGGAAAATAATAATTGTTAATTAAAATCGAAATTAAATATTAATGATTTCTTGATTTAATAAAAAGCAACCGCAGACTTCGGTTTTTTGCAAAAGTTTTCTTTGGAGAAAATATGGCCGACAATGCACTTGAAAAAATCGCACATGAACTGTTTCACGCCTTTGATATAAGAATCGATGCCGAACGGCTGACCGATGAAACGGCGTCCCGTCTGTACAATGCGCAGGCGTGGTATTTCAGAGAATGCCTCGGCACCGACGAAATCGTTTTGTGCCGGGATACGCGCAAAAAAGGCGAACACTTTTTGCAGCTCGCGATCGACACTTTTTCCGCGATGGGATTTCGCGTGTATACGAACGTGCTGCCCGTTTCGACGTGTCAGTTTTATTTCAGCTGTATGCAGCGCCCGAGCTGTGCGGGAATCATGTATACGGCTTCGCACAATCCGAAAAATTATACCGGACAAAAAACGGTCGGGCCGAACGTGAGACCCATCGCCGAAAACGTCGGGCCGGAAGGCGGACTTGTCGCCGTCCGCGATGCGTTTTTAAAAGGAAAAACCGTTTCCGCAAAAGAGGACGGCAGCGTTACGGTCATCGACGACGGCGACGCATACGTGCGCGCCTGTTTGGATTTGGCACGGATCGAAAAAGACGAACTTTCCGGTATATCCGTCGTCGCCGATTTTTTATCGGGCAGCGCGGGAAGCGAAGTGATGCGTGCGTTTCGCTATGCGGGTATTTCGTGCGTTGCGCGAAACGTGGTTCCAGACGGCAGTTTTCCGAGCGGTGCGCCGAATCCGATTATTAAAGATAATATCAAAGGTACGCTCGACTATATACGTGCGCATCCCTCGTCGGTCGATTTTTGCTTTTTATTCGACGGCGACGGCGACCGCGTCGATACGAGAAGCGGCGACGGCACGGAGATTTCTCCTTCCGTGATTATGACTTTTTTGTCTTCCGTGCTCACGTCGATCGTGCCGCATACGGGGGAAGCGCATATCGGAATCGACTCGAAAGCGTCTCCCGTCGTTCACGCGGAACTGAAAAGCGGCGGCAACAATCCGCTGCTCGTTCCGAACGGGCATTCGCAGATAAAGGATATTTTGCTGCAAAAAAAAGCAATCGCCGCCGTCGAAGAGACCGCGCATTATTATCTGAATTTTCCGAACGGTGAAAACACGGTTCCGATGGAAAGCACGCTGCTCTTTTGTCTTCTGTTTTTGAAACGCTGGAAAAACGCTAAAACGGAATTCGATGCGCTCGTCGCCCGTCAAAACAGCGTGCTTCGAGAACGCGAATGGGGCTATACCTATGCGGATGAAAAAGACCGGGACGATGCGCTTTGTGCGACCGAAAATTTTTTTACGGAAAGAGGATACGTGCCGCTTAAAACGCTTGAAGACGGCTCTCCGCTCGGTACGACATTGTTAAAACGCGATTGGGACGGAGATAAGTGGTGCTGGATCGCACAGCGCGCGAGCCAAAGCGAAAAAGGTGTTGCCCGCTGGATGGTGACGTCTTCCGATGCCGATGAATTGCAGCTTGCCGTTGCGGCTATAAACGACGCGGCGCAAAAAAAATTGTAGTATACTGTAAAAAAACAAAGAGGTGCTCGTATGTTTACCTTTTCGGTTATGGGAGATTCCATTTCTTCGTTCGAAGGAACGTCGCCCGAAAATTATGCGGTCGCGTATCCGATGCCTGATTCCGGCGTTTATCGCAGGGACGATATGTGGTGGGCGCATTTTGAACGGCTGACGGGAAATACGATGATCTGCAACGATTCGTACAGCGGAAGCCGCGTTTCGGAAACCGGCTCGCGCCCCCTTTGGTCCGCCTTCGTTTCCGATTCGCGTATCGCGCGTTTGAAAGGAGACGCCGTGATCGTGTTCGGCGGCACGAACGATTTCGGTCAGCGCGCGGAAGGCGCTGCGCCGCTTGCGGTATTCGAAGCTGCCTATACGCTCCTTATTAAAAAAATACGAAAAGCGCTGCCGCACGCCGTCGCGTATTTTTGCGTGCCGCCCGTACGTTTGGATTGGGATCTGACGGAAAAAAACGACTGCGGCTGGACGCAGCTCGATCTGCAGCACAGCGTTCGTTCTATGGTCGCCTCTGCGCATGCTGCCGATCGGAATATCCGTGCGATCGATTTATCGGAAATCGCGGTAGAGGATATGCTCGCCGACCAACTGCATCCGAATAAAAAAGGCATGGAAGCGATTGCATCCTGTATCGCCCGGCATATATGACGGATAAAACGCGCGCGCTCGATATCGCGATCCTCTGCAAAGTCGTTGACAATTACGGCGATGTCGGATTTGCATACCGCCTCGCGCGCGCTCTTTCGGCGCTTGACGACAGCGTGCACATTCGATTCGTCATCGATGATCTTGCGTCTTTCGCTTTGCTTGCGCCCGGAATCGACTCTCATGCGTCGGTACAGCAGTACGGAAATTGGACGGTTTTCGATTGGAACGCGGCGGATGCGTGTAGCGCTTTTTTTTCAAAAGCGATGCCGAAAATCGTTTTGCAGTGTTTTCAATGCCCTTATCCCGAATGGCTTGAAGCGCTTTTATTCGATAAAAAAAATACCGCCGTCGTTCACGTCGTGAATATCGACTACCTTACGGCGGAAGATTACGCCGAAGAATTTCACTGCCTCAAGTCGCTCACGCGATCGTCGCGCGTACAAAAAGTCAATTTTATGCCGGGCTTTACTTCAAAGACGGGAGGACTCATCCTCGATCGGAAGCCCGCGTACGTGCCGGCAAAAAAAAATCCCGATGAATTTTCGGTTTTGATTTTCGGTTATGTCCGCGATTACGCTCCCGTCGTCCGCGCCCTTTGTGCATTTGAAACGGAAAAGCGAAAATCGGACGAGCGCTTTAAACTTTGTGCCTACGCCGCTGCGGGACAGGGGCAGGATGCGTTTATGAAAACATACGCGGATTCGAGTGTGCATTTTGCTGCGGAACGGCTTCCGTTTTTAGTGCAAAGCGAATGGGATGATCTGCTCTATGCTATGGACGCGCTTTTTATACGCGGGGAAGATTCGCTTTCGCGCGCGTGCCTTTCGGGTATTCCCTTTGTGTGGCAGGCATATCCGCAGGAAGACGATTATCAGCGCGTAAAAGTCGAAGCGCTTTTGCATCGCATAAAAGATTTTTTTCCGCGTGACGATTTTGCGATCGTCGAAAATGCGTGGACATTGTACAATGCTTCCGGCACGGCTTTTTGCGATACGGAAAAAGCGCTCCTTGCTTTTTTGGAAGCTTCCGGCAGGATAAAAAAATATTTTTCCGCATTTGCATCCGCGCTTATTGCAAACGGCGACTTTGCCCGCTGCCTGCTTGATTATTTGCGGCGTTTTGCGTTATAATCATATACACTTTTCAATTTTGTCAAATCTTATTAATTTATAGAAGGTAGCACTATGGTTACAACATCGGAAATCAAAGTCGGTTCTGCGTTTATGTATGAAAACAATCCGCTTATGGTACAGCGTATGCTCGGTCAAAAATCGGGCCGCGGCGGTATGGTGACAAAGCTGCGCGTAAAAAATATCGTCACGGGACAGACGCAGGATCTCGGCCTCGACGCCGGAGAAAAATTTGATGAAGTCGATCTCGACGAAAAAACGATGAAGCTTTCCTACATCGAAGGCGATACGTACGTGTTTATGGATCAGGAAACTTATGAACAGCTCGAAATGACAAAAGAAGATTTGGGCGACAACGCGGGTTACCTTTCCCCCGACGATGACATCGACATATCGATCACGTTTTATGAAGGAAAGCCGGTCGGCGTCAAACTTCCCGTCAACGTTACGCGCACGATCACGTACTGCGAGCCGGGCGTAAAAGGCAACACGAGCGGCAAAACGTTTAAGCCCGCGACGCTCGATACGGGCATTGAAGTGAACGTTCCGCTTTTTTGCAACGAAGGCGAACGCATCGTCATCGATACGCGCGACGGCTCTTTTGTCGAGCGCGCGAAAGACTGATTTGTGCGGCGCGTTCCCCGAGTTTTCTGCCGTTCACGGCCGATCCGGTTTGTAGAGACGCGCCTTCTTTTATTTCACTCGTTGTATGATAAAGACAGCGCTTCAAAAAAAATTATTCGAAATGCAGGATATGTCCTACCGGCGATTTCAACAAAAGCTTTTGCCGACGGTTTCGAGCGAAACGATCATCGGTATACGCACGCCGGTGTTGCGTTCGTTTGCAAAAGAATTCGCAAAAACCCCCGATGCAAAAAAATTTATTAAAAAGCTTCCGCATGTTTATTACGAAGAAAACAATGTGCACGCGTTTATCATCGAAACGATCGCCGATTTCGATACAGCCGTCGCTGCTCTCGACGCGTTTTTACCGTACGTCGACAACTGGGCGACTTGCGATTCGATGAGTCCGAAAGCGCTCGAAAAAAATATTCCCGCATTGTACAAAAAAATACGGGAATGGATCGCGTCGGGTAAAACCTATACGGTGCGCTTCGGTATCGGTATGCTGATGCGCTTTTTCCTCGACGAACATTTTACGCTTTCATCCGCCTCTCTCGTTTCGAAAATACGTTCCGGCGAATACTATATCAATATGATGATCGCGTGGTATTTTGCGACGGCGCTCGCCAAACAGTACGATGCGGTGCTTCCGTTTATCGAAAAGAAAAAACTCGATACATGGACACACAATAAAACGATTCAAAAAGCGATCGAAAGCTACCGCATTTCCGACGAGTGTAAAAATTATCTGCGCGGTTTAAAACGAAAATCCTAATCACATTCCGATAAATCGGCTGCATAAAGCCGATAGCGGCATAGCATACCGCCGAGTTTTTGCACATACATGGCGGTACATACTTGCCTGTTTATTTCGAATGATCACGCACGAGCTCGCTTATTTTTGCCGCCATGCGGTCAAGCGGCACCTGTTCCTGCACCGCGCCCAATTCCCACGCGACTTTCGGCATGCCGTATACGATCGACGACTCTTCGTCCTGGCCGAGCGTCCATGCACCCTGTTTGCGCATTTCGGCAAGCTGCGCCGCGCCGTCTCTACCCATGCCCGTCATGATGACACCGAGCGCACGGTTTTGATACGTCTTTGCGACCGATTCGAACAGGTAGTCGGCGGAAGGCCGATGCCCGTTGCGGGGCGGATCCTGCGAAAGCTTTATGACCAAACCTGCTCCCTGCCGGGCGACATAGACGTGGTAGTTGCCCGGTGCGATGTAGATATGCGCGGGTACGATGGGCTCTCCGTCTTTCGCTTCGGTAACGTCGAGCGGGCAGATGCGGTCGAGACTATTTGCGAACTCCGCCGTAAAGCCCGCCGGCATGTGCTGGACGACGATGATCGGCAGCGGAAATCGCACGTCGATATCTTTAAAAACATCGCGGAGCGCGTTCGGGCCGCCCGTGGAAATTCCGATCGCAACGACTTCGATGCGGCCTCCTTCGCGGAGCGGCACAACGACGGCGGGCTCTTTGTTTTTTTCGGCAGTTTGGTTCCACAGCGTCGGTGCGATTGCGGGATTTTTTGCGGGAGCGATACCCTTTTTTTCGGCGACAAAGCGCTCGGCTTCGCGCATCTTTATCTGATGTGAAAAATAATCGGAATCATGCGTCTGCTTTCCGTGTGCGCGCGCATAAGCACTGCCGTAAGAAGCGAGCAGTTCGACGAGATGTTCCGAAACCGCCGTCAAATCCGTCGAAATGGAACTGCCGGGCTTTGTGATAAAATCGCTTGCGCCGAGTTCGAGGCATTCCATCGTGACCGCCGCTCCTTCCATAGCGACGCTCGATAAAATGATAACCGGAATATCCCAGCCGCGCTTTTTGCGCTCTTTTAAAAACTCGACGCCGTTCATCACCGGCATTTCAATATCGAGGACGATCACGTCAGGTTTTACGAGCGGAATCTTGTCCACTGCAAACTGTCCGTTCATCGCCGTCGCCGCGACGTGCAAACCTTCGGTTCCCTCAACGATGCGCGTCACCAAATTGCGCATCAACGCGGAGTCGTCACAAATAAGCACTTCTATGTTATCCATTTTGTCTTCCTGCCGTATGTATTTTGCTGTTTGGCGTTATTCCATTTTTTGATACAAGCACGCCCACTCCGTTTTTAAAAATTCAAACTTCGTTTTCATGCCGAACAGCGATTCCGAATGCCCGATAAACAGATACGAATGCGGCGCCATTGCGTCCCAAAACCGCTGAACGACGGCCGCCTGCGCCGCTTCATCGAAATAGATAAGCACATTGCGGCAAAATATGATATCGAAATCGTGTTTGCCGGAATCGTGACTGAGATTGTGATAATCGAAATTGATCGTGTCCATGATGTCGCGATTGACTTGGTATCCGCCCGACGACTTCGTAAAATACTTCGCAAGGTAATCAGCCGGAACTCCGTCCACACGGCTGTCCGCATAAAAACCGAGCCGTCCCACCATGAGCGATTTGAGGGAAATGTCGGATGCGGTGATTTTAAACCTAAACGACGGCGGCAAAATCGTTTTTAAAATCATCGCGATCGTATACGGCTCTTCACCGGTAGAACAACCCGCGCTCCACACGCGGATCACGTCGGAACGGTGCTGCTTTTTATAGTCGATGAGATGCGGTATGACATAATTGATGAGCGCATCGAAATGCGGCTGCGTTCGAAAAAAATGCGTCAGATTCGTCGTTACCGAATCGAGCATCTCTTTCATCTCTTCTTTGTCTTGCAAAATCATCGTATAATATTTCGCTACCGAATCGATTTTTTTTTGGCGCAGGAGTTCTCTAATGCGGCTGTCTAAAACGGAACGGTTCGTCCCTGAAAATGTAATACCGCTTTCGTCATAGATAACCTTACGGAACATTTCAAATTCCGCATCACTCAATAAATCCGACATATTTATTATTGTACAGTATTTTTCGGTTTATAGCTAGTAATGATTAAAGTCTTTTGTCACTTCGTCGGTGCGGACGGTTGTTGCGTCAATGGCGGACGCGGTACATCCGTTTTTCTGCGGATTTTTTTGATCCGCTTTCCGCGGCAGGCTGCCCGCCGGCGGCAACGGTTAAAATTACATTGGCGATCGATTCTCTCGTTCCGACGGGAAGTTTTTCAAGTGCGTCGATGATGTGTTCGTATCTGCGGTACAGTTCGGTTTTGTCTTTCGGCAGCGAATTTTCCACCGACAGAACGTCGCGTTCGTTTTCGATTTTTATCGTATCGCGCATAAGCGATTCTATGGACACGTTGAGCGCCGACGCGATTTTATACGCCGTCCCGACCGACGGTTGGCCGTCTCCTTTATTTTTTCCGTTCGTGATCGTCGAATACGGCACACCCGCGAGTATCGCAAGCGTTTTTAAATTGATTTCCCGATAGCCGATAATCCGATACACGTTTTTCCAAAACAGGTGCATAGTACAGGTGTACCACAAAAGCTGTTATCGCATGGATTTATTTACCGTAGTGCGTTATAATAACCTTATTCGGTTTTAAAATCCGCAGGAATTGTCTATGACTACGATCGTCGGATCGGCGACGCGCGCCGTCTTTGTCCGCGCAAACATTGTTCCGCTGTTTCCCGAAGCGCTGCCGCCTGCAAGAGGCGCTCCTCTTCAACGACAGGCGATCCGTTTTCCCGTGAGCGACCTCTGCGCTTCCGAATCGGATGCGCTCTATGAACCGTATAATCAGCTGGGCGGCAGCAGAAAAAGTTTCCATCTTTCCGAATACTTTTTTTCTTCGAATGTAAAAAAATTGTTTTTCGACATAAACCTCTTTTACGACGCATCGATCGCGCACATCTGGTACACGGGTATGCGGGCAAGCCGCTTGTCCGAAGCACCGAACGATGCCGTCTCGGATGAAACGTTGCGCGCTGCAGATAAAACGTCCCTTGCCGGCACGGAGGATTTTTTTGTTCCGTACCGCGACTTCGATACCCGCGCGATGTGCCTGTACCGTCCCGATTTCGTAATCGAAACAAAGGCGGCGCATTTTTATATCGTCGAAATTGCCGAAGAACGGACGGCAAACGAACGCATCGTGCGGGCAAAACGGGAATACGTCGAAGCGGCAAACGAGAACGCAGACGGAGCGTCTCTCGAATACGTGCGTATTTCGCCGCGGTATGCCGATATGCGATTTGAAAAATTTATCGCTTCACGCGGCCGGCATACGGGCTTTTCGTAAAAAAATATTCCCTTAACAAGATCGCCTGATTTATGTTATAATATAATAAGCGAGGGAGTCGTTATGACTGCGGTGAACCGGAAATACGAAGATTCGATTTTTGTTAACCTTTTCACCGTAAACATCGATCGACAGGTATTTGCGAAAGCCGTCAAAAATACCTGCGCTTGACTTTTACGTTTTTACATCGGACCGGACGCTCTCCCTGCAGCTGCAATTCCGAAACCGGCGGATGCATTTATTGCATATTCCGACTTCCCGCCGCAGGAATTTGAGATAGAGATATGTATAGAATAAGGAAATGTGTAATGCGTAAAATCGGTACGGTACTTATCGGCGTTGCTTCGGCAGCGGCATTGTTGACTATAACCGCTTGCAAAGAGCTTTTTGCGGACATAGAAGAGGATTTTTCGTATTGGGCGTCGGAGCCCGTCATCACAAATTTCAGAGCGGCGTCTCCGGTACAGACGAGCGCGGCGGGCGTTCAGTGTGCACCTTCGGCAAGCGATGCGGTGTTTACGCTGACCGTGCGCAATCCCAAAAACTTTACGTTTATAATGCCGGGTACGCCCGGCTCTCCTTCTGATATCGTAACTTTCGGAAGCGGTATACACGATGCTTCTGGGACAAAGGCTCCCGAAGCAGGTGTCGATTATACGCTTGTGCAAAGCGGACAAAATACCTTGACGCTGACGTACGAACCGGCTTTTTTGAAACGCTATGAGCAAAGCCGCGCGGACATCGGCGCTTCAATTACACTCTACAGTACCGACGGCAGAAAGTTCAATCAAACCTATTCGTTCGATTTGGAAGCGAATACGCCGCCGCCGGATCCCGCATCCGTTCCCGCGTCCGACGATAATCACATCGCGCTTTTTAAAACGGCCGCAGCCGATTCGCAGGGCAAACGCTATTACGTTCTGTGCTTTAAAGTCGCGGGTTTTGCCGAACCGGGTGCACCCGATTTGCACAGCGATCTTAAGAGCGTGTACGTGAGCAAAAACGGCGGCGCTGAAACGGCATATCCCGTTACGCTTACTACAGGACATACCGACTTCGATATATCGGACACTTCCAACACCGCTTTTATAGCGAAAACGGCTGTCGCTGAGTTATTGCCTGCAGAAGCGGCGCCTCTTTCGGGCAGCCCGCATCCGGACACCGTTCCTTCAGGCCCGTGGGTGCTCTACCTTAAAACGAACGTTCCCGTCGGCGAGGTTCCGGAAAAATACGGCATACGGCTCTTCGACGGAAAACTCTATTCCGCGCGTGCGGAACAGACCATCGGCAAGCGCACGCTTCCCGTTCCGAAGGTATTTGCCCATGCGGACATAGACAATGTAGCCGCTTTCGGTGTGTATACTGAAGCGACTAAAATTGTTACGCCGGGAAGCACCGCTACCATAGACAGTAACGACTTAAACGGCGGGGGCGCCCCGATCGGCGGCGTATCACCCGACGGTTCGGACAAAACTCACGCGATCCCCGTGTACAGCGCATACGGGGAAGATGTAAAACTCACGATAAAAAAACCTGACGGAAACGACTATTTTGCAGGGGTTACCGTAACGGGAAGCGCGGAAAAACACTCGGGCGATTCCGTTTCCGGCACTGCATCCTTTGCTGAAGGACGAAGTGCCGCCGTTACGCTTCCTTCTCCGGCGGACGGCGGAGGGGAAGCCGTGTATAAAGTCAGCTTTAAGGCATCGGGCGAGGGCTTTGACGACAGCAATGAACGCACGCTGTATTACAAAGTGCGAAGGGAAATAAAGGCCGTCAACAATTTGCCGATGTGGTATATGCTCGGCGCCGCCATAGAGAAAATCCCCTTAGGCGGGGCAGGCACCGTCAAAATAAGCGGAACCGTAAAAGCGGAAAATATCAGCTATCCTCCGCTTCCCGGCACTCCACCTGTATCTGTAGTAAACGATAGCACTATAGATGTCAGCGGAGAAAAAGCTGCGGGTATTTATCCGGGCAAAACGGTTACCGTCATAGGGGATTCCAAAACTTCTTCGATACTCGATGCTTCAAATTTATGCAGCGTATTTAGTATAGAATTTAACGGAAAACTCATTCTTAAAAATGTAACGCTGCAAAACGGCGAAGATTCTTCCGGCGGTTACGGCGGCGGTATTTATATAGGAGATAACGATTCTTCATGCGAAATGACGGATACGGATATTAAAAATTGTACCGTACCCGGCGGACAGGGCGGCGCGGTATATGTCAAAATAGACGGCAGCCTTACCGTCGGATCCGGCTGCGCAATCTCCGGTAACACTGCGCCGGGTGGCAAAGGTGCGGCCGTTTATCTTGCAAGCGGTGGCACATTCAACATATCAGGTAACGCAAAGATCGACGAAGGGAACGACGTCTATTTGGCAAAGAGCACCGATGTTCCGTACGACTCGTCTAAAAACGCAAAGATAACCGTAACGGCGCCTCTTACAGGCACCCACACCGTCGCAAAGATAACGCCTGAAGATTATACGGCGAATCGTGTAATCGTAAACGCCGCTTCCGCCAGTGTAGATATCAGCGCGTATGCGAAAAGGTTTAAAATAAGCGATCAGCAAAATCCATCGCCTCCGCCTTCGACGGTTTTGTGGAAGCTCAAATATAACGGCAGCGCCCTCGTCTTGAAACCGACGACGGCGATAACCGTGGACGGAAGCGCTTCCAACGCATGGAAAACGTTGAAAGAGACGATCGAAGCGCCGACGGTGGAAGACGGCGACGAATTTGTGATAAAGGGGACAATAAAAGCGACCAAGGATCCCGGAAACAGCGGTGAAATTACCGTAAGAAAAAAGATCACCGTAAAAGGCGAAAATACAACCGCCGCACTCGACGCAAACAGCAACCATACGGGTACTCCGTCTTCCGATGCTCCTCTTGCGCCTCATCGAATCTTTAGCGTAGAGAGCGGCGGGGAACTGACGCTCGACGGTATCCGGCTGCAAAACGGCAACGCAGGCTCGGGCGACGGAGGGGCAATCCTTATTAAAACGGGAGCGACTGCGGATATACGCAATACGCATATCTATGGATGCAAAGCGAAAAATGGCGGCGCAATCCATAACGGCGGCACGCTCGGCTTATCCGTGTGTCATATAGGCTCCAATACAAGCGCGAACGAAGCGACGGATGACGGCGGTGCGATATGCAGTGTGCCGACCGATCCTGCAAGCTGTACGATCGAAGGCACGGATATCACGTATAACAAAGCGGGGCGAAGCGGCGGCGGTATCTGTATTGTTAAGGGAAAATGTACCGTCGAGCCGAAAGATACAACATCGACACTGATCGATCACAATGTGTGTTCCGGCAGCTCGGCCATGGGAAGCGGCATATATGTCGGACTTGCGGGAAGCTGTACGATAAAGAGTCTTACGAAGATTTCGAATAACGGCAGTGCCGTGTGCAGCGGCGGCGGTATTTATAATGCAGGTACATTGGAGATAGAAGGAAACTCGAGCGAAAAAGTCGAGATTTTAAACAACGACGGAAAGTCGGGCGGCGGTATTTACCATAACACAGGCGGTACGCTTACGACGGAGCATACGGAAATCAAAAACAATTCCGCGGCGGAAAACGGCGGCGGTATCTATGCGTCAGGAAGCTGTACGCTCGATGAGGGAACCGTCATAGGTGGTGCGGGTTTCGATAATACGGTTCCCGTCGCCGGATCCGGCGGCGGCGTATATGTAGCCGGAACTTTTGTTATGAAAAGTGATGCCCGTATTGTGCCTCCGACTACCGCCGATGCCGGCAAAAACGACGTCTATCTGATGCAGGATAAGTATATTACGCTTAAAGACGCTCTTACCGGTACGGCTCCGGTTGCACGCATTACGCCGGGTCGGTATATCGCCGGAAGAGCGGTCATGAAAGGCGACGGCTATACGCTCACTGTTTCCGATACGAACCGATTTACCGTAACGCCGGACGGCGGCGATGAGTGGGGAATAAAGACCGACGGAACGCTCGTACTGAATGCGGTAACCGTTGACGGCACGGGTAATGCGTGGAAAAAGCTTAGACAAGCTGTGAATAATGTTGCCGACGGCGGCACTATCATCATAGACGGAGAGATAAAAGCGACGAATGCTCCCGGCAACTACGGCGAAATCACTATCAGCAAAAACCTCACGATAAAAAAAGCCGACGGCGCAACTACCGCCGTTATAAACGCAAATAGACTCGATCTTTGGAACGCAAATAAAAGCCGTATCTTCCTCGTGAACTCCGGTACGCTTAATCTTGAAAACCTTACGCTCAAAGACAGCGAACCGGCTTCAGGGGTTCCGGGCGGCGGTATATTTGTTAATACCGGTGCAGGCGCGTCTCTTACCGATTGCCGTATTGGAGGCTGTATGTCCATGCTCGGCGACGGCGGCGCCGTGTATACGAAGGGCACGCTCAGTTTAACGCGCGGTTCGATCGGCGGACCGGATCAGGGAGGCAATGGGGCAAGGTACGGCGGCGGTATCTATGTCGCAGGCGGCAGCTGTACGCTTACCGGCACGGGGATATCCCAGAATTACGCCGACGGCGATACTTTGTCATCGAGCGAGGGAAAGGGCGGCGGTATATACGTTGCACAGGGCGGTACATGCAGTCTCAACGATGTAGATACTATGAAGTATAATGGGGTAAGCAACGGTTCGCTGAATAAGGGTGCAGGCGCAGGTATCTATGTCGAAAGCGGCGGCACATGCAATATAGCAGGCGGTATGAAGATCGACGAAGCGAACGACGTCTATTTGGCAAAGAGCACCGATGTTCCGTACGACTCGTCTAAAAACGCAAAGATAACCGTAACGGCGCCTCTTACAGGCACCCACACCGTCGCAAAGATAACGCCTGAAGATTATACGGCAGGCGTCACAGCCGTAAACGCCGCTTCCGCCAGTGTAGATATCAGCGCGTATGCGGACAGGTTTAAAATAAGCGATCAGCAAAATCCATCGCCTCCGCCTTCGACGGTTTTGTGGAAGCTCAAATATAACGGCAGCGCCCTCGTTTTGAACCAGGCGACGACGTTCATACCAAGTACCGCTACGTGGAAGACGCTGAAAGAGGCGATCGAAGCGCCGACGGTGGAAAACGGCGACGAATTCGTTATAAAGAGTACTATAACGGCAACAGGCGCGCCGGGTGACCACGGCGCGATCAGCGTAACAAAAAAGATCACCGTAAAAGGAGGCGGCTTTCCCACACTCAACGCAAGCAGCCTAAGCCGTGTCTTTACCGTAGAAAACGGCGGAGAACTCACGCTTGAAAACCTGATGCTTAAGAACGGGAGGGCGACAGGAACAGGCGAGCAAGGTTCCGGCGGCGCAATATTTGTAAGAGGCGGAACCGTCAACATAACAAACTGTACCCTTACCAGCAACACGGCGGCAGGTACCACTGACAGCAGCGGCGGTGCAATCTATGCAAGCGGCGCAACCGTCACCATAACAAACTGTACCCTTACGAGCAACAAGGCGAAATCGAACGGCGGCGCAGTGCATGCAGTAAAGAACGGCTCTACCGGCGCACATATAACAATCAGCGGCGGCACTATCGGCGGCACGGGCACGGACGCAAACACGGTAACCGATCCGTATGGCTTCGGCGGCGGCATCTATGTAAATGATGGCTGTACCTTGACGCTTAACGAGTACACGGACGTATTCGGCGGCAAGCATGGCATACGGATTATCGGCAACGAGGCAGGAAGGGCAGGCGGCGTGCGTGCAAACAACTCAACCGTTACCATGGAAAACTGCACCATTAGCGGCAACACGGCGACAGACAGCACCATCTTTGGCGGCGGCGGCGGCGTGTATACTCACGGGGGAATGCTCACCATGACGCGCTGTACTCTTAGGGGTAACACGGCAAACAACAATGGCGGTGGCATGATTATCGAGGGCGGAACTGCCGGCATGACAAACTGCACCCTTACGAAGAATCAGGCGAAAAACGGCGGCGCAATCTACGCGGTAAAAGACAGCGCCGGATCCGACGTAACCATCGAAGGAGGTACCATCGGCGGCACGGGAGCTGACGCAAACAAAGCGACCGGAACCGGAGCAAACGAAGGCAACGGCGGCGGTATCTATATCGGAGGGGACTGCACAGTAACGCTTCAAAATAACGACCAAAATGAAGGCTGCACCGTTAAGGGCAACACCGCAAAGCGCGGCGGCGGCGTGTATGTAGATATGAACAGTACATTTAAGATGTATGGCGGTACAATCAAGAATAATACAAGCGATGCGGGAAAAGGCGTTTATGTAGCAGCCTCTTCCGGTGGGATGGGCAACCAAGACGGTTACTTTATCATGGGCGGTAAAGCCTGTGTCGGGGACTGGGGAAGCGACGGTACCCTAAAAGACGGCAATGATGTGTATTTAAAAGAAAACGATGACAGCGGCGCGCCTGCCAGCATAAAAATCGATAAAGGCAATCCCATAACGGAACCGAAGGTTGCCTGTATTACTCCCGAGAGCTATGTACCTGGCGAGATTGTAGTACGAATGTCGGACAGCTCATCGGTAGGGGCTTATACGAATAAGTTCACCGTAACACCGCAAGGCGGTCAAACTTGGTCGGTAGACAGCGACGGGACACTAAAGACGCCGTAAACCATAAGGGATTGGCAGCGGATAATTGTTTGAAAACGGCTCAAAGTCCGTTTACGGATTTTGAGCGACGAGTTTGGTTGCAGTTTTGCCGCCGTCCGTGGCGCAGGGTAAGTGCGGGAGTATGCTGCAGCATAATGCAGGGGTGTGATATGAGTACGGATTGAAATACGGCACATAATTATTCGTAAACTTTATGGAGGCAATATGAAAAAACGATTCGGAATGATTATCGCTGCGGCAGCCGCGGCGATCGCTCTCTTTGCAAGCAGTTGTGCAAGCACGCCTTCTCCCCGCCGGAGCGACGGCAAAGCGCATGAGCTTGTCATCCTTCACGTAAACGATACGCACGGCGCCGTATTGGCGACCAAAGACGGCATCGGCGGATTCGTGTCCATGGCGACGTTTATCAAGCAAGTGCGCGCACAAAACAAAAACGTGCTCGTGCTTCACGCTGGAGACGTAAACACGGGGTCTGCGCTGTCGAATATGTTCAACGCGGAACCGGACATCATGAGTTTTAATAAAATGGGATTCGATGCGATAGTGCTCGGAAACCACGAATTCGACGGAACGCTCGCAAAGCTCGAACGGCAGATAAAAATTGCCGAATTCCCGTGGCTGTCCGCGAACATCAAGCGCGGCGGACACTACCTCGTCAAACCGTATATCATTAAAGATTACGACGGCTTCCGCGTCGCGGTCATCGGATTGACGACGCTGCGCACGCTCGTCATCGCAAGCCCCGACAAGAGTCTCACCTTTATCGATGAAATCGAAGCGGCAAAGCAGATGGTAAAACGCGTACGTGAAAAAGAAAAAGCCGATATCGTCATCATCGACGGGCACTTAGGCGATGTCCAGGAAACGGAAACGCAGAATACGTCGGTAAAGCTCGCCGAACGGGTTTCGGGCATCGATCTGATCGTCGACGGTCACTCGCATTCGTATTTTGAAAAGCCGAAAATCGTCAACGGCGTACCGATCGTCACCGCAAACGAATACGGGAAATACGTCGGCGACGGCGTTATGAAAATCGTCAACGGCAAAGTGACGGATTTTACGTGGAAAGCCGTTCCTATCACGCTCAAAGCCTTCCCGCCCGATCCCGACGTCGAAGCGCTTTTGAAACCCTATGTCGATAAAGCGAACGCGGCGTTGAAAGAAGTCGTCATGAAAACGACGGCCGCTTTCGAATTCGGAAAACGCCTCACGCGCTACCAAGAAATGGCGCTCGGCGATCTCGTGACGGATGCGATGGTCGACTATCTCAAAACGACCGGCGTAACCGTCGACGGTGCGATCACGAACGGCGGCGGCATCCGCGCTCCGCTTCCTGCGGGCAACGTTACGCGGGAAAACATTCTCACGGTTTTGCCCTTTGAAAACTATGTGTACGTGCTCACGCTGAAAGGCGAAGACGTCGTTAAGCTCTTCGATTTTATCGGAAGCATCAAACAGGGAGCCGGTGCCTTTACGCAGGTTTCAAAAGAGATCCGCTACACGATCACCTATGACGCGGACGGCAACGGAAAGATCGGCGGTGTCACAATCGGCGGAAAACCGATCGACAAAAACCGCACATATCGCATTGCGACGAACGATTATATGGCAAAGGGCGGCGACGGCTATACGGTGTTGAAAGCTTCGATCGACACCTACAACACGTCGATGCTCATCAGCACGGTCGTCATGGAATACGCGCAGCGGCTCGAGGGCGCGGTCACGCCTTCGACCGACGGACGCATTACGCTTGTAGGCGGAAAACTGCCCGAGTGACGAACGGGGAAAACGGTTGCGCGTTTTTTTATCAAAACATTCTCGATTTCTTGCAAAACCGCGTCCGGTGCTGTAAAATTAAAAACTCGTTACGGCATCGGCGTCGTTTTTCGGCATCGAAGCCGTATACTTTTATTACATACATCAGGAGGTTATGATGAAACGCATAACAAAATCGATTTCGGAAATTTTTATCGGCGCGATTTTTTTCGCATTATGTACGACCGCTTTAGGGGCGGCGGAAAAACCGAAGCAGGCAGCTGCGGCGAAAAATGAAGCGGACGAAGTATTGCTCGCGGAACAGGGGATGCAGGCGTTCAACTGGATGCAGCAATCGGGCGAATACCGCGCGCTCGCATATCAAGCGTTCAATGCGGCAAAAGCGGCGTTCGATGCGGCCGCTCCGGCAAACGGCATGAAAAAAGCGGTCGTCGTCGATCTCGACGAAACGATGATCGATAATTCCGCCGAAGGCGCGAGCCGCCTGCTCGAACACAAGGGAGTCGATCCCGCGTCTTGGACGACGTGGTGCAAAGCCGAACAGGCGCGCGCGATTCCCGGAGCCGTCGAATTTGCAAATTACGTTAATTCGCACGGCGGCAAAATGTTTTACGTTTCGAACCGTACGGCCGGTGCGGAATATCAGCCGACGGTTAATAATTTAAAAGCGCTCGGCTTTACCGGCGTCGATGAAACATCGATGCTCTTAAAAGACAAAGAGTCGAAAAAAACGGGACGCTTTGAACAGGTGGAAAAAGCCGGCTACGAAATCGTCGTGTTTATCGGCGACAATCTGGACGATTTCGCCTTTACGGGAGAAACATATCATCAGCTCAACGATGTACGCCGTGCGGCCGTCGACAAATACAAAGCCGACTTCGGCATAAAATACATCGTTTTGCCGAATCCCCTCTACGGAAATTGGGAAGGAGGGCTGAACGTCGATTATTATAAAACCGATGCGGCCGGTAAGCTGAAGATCCGCAGAGATAATTTAAAAGTTTGGAAAAAATAATTCTACGGCCGGAAAAAGGGCAGTCTTAAAAGTCGATTACTTTTTCGGCAGCCTGTCGATACGGGGTGCTGCGGTAAAACGTGCGCAATGTGTGTGCGGCGATACGCCGCCCCGTTTCGAAAAAGACAAAACCGTCTCTGCCGAAACGCACTGCATATCGATATTTATATAATAAACAGGGTACGCTGCTATTACAACTGTGCACAAACGCTTGCATTTTTTTTGCTTCTTTGCTATAATTTAGAGTAATTAGATACTTTAGAGTATTTTAATTAAAAATATTTTAGTACAGAATATGACAGAATTAACTGTTCGCCGTTTTGGACAAATACTCTTCGGCCGCAATGTCCCGACGTAAAGATTTCGAAAGGGCGCGCCGATAATGGAGCGAATCGATGTTTTTATCGGCCGGTACCTACTTTGAACAGTCGTTTGAAAATCGTTTATCGGTTATACTTACTATAATTAAGGGAGTTTTATGAAACAACTTGCATGTATCATTTGCTTTTGCTGCACATTAGGCGGTATCTACGCATTCGGTTCCAGAGATATAACCGAAACCGAACTCAGGCCGTTGGAAAGCTGGCAGGAAACGGTAGATATTTCGGCGAAAAAAAAAGGAAAATACAATATCCTCATAACGGCTCGCGATATCGCCGGCAATGTCGGTTATGCGGGCCCTTTTAATATGTACATAGATCCCGCTTCGGATTTACCCGTTACGTCGATCGCTTTTCCCGGTTCGGGCGCGGCCGTAAGCGGCAATGTGGATATCGTCGGAACCTGTTATGACGACGATGAGGTTTCGAGCGTTTCGCTCCGCATCGACGGCGGCGAACAAATATATACGGCTAAGGGTACGGAGTTTTGGTCGTACGCGCTCGATACGGCGTCTTTAGCCGAAGGCGTGCACACCGTCGAAGTGTGGGGTGTCGATGTAAACGGTATTCAGGGAAAAAGCGTAAAGACTTCGTTTAATTTGAACAGACGACAGCCGGTCACGGACGTTACGAATACCGGAGCCGGTACTTTGGTGTCCGGTACCGTGCAGCTGGAAGGAACGGTTGAAGACGGAAACGGTATAGATCGCCTATTTTATTCGCTCGACAACGGGAACAAATTTGAAGAAGTACGCCTTTCACACAATAAAAAACTGAATCGTTCGTTTTTTAAACTCGACGTAAAAACGGGACTGCTCTCCGACGGCCCGAACGTATGCTGGTTTAAAGCGGTCGATAAACAGGGCTCGACGGGAATCTACACTTTTTTGTTCTTTGTCGACAATGTTGCACCGACCCTTTCGTTTATCTATCCGGACGATGAAACCGAAACCGTTTCAAGCGTTTTTTCCGTTGCGGGTAAAGTCTCCGACGGTACGGGACTCGAATCGCTTTCGTGGATATGCGGAAAAGAAAGCGGAGACATCCCCGTAACGCCGGGCAACGATTATTGGGTTAAAGAATTCGATTTTACCCGTACAAGTGCAAAATCGGTTATCATCGAATTCGTTGCAAAAGACGTTGCGGGAAACGTCGTGAGAGAGAGAAAGAAGATTGAAATCGATAAAGCGAAAGACAAGCCCGATTTGGAAATCGCAAGTCCGAAAGGGAACGAAAAAATAGACGGCACGCTTTTTATCTCCGGTTTGGGATACGCAAACGCGTCGGAAATTCGTTATAGAATCGACAAGGGTGAAGAAAAAACCGTCGCTGTATCCGAATCGTCGGGCACCTTTGCCGCGACCGAAGACGAACTTTCCGCGGGAAACCATACGCTTGTTGCGTACGCCGTACGCGCCGACGGAACGGCGGGAAACGCGCATACCGTTCAATTCTCTTCAATAGGAAAAGCGCCCGTCATCTCGTTTGAATCGGGCGGCACTGTCATTCCTTTGTACGGCGCGCAAAATAAAGTTTCGACTGCCGTCCGCATTAAAGCCGAAGCGGGCTTGCGCGAAGTGCTTGTCGGTTTTAACGGCGAAGAAGAAAAAGCGTTCGCCCTTAAAGAAGGTCAAACCGAATTCACCGTGCGGCCGCCCGTAAACGAAAAAATGAGCGCAGGCATATACGAGATATCCGTGAGCGCAACGGATACGGCAGACCGTGTCGTACGGCAAAAACTGCTCATCGGCATTGCAGGTAGCGCTGCTTCAAGCGATTCCGCTGCGTTTGCGTGGGCGGGAAGACGGCTTGGAAACGCTACGGTTCTTGAAGCGGATGAGTTTTTAACCGGTTTGTATTATTCGGCCGAAGGCGCGCAGATCGAAAGCGCCGAATTGTCCGGCTCCGCGGAACTCGCTTGCGAAGTTGAAGGAAACGTTGTAAAAATCGCTGCGGCAAAAGACGGTACATATAACGGCGTCCGCGTGACGATACGTACAAGCGACGGCGAAGAAATGACGAGCGAAAGCATCGATATACTGGTCGATACGGCTTTCCCCGTCATAACGCTCGAACAATCCGCATCATCGTCGTACGTAAAGGATTCGATCGCATTTTCAGGAAGCGTGAGCGGCACGTCGTTCCCGCTTGAATACAGCCTGACGTCTGCGTCTTCGGACGAAGTTTTAACGGGAACGCTCGAAAGCCGCTTTCAAAAAACACTTGATGTAAAAGGCTTTCCCGACGGCGCGCTCCTCCTCACCGTCGTCGCTTCGGACAGCGTCGGCAAAAAAACTTCGGAACACAGGATTTTCATAAAAGACACCGAAGCGCCGGACGTGCGCATGGTGATGCCCGCAAACGGCGATAAAGTAAACGGTTCGGTAACGGCGGCTTTTAAAATCAGCGAAAAATTCGGCGGCGTAAAAGCCGAATACAAAGCCGAAGATAAGAATTCCGCATGGAAGGAATTTCCGTATGCGTCGCTTTCGAATGTCGTTATCGGCACCGCATCGGAACCGATAAGCAAAAATATGAAGTTCCGCTTTACCGACGCCGCAGGAAACGCAAAGCTTATCGATACGTACGATTTCGATATCGATACCGCTGCAGACGCTCCGATTGTCGAAATACATCTGCCGTTTGAAAATCAGATTATCGTCGAAGACTTCGAGATTTCGGGTATCGTGTACGATGACGACGCTCCGGCAAAAATTCATTACAAGATCGACAATGCGCCGTATACGACGCTCGACGTCACGCACACGTTTTCTATTCCGGTCGCTCTCTCGTCTTTGACCGACAACGAACATACGATCAGCATATACGGTGAAGACATTTACGGCGTAAAAAGCGCGCCGGTCGAACGCAAAATCAGAGTGTCTCTCGAAAAACCTGTCGCGCACATGATTTCGCCCGATATCAACGAAACGGTAAAGGGTCTCATAACGATAGGCGGTACGGCTTCCGACGGAAACGGTATCGGAGAAGTATACATATCGGTGAATAACGGAAACAGTTTTCTGCGTACCGAAGGAGCGGAAAAATGGAGCTATTCGCTCAACACGCAGGTTATCGGTGACGGCACCCACGTCGTGCTCATCAAAACGATCGACAAGTACGGATTGGAATCGGTGTCGTCGACTTTGATCAATACCGATAACACTCCGCCTTCATTGGAAATCGAATATCCTTTGGCGGGCTCGACGCTCGAAAAAGATTTGTTTGTATCCGGTCAGGCGTGGGACAATATTTCGCTTGAAGGCGTAACGTTGAAAATAAAGAGCCTTTCGAATACGACGGTTCCGGCATCTCTCGCACAGATAAAATTGAAAACGGAATTGCTTATCGCCGAAAGCATCGATATCGCCTCTTTACCGGAAGGCCGTTACAATTTGGAAATATCGGGCGTCGACAAAGCGGGCAATACGAACGAAGCGGCTGTAAACTTCGACGTCTCTCGAAAGGCGGATAAAAATAAAATCGAGTTACTGTACCCCTTAAACGGCGAAACCCTGTGCGGCGAATTCAACGTGTACGGCCGTGTAGATCCCTCTTCGAACATACAACAAGTATCGCTGTTTATAGACGGAACACAGATAACGACATCCGATGTATCCAAAACGTCTTACGTATCGTTTCAATTGAATTCCGATGTCATAAGCGAAGGTACGCATACGATTGAAATAAAGGGAATTCTTCCCGCAAACCAAACGGTGATTTCAAGCGGGGTTTCCATGCAGTACAACGAAGACGGCCCGTGGATCACGATCGACAACCTTGCGATGGGAGACTTTGCGATCGACCGTCCGTATCTAAAAGGCAGGGCGGGCTACGCCGTTTCGCAAGCGGAAAAAGACGCCGCCTTTGCCAAAGACGCATCGGCGGATGCGAAACACCTTTTTGCATCGAAGCGCTTAAAGCAAGTTGAAGTGAGTTTCAACAACGGACGAACCTTCGCTCCCGCAAAACTCAAAAACGGTTGGCAGTACCGGATCGAAACGGAAGACTTGGTCGAAGGTAATCATTTTTTGCTTGTGCGTGCCGTCATGGAAAACAAAGAAGTCGCGATATGCAGGACGATTATACAAATAGACAAAACGGCTCCCGACATAACGCTGATTTCGCCCGGCAAAGGCGGACGCTATAACGGAAGCATATCGTTTACCGGTTTAACGCGGGATAATATTGCACTGCAAGAGGCAAGCGCCGCGCTGCGCAAAGGCGACAAAGCGACGTACGGAGTGCCCAAATTCATACAGGGCTTGCATTTCGAACTCGGCTTTTGGGGCGCGACGCTGTGGAACGCCGGTATCGGTTTAAGCTTTTTCGACGACAACGTAAAACTGCAGTTCCATTACGGGCAGTTTACGCAAAGTCAATTCGACTGGTTTTATAAAACGCAAGACCGCTCGCTGCGGCAGATCCGTTACGGCGGACACGTGGGCTCTATAAAACTTTTGGCAAACGTATTCGAACTGCCCTTCGGCTATTATTTCGGGCCCGATTGGCAGTGGCTCTATTTGAACGTAGCGGTCGGCGCGCAGTTTTCGCTGTTCAGCGAAACGCAAAGCGGAAAGCCCCAAGTGCTTTCGGCCGGTTTGGTTCAAGTGGAATTTCCGCGCGTAAAGCTGCACAAACGGCAACGCTTCAGCTCATTCTCGTTCTTTACCGAGGGGCAGCTGTGGTTTATTCCGACCGATGTCGACGGACCGTCGATAAAATCCGTTATGCCGCATATAGCAGGCGGTGTTCGTGTTAATGTATTTTAAGCGGTAAGAGATATATAAAAGGGGGTGCCGTAAAAGTGATTGCTTTTTCGACAGCCTCTTACTAGGAGGAAGGTTATGAAAAATACAATATTAAAAAATAAAAACAGGCGAACGGGGCGCGGATTTTTGTATGCTGCACTGCTGTTTGCGACGTTGATTGTATGCACGGCTTGTCCGCAGTACGTTTCGTTGGGCGGAGGCATAGATATTTTGCCTCCGAGCGGCGAAATCACTTATCCCGATGCGGGTGAAACTCCGATACGCGGAAGCTTTGTGTTAAAAGGCACGGCAAAAGACGACGAAGGCGTACAAGCGGTTTCGATTGTGTTTGAAAACATCGAAACGAAAGCGAAGACGCGTTCCTTTCCGGCCGAACTTTCATCCCCGAGTGCGTACAGCACATCGTGGACTGCAAACATAAACAATGAATCTACGGAAACGGAAGCCGCGCCTCATGAACTCGTAAAAATCTATCCCATACCCGACGGCGAATATACGGCCATCGTTACCGTTACCGACAGCGGCGGCAAAACGTCAAACTTTACGAAAAATTATAAAATCGACAATACGCCGCCGGTGTTTATCGTATCGAGGCCGTCGACGGTTGTAAAGATAACCGAGACGACGACTCCGCAGGCGGACGGTTACGGAGCGATCTTTTCGGTCGTAGGGCAAGCAGGGGAAAAAAATACCGTTGAAAAGCTGAATGTGTATGTTCCGGGAACGCCGCCGATCGATATGACCAATATGTTTGTCGGCAACAATATAAACGCGCAAGTCGCCGTTTACACTCCTACAGATGCTTTATACGGTTTACAGGCACAAGATAAAACGAAGCCTATCAGAAGCGAATTGTATTTATACGACAATGCCCGCGAATATACAGGCGACAACGCTTCAGGCGAAGGCAATAAAGCCGATTGGTACTATTTGTGGGATGACATATATACCGCTGTTATCGCAAAGGGGTATACGCCCGAAGTGATCAGCGATTATTTTGCCGGTAAAAAAGGGTCGGATAAAGACGATCACGATAAAAAAATAAAAGCATTGCGCGGCGACACGGCTGCTTTGGCTGCGCTTAAAACGGCGATGATAAAAATGAGCGAAAAGCGCAGCACTTTTAAACTGGAACCGAGCAAATCGCCGGGATTTAAAGTTATCGGCATAAAGAATTTGCCCGGAAATTCGTTAAACGTTTCGCAAGCGTCTTCACTGCTGTTTAAGTCGGGAAACGAAACGGCATTTTCGGTAGAGCTTATCCGCAACAAAGACAATACTCCGCTGGTTGGAGGTTCCGGCCTTGCGGCATATCAAGCAAGCAATATCGAAATCGTTTTGTTAAAGTGGAACGGAACCGGTACGCCGGAAGCCAGCTTTAAAAACGGTACAAATCTTGAGGAAAAATCGCTTGTAAAATTTCACGATTTGACGGATACAAGCCGTATCACGATGGAAGACGGAAAATTGCGCGTAAAATGCGTATTCAATCAGTCTTGGGGCGAAGGTTACTATGCCGTAAAGGTTAAAGGCACGGATAACACAGAAGATTCTTCGCATACCTTTGAAGCGTATGACGATTCCAATACGGCGAGCGGCGGATTTTATATTATAAACTTCCTTGCCGTCGGAACCGGGCCGAGAATACGACCGATCCGTCCGCAAGGGTTTAAAAAGGCAAATGCAAAATTCGTCCTTGCAGCTGATGTTACCGGAATCGATACAACAACCGGTCACGTCTATTGCAATATAGGTGCGAACGTTAACGATAGTGATATAGAACTTAAAAAAGCCTCTGCAGCAGCCAATGATCCGCGATATGAAGTAGAAGTTGAAATAGTTAAAGAATCGGGAAAGTACGTTATAAAATGGAAGGATCCTGCCGGAGTATCTAAACAAAAAGAACTTCCGGTCGGGTTTTCAGACGGAACTCATATAATTCACTTTTTAGGTAAAGCGGGTTCAGGTTCAACCGATACGGATAAAACAGACTTTACCTTTGATACAAAGGCACCGACGGTGGAGATAACAAGTCCCGATTTATCGAGAAGTCAGAGCGGTGATTTTACTATGCGCGGCTCGGTTATCGATACACCCAGCGGTGTAAAGAGCATAAAATATATCGTCGGTAAGCGAGATACCAACGATATAACGGTAAAACCGTCTGAAACCTCTACGGAATGGAAACCGCTTAGTTTGTCGGGAGATACGTGGGCTATCGGCTTTACCGGCACGGATAATATCACTCAAAAAGCCAAAGCTGAAACGCTTGGTAAAAAGGTTGAAGGGCTCGCAGCGGGAGTTGAACTGTATGATATTCCGATCTTCTTTTTAGTTGAGGATAAAGCAGGTGAAAGTACGCAAAAAGGCAATATCGATATTATCCTAAGAATAATAAGAGTAGACCCTAACGGAGATATCCCTGAAGTAACGGTGTTAACACCTGAGAAGGATAAAGTTTTAGGCGGTACGATCACTATTTCGGGGACAGTCAGCGTACCCAATCCTGCGGCGGGACAAGTCGGTTCCGTGTGGATTCAAATCACCGATAAAACAAAAACAGGGCATCCCGATCAACCTGATTTTGACCAGAGTGCCATGTTCGGCACAACCGACTGGTGTCCTTCCGGCGGAAAACAGTTAACCTCATATACGGCGGGAAGTCCGTATTGGTCTCAGGAAATAAATAGCGGTAAAGAATTTAATCCTCCGGGCGATACTCCGCGAACTATTTGGTTCAGATTGCGAGGTAAAAATACCGGTGGAGTCGAAGGGCAGTGGACATCACCCGTTAAAATCAAAATCGATAAAACCGCTCCGACCATTACCGGTATGAAGGTTGCGACGAGCGGTAATATCAATACGTCCGTCCCTTCAGGTCCGCTTAACCCTGAAAACCAAACCTATGTTTCAAATATGTGGATAAAAGGAGATGCGCTTTATCTATGTGCGGAATTGGCGCATAGTGCAGGTATAGAAATGATCTCTATAAGCGGTAACTACACTTCTCCGACTTCTTTGGTGGGCGATAGTCAAATAACCGGCTATAAGATCCATAATCAGCAATGCTTTGTACAAAACGGTAACAATTATAAAATGCAGATCCCGTTAAAAACTACGGCAAGCCCCGGAAGCAATAACGGCTTTACGATCAATATCACGATAAAAGCAAAGAAGTTGGATCCGACTGCAAGTGATCTGACGGCTTCAGATTCATTCTCTTTTAAATACGATAACAGTGCTCCTACAGCTGTGTTCGGTACAAAAATAGCTTCGTCGGGCACCGTACAGGTGAGCGAAACTTCGTTTACCGATCCTGCGTTGATAGGAAAAACAAATATCGACGCTTCAACAACGAAGTTTTTTGCTTCAGGCGAGGATATTGCAATTACCGGCTTCGACAGAAGCATCGGCAAGGTTACGCTTGCCTCCGCTCCGGCGCATCCCACAAAGGGTTATCTTATCTACAGCCCTATTGAATATCTGCGGCCTGATGGCACCGGCAAGGTCGGCGTGTTTGGTGCTGCATACGATGTAGGCGCGGGAGTTGAAAGGGTCAAAGTAAACTATAACAACGCTTCTGCAACCGAAATTACTTTAGAGGTACCGAGCGGCGTGCAAACGGATGTCGGCAGCGGAGATGTCAACTTTGTAACATGGAAAGGAGTGATCGATGTAGGCAGCTTTGCCGACGGTAAAGGAAAAATCGTTATTACTCCGATTGACCGTGCAAATAATGAGCATGCTCCGATTGAAGTACCGGTAAAACTGAAGAAAAATTCATTGAAGATAAGTTCTGTAGAGCTGGGAACGGATATTAACCGAAACGGCACTATTGCTAATGCCGGTTCTACGGTTGAAACCAAAACGTTGGCTCTGACCTATGATGCCGATAAGCCTAACGGTATCGACAGCGAAAAATACGATTGGCACGGTAAAGCCGATGGGGATGTCTTCAGGTTTAAAAATAATAAGTCGCAGATTAAAGTGGGTATATCCGGCGGGAACGGAACTAAAAAGTATACATTACGATGTGTAACAAATAATACGGATGTACACGGATTAACCGAATTATCGGCAGGCGTCATTACGCTGGATGCGGCTGCTTTTACTAAAATAGGTCAAAGCGACGATCTTACCGCGCCCGTTCCGAAAAAGCGCAAACTTCTGCTTACCGTATGGGATTCCGCGGTCGGTTTATCAGTCGGTACCGATACATGGAAGGCGGAACTGGAACTTGATGTTATCGTCGATACGAAGGACAGAATACCTCCTACAAACGAGATAGACCCGTTTGAATGGGTTTCCGAAACTAAAAACAGCTTGTACGGCAACAGCCGTGATAACGGACACATCGAAATAGGAACCGATTTAAATACAACCGTTTTTGACCAGACAAGCGGCCTTATGGATACGGACGATAAAGTTTCCGGCAAAATAAGTATTACCGGTACAGCTCACGACGATCAGGTTATCACTGAAATTTGGGCAAAGATCGACGGCTTTAAGTTTGACGGCATAGCCGGAGCTGCTGAAGGAGGAGAGACGAAACTTGCGACCTTTACGTCAGGTTCGTTCCCATCTGTCGGTGATTTTAATACAAAAGGCTGGCACTTCAGCGTCGTATCGAGTGACTTCAGTGTGGAAACCGGTCATACCGTTAAATGGCGGCTCGATTGGAATACCGCAAAGATAACAGGCGTTGTCGGAACCGATAAAACGATTACGATCAAGGTGAAAGATACAAACCAGACCAATGAGGTTGCAAAAAATCGTAGAGTCGATATTGTACCGTATATTACCGCTGTCAGCAGAAACAGTACATACAATACAAACAGAGCGAGAAGCGGCGCCATACCTTTGCTCCGCGGGGAAGAAGGCAATACGCTTACAGGTTTTAACTTTACAACAGCAGGTACTACTTCTTTAAAGATTACCGCAAATAAAGACGGAACCGGTTCTTCAGTTGCAATGGACAATCTTACTTTAAGTGGTGATAAGAAGAGTTTTACCTTTAAAGTTCCCGATACGGCAAAAGACGGATATTTGCATCTTGTTGTAAACGGTGTTGCCGCGGTGAATAATACAAATGCGTATACTGCAAGCAATATGGAAGATTCCAATACATACGGAACCGCAAAACATTCCGACGACAGGCTTGTGCATATCTGGCGTGTAAATAAGGAAGATACGTTTAAGGGCAGCAAAAATGCCATCTATCCGGCAATGAGCAAAGCAAACGACGGAACGCTGTATGCTTCGTTCAGTAATTACTCAAAGTCGGAAGTGTATTATTCAAGTGCATTTACGGGAAGCAGTACTGTTGCAGTAGGAGGAACCGGTACTACAAAGGTATTTACGGGATATGATCCGCCCGAAGAAACCGATATAACTGTTAGCGGAACGGAAGTAAACGTATTCTATGCTGCAAATTATCATGGGGGACGGGACGAGTTCTGGGGTGATGGCTTCACTTTTGATTGGAATGATACCAGCCCTACCGCTGCTGGCGGTATATACCTCTATGATAAAGATGCCACCAATACACTTGTCGGCAATGGCAATAGTGCTAAGATATACCGGTTTGAACTGTTTACCTACGATAATGAGTTGCAGCAGTTTAAAAACATACGGACAGTGCGTTCCGGCAATAACATCTATGTTGTCTATTATGACAGATTGACCGGAGCCGTAAAATTCTCATGGGTAGACGACAGCAAAACACCGGATACAAGCCTCAAGGCGCTTCCGTGGTGCGTTATAGACGGAAATACCGATGTAACCGATACGAATGGAACGGTTCCGGATCATCCGGCGGACTCATTTACATTTGTAAGCCCCGACGGTTCAACTTATGCATCTCCGTATGTACTGAGCGCTTCTGCTTTTGAAGACGGACTTTCCGTTTCACATACGGTGTGGGAATCCATTGCCGTTGCGACAACTATACAGGGCTATCCCATAGTAGTGTATATGGATGCTACTACGGGAAGATTGCGCCTTGCAAGAAGTACGTCAAAACAGCCCAAGTCATCAAGCGATTGGAAGATTCAGAGCGTTCTCGCTTCTTCGGATCCGAACGGCAGGCTCGCAAGCAACTACATAAGAGCCGGCATCGGTACTACCGACGGCTATCTGCATATCGCGTTCCAAAACACCAAGGGGCAGCTCGTGTACGTAAAGTCTACGAATACGTCCGATAACGGTTCAACAAAGTATGCGTTTGGAACTTCGGAAGTTTTGGATGATTCCGGTATGTCTATAGATATGACTATGAACGGCGCGACTCCGTATATCTCGTATGTGTCCCGTCCCAACTCATACGATGCTATCCGCATCGCTTATAAAACATCTATGGACTTCAACAATACGGGAACGGATGTGGAAGGCTGGGAAACCATGACCGCTCCTCTCAACGAGCGCGCTGCACACAGCCGTATCTGCATTGAAACACAGGCAAAATATTACAATACTGCGGAAAAGATGCCTGTTGCCGTAGGATTTACCACCGGTTCCGATTACCGTGCGGCATTCTATGTAGGAAAGTAAAAAAACCGCAGAAAATAAAAAGCGGGCTGCTCCGAAATACGGGGCAGCCCGCTTTGATTATGAATGGCAGTGTTGACGAAGTAAAAGAAGCAACGGCCGGTAAGCGGATGCTTGCCGGCTGTTTTTATATGAAAGGTGCGGTGTTCCGAGTCGTTCGGATAAAAGGGTTTGCAAAAGTGAAAGAGTAAGGGGATAATACAGGTGGGAATATTATGACGGACGGTTGTATTGTCCCGCTAGGAGGAAAAGATGATAGTAAGCGGTAATAATGAATTACGAGCGGTTTCAGGAATCTCTGCCGATGAAGAAAGAGATATTATGAACTTTCTGCAAGGTGCCGTGTATTGTTGGTGTAAAAATAGAAAAAATGAATGGTTCTCTCTACGTGATTTAATGGGAGGTGATAATTATTACTGGAATGATACACCTATGATTAAATTATGGGAAAAGCATAATAATTTAAAAAAAGCTGATCCTGTTGATGAAGCCGGAAAAGATGGTGGATGGTTATTAAAAAAAGTAGTGCATAAGGATAAAAGAAAATTTGAAACAAAAGAAGAAGATATGATTAGGAAGTATCGGTGGATATCATAAGAAGATATGCCACCGATTGGATGTTGCTTTACCGGAGATTTCACGATTTTATGAGATTGTCAAAAGATGTTCTTCAAACCGACCGAAGGAACATGAACCTTCTCATATTCATGCCTTGTATGGTGAATGTGTCGGTGTTTTTGATTTGAGAACACATGAAATGCCAAACGGTGATTTACCATCAAAAGCTCAAAACTTAGTTAAAGAATGGTTAAGCATACATGATAAAGAACTTCAAAAAATGTGGGATACTCAAACTATCGTGAAATTAGCTCCATTGGAGTAGAATATGATTCCAAGAATTAAATCAATTATTGATAGAAATGACTATAAATTAGAAGTTCTCTTTGATGATGGAAGGCGTGTCCTTTACGATGTTAATGAAGATATAAATCAGATTCCTGACTTTAAGGACTTAATATCAATAAAAGGTTTATGGAAACAATTCGCGCTTGATGAAAGCCGTACTTGTGTATATTGGAATGATAGAATTGATTTAGCAAGTGATTCTATTTACGAGTATGGGAAAATTATATAGTCATTTCTAAAACGGCATTTTCAAAGCCGAAAAACCAGTCGAGCCGGTTTGCGGTTTAAAACAATATTGGATTTCCGTGCTATTATAACACAAAACGGAGAATCTCGTGCAGTATTGCTTGATGTTCAATCTTATCAGGAAATGAAAAAGACTTTCACTTTGTTAAAGGTAATTCCATTAATACACAATTTAGCGGGTTATCTCTCGTCGGGGGTTGCGGCGGGGAATTTTTTTATGTGATGGGGAGTAACTGCGGAAAAGGCAGCGGGTTTGGTGAGGGGATCGGTATGAAGTATTGGATGGAACTGCCACAGGGGGAAAATTAAAACGAAATATGAAATATTGACTTTAGTATGAAATATGTGTATATTTTGAAGTAGGGTCAAGAGTGCTGCCTTTAAGCGGTGCGTCGAGTTTTCTCGCTTGGCTCTCTTTTTTTGTCTGGAGGATTTTCATGTATTTACTATACGTTGATGATTCAGGAGTAACTTCAGACCCAAATGTAAAGTATAGTGTTCTAGCTGGCTTTGCAACTTTTGAAAATCAAACATATTGGATTCAAAAAGCTGTAGATGATATTATGCTAAAATATATAGGCAGGGCAGATTTAGAATTACATGCAAGTCCTATAAGAAGCGGAAGAGGTATATGGAGAAGTTTTCCAAAAGAAAATAGAGAATCCATTTTAAGGGAATGCCTTGATTACGTAAAAAATAACTATCCTCGTCAGTTTATTCTTTTTGGTGCAGTAATTGATAACTCAACAGAAAATGTACCTGAGAATCTGTTTACACAAATCACAAGCCGATTTGATAAATTCTTAAAAAGAAAATACCTAAAGAATGAAGAATCAGCACGTGGTTTAGCCGTTTTTGATAAATCAAAAATGGAAAATCAATATCAGAACTGGTCAAAGATTTATCAAACGATGGGAAATCAATGGAAAGAAAAGTTAAACAATTTTTCAGAAGTTCCATTGTTTTTAGATTCGGAAATGTCTCGCTCTATACAAATTGCTGATTTAATAGCATTTTCATTATTCAGAAATTTTGAATATAATGATGATACATATTACTCAATAATTAAGGATTGCTTTGATAAAGAAAAAAATCTACAACATGGATTATATCTTTTGGAAAAAAATAGCATATAATTTTCACAAGCAACGGTATCCGGCAGTGCGGAAAAGGTCAGCGGTAAGTTTTATCATCGACCGATTGGATTATAGCTTTTCGATTTCAGATTTGGAAAGTCCCGTCATCAGACAAATTTCTGCCGGTGGATAGTTTCGCTCGAGCATAATCTTTGCCGTTTCAAGTGCTTTCCGGTAAGAGCCGTCTCCGGTGGTTTCCCGTTCATATACGATAAAAAAGGTATCGGATAACGAGCAATTGTTTTATTGTATAGAGGGAAAGTCTCTGTAGCTTTGCGGTTGCGAATGTAAGGTAAAATTTTTAATTCCCCATTATTCGTTAGTTCAGCGCTTCCACTTCCTGTACGGTTAAGCCGGTGGCTTGCATAATCTTTTGTACAGAATCGCCTAATTGCTTTAATATGCGCGCTGTTTCGAGAGCTTTTTGATGGGAATCGCGGACTTCGCCTTCTGCCAGACCGAGGGATTTGCCTTGAGATATTCCTTTGGCAAAGGCTATTTTGCCTGCTTCTTCTCTTTGTACCGCAATATCCGTATCATAGTCATATTCTGCCACCAACATATTGATCCCTCTCAAAAAACTTTTGCAGGAAGTATCAACTTCCGAAAAAGTTTTTTCTGTGCGCACGAGCGCACCCGTACTATAGTCGAGTTTGCGACGCAAACTCGAGATAAAAAGCGGAGGCACTATTTCAGTCGATGCTTTTTATCGTACCTCTCGCGATTTTCTTTTACCTCAAGCTCCAGCGGCACTTGTTCAGGTTTTACAATAAAAGCATCGGATAGTTTTCACACTGTAGTTTCAGGGTAGTCGTTTAATCCATTGTAAAAGACATAGAACTCAGGTGTCGGTATTTTTGATAGTGCCCTTAAATACCTGTCGGTTGGTTTTTGCAGTTTTTCATACAGTCTTGCGATGTACTGCAAAAAGCGTAGAGGCATATTCTCGTTTATAGTAGACTGATGTTCAGCAAGTACGATAATCTTATTGTCGACAAGGCAGGAAACATCGTTGATGATGTTCATATACATGACATTATCAAGCTTTATGTTTTCTACCGGGCATGAAAGCTGTAAATTGGTATTATGCAAGGCATTATACAGCGACAAAAAATTCTCTTTTGCCTTTTCATCTTCACTGAAAGTCAACAAATACCGAGTCTTTATATTTTCTGTTTGCCGTACTCATAGCTGTTCTCCCTTGCGTACTGCAGTGTAGCATAGATGATAGGATTTTGGAAGATATCTGTTTGTTGTCGCAGTGTCCCCAAAAGAAAATACCTGAAGAATGAATAATCAGCACGCGGTTTCAGAAATCTCTGTTATTATTTATTAACGATAAAAAAAATTAGATAACATAGTGCTTTTATACGGCGGGTCAAGCCTGCCATCTTCTTGCACCGATAAGATCTGGAAAATTTTATGAATTTATTATATAAATGATGAGAAAGCGAAGAAATATCAAACATACGCCTTCAGCACAAAACGGTATAATATGATGGTATCGACATCAATTATTTATATAAATTATTCTGATGATAAACACGCTGAAATATTTTTAAATAACATTGATCGTTTTTCTTATCATACAGATATATATGATGAACTTGAGATAGCGTTAGCCCGCGATATTTGTGTGCTCATATCAACGGAAGCGGGTTTTATTACACATTTCGGAATTGGAATGAAGGCAGGAAAAGTTGCTGCAAAAAAAAGACGTTTTAAACTTTCACCTGTAGTAAAAGCACAAAAACCGATCAATATTGAAGATATTATAAAAAAAGGAACAAGTAAAATTGCAAATTATTGGCAGAGCATTAAAACAACAGCTCATATAGCAAAAATTGATCTGAGAGTATGGAATGATTTCATTCTCTATTTACGTGACAATGATAAAGAAAACTTTGCTGTATTGGAAAAACTGTTTGATAGATCGTATCCCTGTATAAAAGAATCCGAGAGATATAGAGAAAATGCAGGATTCGAAGTGGATGCATTTACTTTAGCAATGAAAATAGCCGGTTTTGACTCATATTTAAAGCAAACTGAAGTAGATAAATATAAAAATAACGGCTCGAACAATTTAATAGCCAATCTTGATCGAATCATAGCTCGGGAAGATTTGATGATTATACATGATTCGGAAATTATTCAAGGAATGGACATTGATTCCAAAAATATGATTTCTACTTCCTTAAGTGATGGAAAGAATAGAATTACAATTCTATATGCAAACAGAATGCCGTTAGAAAAAACGCTCGGGGTAGACCTGATTTATGTTGATGAAAATAATAAAGTAATACTATTAGTTCAGTATAAACGGCTCATTGGGGCAAATACAAAATGCTATTACCCTTCGTCGGATGTGAACTTTCTAAAGGAAATGGAAACAATTAATGAAATTCAATCATTTTTAGCCAAACAAATAAGTACAGGTTATCGATTTAATAATGACGCATTTTATTTTAAGTTTTGCAAAGATATTCAACCTATTCAAAATCGAGACCTTGTTGACGGGATGTACTTGCCTTTATCATATTTCAACGAATTAATTACAAAAGGTCAACTGAGAGGTGAAAGAGGAGGAGTGAAAGTTTGTTATGAAAATGTACCTTCGTATTTTAATAATTCTCTATTTATATCACTGTTAAAAACCGGGTTGATAGGTACAAATATAGAAGGCTATAATTTAATCAATAAAGTTATCAATGAAGTCATTAAAACGGGAAAATCGGTTATATTTGCAGAATATGCAAAGTTTACTCAACATCCGATTCAATAATGACGAGATTTCGGAAGGAGAATATGAACGCCGCAGCACGATACGGCGTTAACGGAGTATTTTTTATAAAAAAATACGGTATGGATGAAACTCCCGTGTATATAAATGTAAAGCTGTATTTTCCGCCGAAAGATTTTACTAAGATGGAATTTCCGAATTATTCTTTTAAGTTTAATTAATATATCAAAAGTCTCGCGCCCGTTCCCTTTCCCCTGCCTGCACGCACCTTCCGCACATCCGCGCCCCTCGCGCTCTGCGGACGCCCGCGCGCAATGCAGCGTTATTTCCGCCCTGCTTCTACCGCTTCGTGCTGCTCTTCCAAAATCGCCATGACGCGGTCGACGATCTTTTGCTTTGCGTCTTCTTCGGTTTCCGGCAAACTCGCGAGCACGTTGCGCCGAAACTGTTTGCAATCGATGACAGGAGACGCCGACAGCGTAATTTTATCGTTTTCGATGAGATCCATCATCATATTGTCGGGGACTTCCGGATTGATGCGGAGGCAGTTGCCGTTGATCGACACGAGCAACATGACGTCGAAGAGGCGCAGATAGCTGTCGATTTCGCGCAGCCCGCGTTTCGTTTCGGGTTTGCCCGGCCTGTAGCGCGTGCCGCTTGGAAATACGAGAATCGCCTGTCCTCTTTTTTTGCAATCGTCCATAGCGTGCATCGCCGCCAAATTGATTTTGCGCGCGCGCTTTTTTTCTTCTTCGATTTTCGCTTCCGACTGCGCGTTCGCTGCGACTTTGTCGAGACTGCGCGTCGGATAGATGACCACTCGCGTAAAGCCTTCCGCCCACGCGCGCACGATCGGGCTTTCTTCGTTGAGCTTCATGCCGGCGACAGCGACGATCCGTTTCGACAAATCCTTTGCCCATATTTCTCCCTCACGGTCGAGCAGATAGCAGATTTCCGGTAAATCGAGGTTCGTATAGTGTTCCATCAAAATGAGACCGCTTTTGCCCTCTTCGGTTATCGCGCGGTAAAAAGCTTTGAAATTTTCGATATTGACAATTCCCGAACCCGGCAGCATGATTTCCGACAAGAGTTCATCCATCATTTTCCTCGTCAGAGGATTTGCTTCCTGATATACGTTTTCTTCATCGATCTTTGCAGCTGCGCGCGATGCTTCCGTAAGTTCGGCAAAATATTTTTTACATTTTTCTGCGAGGGGCACTCCCATGAAAGTCTCCTGATACTGAACTTCGGCACGATAAGCCGATACTACCGTTATAGTAAAGTTGAAAGCGCGATGTGTCAACGCTAAAATGAATTACGACACTTTGAACTCTTTTTGTCATACTGTCGAAACGGATGAATGACGGAAGATAATCGTTCAAACGCTGCTCATCGTACGAGAAAATACTCTTATTGCCTACATGACGTTTCATTGCTAAAATAGCGGCATGGGTATTGTTTCAATTGTACCGTATATTTCCGTCATCCATTCGGATATCCGTCATCAGCCGTTATTCGAAGGCTATTGGCCGATCCCGAACGGCGTGACCATCAATTCGTATTTTGTGCGCGGAGAAAAAACCGCGCTTATCGATCTCACCGCCGACTGGAGCGAAGCCGTTGAACTCTTGGAAAAACAGCTCGGCGAAATCGACGGCGGCAAAAAAATCGACTACCTCGTCCTCAATCACCTTGAGCCGGATCACACGGGATTTTTACCCGAGTTCGTAAAGCAAAATCCCGACGTCGAAATCGTCGCGACTGCAAAGGGATGCGCTCTCGTAAAAAATTTTATCAAAGCGGCCGACGGGTGTCCCTCTCTTAAGATCCGCGAAGTAAAATCGGGCGACGTGCTCGACCTCGGCTGCAGGACGCTCGCGTTTTACGAAATCCCGAACGTGCATTGGCCTGAAACGATGTGCACGTTCGATGCGGAGTCGGGAACGCTCTTCAGCTGCGACGCTTTCGGCGGCTACGGCACGACAGGCGAACGTGTATTCGACGACGAATTTTCCGAAAGCGAGCTCGCATCGTTCGAAGAAGAAAGCCTTCGCTACTATGCGACGGTTATCGCAAGCTTCAGCCCCTTTGTCAAAAAAGCGGTCGAAAAGCTCCGCGCCGAAAACCTTGCAATCAAAACGATTGCGCCGAGCCACGGCATCATCCGGAGAGCGCATCCCGAACGGATCATCGCCGACTACGAACGCTTTGCCTCTTACAACACGACGGGAACGGGTGAAAAAGAAATCTGCGTCATCTGCTCGTCCATGTACGGCAATACGAAAAAAGGCGCGGAAGCAGTTATGCGCGGCATCAAGGCGGCCGATGCGTCGATCAAAATCGATTTTTTGCAGGTTCCCGGAACCGACGATTCGCACGTGCTCGCAGCCGCGCTCCGTTCCCGCGGCATCGTCATAGCCGCTCCGACATACGAATACAAACTCTTTCCCGCTATGGTGCACATTCTCGATCTTTTCAACCGCAAGCACATCACCGGAAAAAAAGCGCTGCGCATCGGAAGCTGGGGCTGGTCGGGAGGCGCAAAAAAGGAGTACGACGAAATTTCGGCGCCGCTCAAGTGGGAACAGTTCGAACAGTACGAATGGCAGGGAGTTCCGACAGGAGCGGATTTACAAGCGCTCGAAAAAAAAGGCGCGGAACTTGCCGCGGCTGTTTTAAATAATTAGCGGCATAGGGGTTGTCTTAAAAGCCGGTCGCTTTTTCGGCAGCTCGTCGGGGTTTAATAAAATTCGACATTTGCTCTAATAAAATATTCAATTTATTGCATTTGGAGGAATCCGATGATCGGATACATCGTCAAATTATTCCGCGCGCTCAATTCGAATTCGAAGCCGTCGGAAATCGCAAACGCACTTTGCCTCGGGCTCATACTCGGATTTATGCCGAAAGACAATTTGCTGTGGTATTTGCTTGTCGTACTGTTTTTATTTATGCGGATCAACAAGGGCGCGTACCTTATCGCAATGGCGCTCGGCTCTCTCGCTGCTCCTTTGCTCGACCCGCTTTTCCATAAAACCGGCTACGCAGTTCTTACGCTTGCTCCGCTCGAACCGATTTTTTCATACCTGCTTGACGTTCCGTTCGTCGGTTTTACGAGATTCAACAATACGATCGTGTGCGGTTCTCTCGTCTGCGGCATAGTCTGCTATGTGCCGCTTTTTATTCTTGCAATCCTGCTGATTAAACAGTGGCGCACGGTCATCGCAGGCGCCGTCAAAAACAGCAAAATCGGAAAAGCGATCGGTGCGCTGCCGATTATTTCAAAAATAGCCGCAAAGGCGTCGGAGCTTGTGTAAGTATGAAAACAACAGTCGCTAAAACGCAAAAAACCGTTCCCGCAAAAAAACTCCCCGGATTGTTAAAAAAATCTTATACGCGAAAACAATTCGAAAAGAAAATACTGAAAAAAATATACGTGGCGGCGGATAAAGAATTTATTAATAATTATTTTACCGCCGATGCGGATAAAACGGACAGCGTGCGCATCCCGAAAAATTCGGAAATCGTCAAAGCGGATTTTATCCGCCTTAAAACTATCGCAAAAGAAATACGGCAGCAGAAATTCGGCATCAAGCTTATCCCGCTTGCGGCCCTCGTCGGCGCCATAGTCGCCGTTTGCGTCGTTGTCGGTATGTTTAAAAACATCATCGTAAAGCGCGCGATCGTCGCGGGAATGCAAAGCGCTTTCCAAGCAAAAACCGACATCGGCTACCTCGATTTTCAAATATTCGGCGCAAAGCTTACGATAAAAGATTTGCAGCAGGCAAACAAAAACGATGTGATGAAAAACATCTTTCAAGTCGGGGAAATCACGTTCGATTTCAATTTGACCGAACTGCTGCGCGGCAAATTCGACGCGGAAAACATCACCGTCGCGGACGTGCTCATCGGTACCGAACGGAAAACGTCCGGCTATATTCCGATAAAACAAAAGCGCGAAGAAAAACAAAACGAAAGCCGCATCGCCGACATGCAAAAGGCGCTCCTTGCCGACGTGCAAAAAACGCTTTCCGACACCTTTGCCGAATACAATCCTCAAACGATTATTAAAAATGTCGAAAGCAATTTGAAATCTCCGGCGATGGCGGAAAGCACAAAGGCTGCGATCGAAGAGACGGTCGCAAAGTGGAAAGATACGCCTCAGTCGATGGAAAAATCGATTCGCGAATTTTCAAGTTCCGTCGATACTCTTATCAAAACCGATTGGGCGGGCGTAAAAGATCCCGTAAAATTAAAAGAAGCGCTCGACGCGGTCAACGCTGCCGTCGTGCAGGGAAAAAACATAAAAACGCAGACTGAAAAAATTGCCGCAGACTTTAAAAGCGATACCGAAACGGCCGAGCGGCTTTCGAAAGAAATCGTGGCTGCGATCGCGTCCGACAAAGCGCTCATCGACAAAGAGATTGCCAAATTCAAAACGCTCAAAAACGACGGCATCGGCGGCGTCTTCAACAAAGTACTCACGGCGTTTATGTACAATTTGTTCGGCACGTATTATCCCTACGTGCAAAAAGGGATCGATACGGCACTTCAATTTAAAAGCAAAGCTGCTCCGAAGCCTGCAAAAAAGAAAGCGAAAAAAGTTTCACGACGCATGAAGGGCACGGATATCTATTATAAAAACGATACCGTTCCGAAGTTTTTAATCGAAAACGCGTACGGTTCGGGTGCAAACTGGAGCGTGTCGGCAAAAGAAGTTTCAAGCGATCCCGACAAGCGCGGAAAGCCCGCAGAGCTTTCCGCCGCTTTCGCCGTTAAAGGAATCGACAACGCGATAAGCGCCGTTATCGACGGGAGACGCAAAACGGATAATCCGCTTTTGTCCGCAAAGTACAGCGGATCGGGTTTTCCGCTTTCGCTGAAAATCGACGACGCGTATTCGCTTGCCGCGCACTCGTCCGCCCTTTCGTGCACCGTACTCGGCGATGACGACGGAAGCTTTCGCGTACAGGGTGCACTCGATATGAGCGGTATGAAAATCGCGACTCCGTCTTTCGAACCCGCTCCCGTATACGAAATCTACCGCAAAGCGACGGAACGGTTTACCGCGCTCAAAGTCGGCTTTACCGCAGGCTACGCGCTCGAATCGGGCATTGTGCTGTCGATCGACACGGACGCGGCCGAACGATTTGCCGAAATTTTCCAAAGCATGCTCGCCTCGGAATTGACGTCGCTCACCGCTTCCGCGCGCGAAAAAGTAAACGAACTGCTTGCCGAAAAGACGGGCGGCGTCTCAGCTGAAATCGCAAAGCTTACGGATATTCAAAACGGCATCAAACTGCAGGAAGCGAACTTCGGCGATATGAACGCAGCGCTCGAAAAAGCGCAGCGGGACATACTCAAACAGCTTGCCGGCCAAACCGGAAGCGACGCCGTACAAAAAGCCGCCGGCGCACTCAAAGGATTGTTCGGAAGGTAGGACAATCATACGCCGCCCCGATGCGATACTATACGCAGTATCGCATCGGGGCGGAAAAGCGTACGCACGAAAACATTTTACAACACCAACGATACGACTTTATTGACAAAGGCGCCGATAGGAATAAAGTCGATGCCTGTCGCCCGCTCGGCTGCGATGAGGGCGAACAAAGCGAAAGTGCCCCATTGCATAAAGCGCGCTTCTTTTTCTTTGCTGAAGTTCATCCCCGAAAAAAATACGTGACTGCCGTCGAGCGGCGGGATGGGTAAAATATTGAAAATAAATAATCCGAGATTGATCGTCGCCGTATAGAGGAGCATGTAAAAAACGGTTTTGTACACGGCAAACAGCGGCAAAGACGAAATGTGAATGCCCGCAAGGCTGAACAATTTTACAATAAAAAGAGAAACGATACCGAGCGCAAGATTCGACAGCGGGCCCGCAAGCGCGATGATGACTCTGTCCCGTCTCGGATGTGCCAAATTCCGCGGGTCGAACGAAACGGGTTTTGCCCAGCCGAAACCCGCGATGACGATAAACAAAAAACCGATCGGGTCGATGTGTTTGATCGGATCGAAGGTGAGCCTTCCGTCCGCTTTTGCCGTTCCGTCTCCGAGCTTGTACGCGGCGAGTGCGTGGCAGTATTCGTGCAGTGTAAGCCCGATGACGATTCCGGGCAGGGAATACAGGGTATCGATGATGTCAAAATGCATACGAAGCATTGTATTGCATTTTTACAGCGGTGACAATGCACGCGATGTACGGCGAGACGAAAACACGCGCCTTTTCCGTGTCGTCACCGTGTATCGTCGATATCGCTCATGACATCTTTCCTCTCTTTTGTTATGATGGATTTATGACGATTTTACAAAGCTTTTTACTCGGTGCGCTTCAGGGCGTAACGGAATTTTTACCGGTTTCCTCATCCGGTCATCTTGCCGTCGCGCAGCATCTGTTTTCGCTCGGTGATGTGCCGCTTTTATTCGATGTATTTTTGCATCTTGCAACACTCGCTGCCGTTGTGCTTTATTTCAGACACAGCATTTTGAAACTTTTTTGCGCGCTCGGTAGGATGATCGCGCGGCGTCCCGTCGTTCCCGGCATTTCAGGCGAAAGCGGTTTGACGAAAAACGATGAAGCTTCCCGCAAAACGGTTACCGCCGTCATCGTTGCAACGCTTGTGACGGGTGTTATCGGCATCGCTGCGGAAAAAATGCTGCCGTCGCTTTCGATACGATTCGTGTGCGTGCTCTTTATAGTTACTGCGCTCATTTTGCTTTTTTCTCAATATGCGAGCAAAAAGAAAGAGGGCGTAAAAGAATCAACCGGCGTTTCGTGGAAACAGGCGCTTGTCGTCGGAGCGGCTCAAGGTATCGGAACGCTGCCCGGCATTTCAAGGAGCGGCTCTACGATCGCAGGCGGATTGCTTTCCGGCGTCGGTCGTGCGGATGCGGGTGAGTTTTCGTTTATCGTTTCGATTCCGGCGATCCTCGGTGCTTTTATCCTCGAGCTTAAAGACTTCGATACAATGTCGGAATCGATCGGGGTATTGCCGATTGTAGTCGGCTGCGCAGCCTCTTTCGTCGTCGGCTATGCGTCCCTGTCGATTCTCATGAAAATTATTAAAAAAGGAAAACTCGGATGGTTTGCGTGCTATCTGATTCCGCTCGGCATAGCGGGATTGTTATTTTTTAAATAAGCGGAGGCAATTATGCGTTTATCTAAAATTATTAAAATTGCGGTCATCGTGCCGTTGTTTGTCATTGGCTTGCCGGTCGCAGCCGATTCGGATTCTTCCGTAAAACGGGAATGGAAAGAGTTCGGTAAAAAATCCGCCGACGCGTTCAAATCCTTCGGCAAAGCGATGGGTGAAACCGGCAAAAGAATCGGAGAAGATATACAGAATTCGCTTACTCCGAAATATTACGGTACGTGGGTATACGAGGGGACGAGCGAAACGACGACGATCGAAATCAACGAAGATAAGATGATGACGATTATGCAAAAAGCGGCGCTCGATATCCGATATTGGAAGGGAACGTATTCGGCGACGCAGGCGCTCATCGTTTTTACCGTCGAAAAATCGGGGACGGATACGGGGTATTCAAAGAGCGAATCCGATGACGAAAAGACGTGGCGGATTTTATATTCGTTTGATGAAACGAACGGTACGCTTACACTTCGCTGTTCGCATATTCCGACCGACAAAGACGGTCACGATTTTTCCGAGCCGACGATTTTTAAAAAGCAAAAATGAGTGCAAGACGATTTTTCAGAATGATTATTGATTAATAATATAATCGGTGCCGCCGGCTTGCGGGAGTGCGAATATGCAAAAGGTTTTTATCGATGTAAAAGAGCTTGAAAAGCGCATGCATAAAGTTTTCGGCATCACCGAAGACGTGATGATAGAAAACGCGGCAAGCGCGCTTGAAAGTGAAGTACGGAAAGCCCTCTATGATCGAAATACCGTACGGGCTTACGAAAAACGGCCGGTTTATCGAACGGAACGGCCGAGCACATCAAATGCGGCACATCGCGGGACAGTATTTTCGAACGATGTGCTTATCGTGTGCGGAAGCGGCAACAACGGTGCCGACGGTTATGCGCTTGCCCGCAGGATCGCAGGCGATATTCCCGCCGCGGTGTACGCCGCTTGTGACGCTAAAACGGAAAACTGCAAACGGGAGCGGGATGCGGCGCTCGCAGCCGGTATAAAACCGGTAAGCCGACCGGCATTTTTCAAGCTGCTTACATCGGCTGCGATCGTCGTCGACTGTCTATACGGTACCGGTTTTCACGGAACGCTCAGGCCCGACGTTTCCGCTCTTATCGATAAGATCAATAATGCTTCGTGTTTCCGCATTGCGTGCGACATACCGAGCGGCATCGACAAGCGGGGTGCGGTTTCGACCGAATACAAACATAGGCCGCTTGCGTTCAATGCCGACTTAACGGTTTCGATGGGTGCGCTCAAAGCGGCGTATTTCGGAGACGCGGCGAAGGACTTTTGCGGAATTATTAAAAAATACGGTATCGGCGTAAGCGCTCTCGTATTTGAAGAGGATGCCGCAGCCGACCTATACCTTCTCGAAGCGGACGATATGCGTCTTCCCGTGCGGACAAAAAAATCTGTACACAAAGGAAACTTCGGACACGCTGCGATCGCTGCAGGAGAAAAAGCCGGAGCTGCGATTATCGCAGGAAGCGCGGCGCTCGGTTTCGGTGCGGGGCTTGCGACGCTCATCGAAACGGAAGAGAAAGCGACATCTCGATTTAAATTGCCGCCGGATTTGATGATCGCACAATCCTTTCCGAAAAACACGACTGCGATTTTACTCGGAAGCGGATTCGGGCGCGGTCGGGCGGAAGCCTTTCAAAACGTATGCACGCAGATCGAAGCGTACAAAGGTGCCGGTATCGTGCTCGACGCCGACGCATTTTATTACGGCGATATTGTAAAACTGCTCGATGTGCTTTCGAAGCGCCGCACGAGGGTTATACTGACACCTCATCCGAAAGAATTTCAATCGCTTTTGAAGTTATGTGCGCTCGGCGACTATACGATCGGACAGCTTGCGGACGATAGGATCGAAATCGTCAAAAAATTTTCCGCGCGCTTTCCTCATATCGTGCTCGTGCTCAAAGGCGCGAATACGGTAATCGCGTCGGAGCGCGGCGTATTTGTAAGCGTCGAAGGAAATCAAAGCCTCGCAAAAGCCGGAAGCGGCGACGTGCTTGCAGGTCTCATCTGCGCGCTGCTCGCCGAGCGATACGGCGCCCAAGATGCGGCCCTTACGGCAGTCCTCGCACACGGCATCGCATCTCAACGCTTTCCATGCTCGTACAATTTGACGCCGTTGAAATTGATCGATACCGTCGGAAACCTGATGAACGAATCGCAGCCGGTGTGAATGCCGCGCGCAAGGCTCACGGCACGGACAGGGCGAAGCAAACGTCGAAAAGCTGTAAGAACGGCTTACCGTCTCTCATGAAATATCCGCTTTTTGCCGAAATTTATATGATATGTCTGCAAAACAATCGAAGGCTTATGCGGAGCCGGATTTTTGGTCGAAAAAAGCGTTTTCCGAGGGCTACCCCGCGCGGTCGGTATACAAGCTGCAGGAGATCGACGAAAAATTCGATTTTATTCCGAATCCGAAAAACTGCAATGCCCTCGATTTGGGCGCATCACCGGGCAGCTGGACGCTGTTTTTGCTGCGGAAGTTTAACGGGGAAGGGCATATCGTTTCATGCGATTTGAACGAGCTTGCAAAAAACGTCAAGGGCGATAATTTAACCTTTATTCAGGGCGATTTGAATGAAAAAGCGGTCAGAGAAAAGATAGGATCGCTCGGACCCTACGATATCGTCGTGAGCGACGCCGCCCCGCTTACAACGGGCAACCGCATCGTCGATACGGCTCGCTCGGAGCAGTTGGTCGATATGGCACTGTGGTATGCCGAGTCGATGCTGAAAGCCGGCGGCAATATGGCGGTAAAGATTTTTCAAAACGGCAGCCAACAGGCGCTGCTGCAAAAGATGCGCGGCATGTTCGAATCGGCGAAAGGATTTAAACCCTCCGCGTGCCGTTCCGAATCGTTTGAAACTTACCTTGTCGGCATCGGAAAAAAGTGACGAGCTGCCGCGGCACTTGCAATGAGCGCGAAGCTTTCCGCACAAGGGGCAGGCTTGCTGCCGGAAGTGCGGCGGCGGATCAGACGCTCGATTGATATTTGCGGTAATTTGAGGTACAGTATGTTCATATACGGTTTGAAAAAAACGGCGGATGCTATGATAAAAAAGTTACGCGCTGTATTGTATACGCTCATCCCCTCGCAGGGCGGGCGGCTCGTGTTCCGCAGCATTGCGGCATTTTGTTTCGGAGCCGCCGTGTGCGCCGGACTTGCAGCTCTTGCGGGCGGCATACGTACCGAAAACGGCGTCGGCGGACTTGAAACGCCGGGCGTTCCGAAATTTTCCGAAGATGTCCTCCCGATTGCCGATTCCTCTGCTTCCGACGAAGATATCGCTTCCGCTGCCGCGTTGCTTCCTGAAAGCGAAGCGTCGGCAAAGGAGCTTACGTATTTTACTTACCGCGTCAAATCGGGCGATATGATCGGCGTCATTGCCGATACGTTCGGCGTAACGCAGGATACGATTATCAGCGTAAACGCCATCCGTCAATCGCGTCTTTTGCAGGTCGGACAGTATTTGAAGATTCCGTCGATGCCCGGCATCTTATATACGGTCAAGCAAAACGGGGAAACGCCTGAAACGGTTGCAGCGAAATTCGAAGTGAGTGCGGATAAGTGTGCGCTTGTCAATTCGCTTTCCAAAACGGCGGCGATGGATTCCGGCGTTACGATTTTCGTTCCCGACGCGGAGCTCGATTGGGTTACAAAACAGGAAATCAACGGAGACTTGTTCAGGCGGCCGCTGCACGGACGCTATTGGCTTTCGTCGTATTACGGATGGCGGAAAAGTCCTTTTACCGGCTCGCGTACCTTTCATTCGGGTATCGATATGGCCGCTCCTCACGGTACGTCGGTGTATGCGGCACTTCCGGGTCGCGTCGCGGCCGTCGGCTACAACGAAACTTACGGCAATTATGTCATCATCTCTCATCATTCGGGGTATCGGACGCTTTACGGTCACATGAGTGCGGTAACCGTCGTACGCGGACAAAACGTCGACATGAACACGCGTATCGGCCGTGTCGGCAATACGGGGTTGAGCACGGGACCGCACTTGCACTTTACGGTTTTTAAAGGCGGGAAGACGGTAAATCCGCTCGGCCTGCTGCGATAGGGGCTGTCTCAAAAGTCGGTTACTTTCTCGACCGCCCCTTGCAATTGCGGTGCAATAGCCGTATAGTTAATATATAAACGAGTACGGGAGATATAAGACTTATGTCGATGACGTCTACTTTCAGTATAAAAATGGACTCCGATATAAAAAAACAAAGCGAGTCTCTGTATAATGCTCTCGGTCTCAATTTAACGACGGCGATCAATGTTTTTCTCCGAAAGTCCATACAAGCGGGCGGATTTCCGTTTGACGTGCGCTTGGATATCTGCAACGACGAAACATTGCAGGCGATAAAAGAAGCGGACGTCATACACGATGAAATAAAAAACGGATACAGGGTTCCGTTTGCTTCGTGGCAAGAAGCAAAAAAAAGTCTGGCGGAATGAAATATCGGTTTGAGTATACGACGAAATTTAAAAAAGATTATCGTAAACTTACCGATCAAAAAATTATCCGCGAACTCGATATCGTTATCGATAAACTTTTGAACGGAGAAACGCTCGAAACAAAATATCAAGATCACCCCTTGCTTGGTAATTACAAGGGATGCCGTGACTGTCATATTCGTCCCGATGTGGTTTTAATTTATAAAAAGGAAGAAGATATTTTAGTTTTGACCGCTTTACGGGTCGGCACGCACAGTGAATTATTTTAAAATCAAGTAAAAGAATCTCCAAAAACGCGCTTGGATTTTTAGCGGACTCTGTCGCGCGTTTACGTTTCTTTTGCCGTTTCCGGCACGGCGAGTACGATCGTACATCCCTTTCCCGCTTCGCTTTCGGCACGCACCGTTCCGCCGATCGCGCTCATAATGCTTTTGACGATCGACAATCCCAATCCCACGCCTCCGCTGCTTCTTTCGTGCGCTTCGTTTCGGCGCATGACGGCTCTCATACGCATACTGCGGTACGAGCGCGCACCTTTGGGGTCTCGTGCGTTTTGAGAAAGTGCGATCGTGCAATATATAAAAAATATAAGCGCCGCCGTGCCGGATAATTTTTTACTCGTGACCATAGTTTCATCTATTTTATCTATTCGATAAAAAGATAATCCGAAAAATAGATCGCTTGAATTTTGTTGAGCGAAAGGCGTTCGTTGAGCGCTGCAAGCAGGTCGGCTTTGATTTTTTCTTCACCGCGTGAGAGCAGTTCGTCTTCCGTGTACTTTGAAAAATATTCCGTGATGACGGCTCGCATGATCGTACTTTTTTGCGAAAGCTCTTCGTAAAAAGCCCTGTCGCCTGCGGGATAGGGAAACCACGGAGTGACGACGACGGGAGTTCCGCCGGCCGCTTTTTTCGGATCGGGCTTTGTCGCCGCGCGCAGCCTTCCGAGTCCGGTAAAGGCGTCGAGCTTTGTATTGTCGGGCGCGCTCATCGACGAAACGGCAAGCGGGGACGGGTCGGGAGTGCGGATATTTTTTCCGGGCTGCGCTTTTTTCAAAGCGAACGACACGAGCGTTCCGATGACGATCGCCGCCGCCAAAAGAGAAGCGATGACGGCGAGCACGCGATTTAAAATCGATTGCATACGTTACTCTACCAGATACGGCGCGATGAGGGCAAGTGATTTTCCTCGCGCGTATACCGTTACGTGTACGCCGTCTTCGAGCCATTGCTCGTTTAGGATGCGGCCGCCTTTGCGTATGTCGGCGAGGAGCGGGCTTTTGTCCTGAAGCAGCACGCATTTGCAGCGTTTTCCGAACAGTGCGCCCGCAATTTTATTGCTGAGTTCGTCGAAGCCCGTCTTTTCTTTTGCGCTTACGGAAAGAGAGTCGGGAAATTGTGCGCGCAGTTCGGCAAGTCTTCCGCCGTCTTTTTCGAGCACGTCGATTTTATTTAATAGTACGAGGCGTTCGTTTTCGACCGCTCCTATTTCGCCGAGTACGCGGCACACGGTTTCGTATTGATTTTCCGCATTCGCATCCGAAGCGTCTATGACGATGAGCAAAAGATCGGCGCGCACCGCTTCTTCGAGCGTTGATTTGAACGCATTGACGAGCGTGTGCGGAAGGTTTGAGATAAAGCCGACGGTGTCGGTAAGCAAAACCGCGCTTCCGTCTTTTATCCGCATGCGCCGTGTCGTCGGATCGAGCGTCGCAAACAATTTATTTTCGACGAATACGTCCGCTCCCGTAAGCGCGTTCAAGAGGCTTGATTTTCCGGCGTTCGTGTAGCCGACAAGCGCGCACGACGGAACGGAAACTTTGCTTCTCCGCTTGCGCTGCGTATCGCGCCCTGCGGCGACGCTTTTGAGTTCCCGTTTGACGCGAAAAATTTTTTCCCGTACTTGGCGCTGATCGAGTTCGAGCTGCGTTTCTCCCGAACCTTTCGCGCCGTAATTGCCGCCCCGCTGCCTTGCCAAATCTCCGTACATATGTGCGAGACGCGGGAGTGAATATTCGAGGCGGGCGAGTTCGACTTGCAAAACCGCTTCATGCGTTTGCGCGCGCGAAGCGAAGATGCGCAAAATCACTTCTTCCCTGTCGAAAGAGGGCAGACCCGAAAGCTTTTCCCAGTTGCGCTGCTTCGTCGGCTCGAGCGTAAAGTCGAAGACGATGCAGTCCGCTTCGCATTCTTTCGCACCCGATGCGATTTCTTCGGCTTTGCCTTTGCCCATGCCGTATGCAGGCTGCACTTCAAGCCGCGAAAGCGTAATCGCCGAAACGGTTTCCATGCCGAGCGTGTCGATAAGGCTTTTGAGTTCTCGAAGATCGTTGCCCGGCTCTCCGACGAGCACGCAGCGGGTTTTCCGCTCCGCTTCTTTTTGCAGTTCTTCCATCGCGCTATTATACGGATAAACGCTGCGTTTTGAAAGTATTTCTATCATAACGCTGTGCTTTCGGCGATGTTTTTACCGTGCGGAACGGACGGGAAATGCCGCTGGATTTTTATCCGTTTTATGCCGATACTGTAAGAGGAGATAGGACGAAGTGACTTCAGGACAAAAAATCGCCGTAAGCATTGTAACGACAGTCGTCATATTTGCCTGTTTTGTCGTTACGGCATTTGCGGGGCTTTTTTCCAAAATCGAAGCGCGGTTTTACGAACCGGCGAAGATAGCCGATATTCGAAAGCAACTCGATTCGGTCGCGGAATACAGCGAAACCTATATTAATACCCTCCTCGAACAATTCAGTACGGGAGAAAATGCGTATCTATCCGATCGATCGATCGCTTCGTATGCGCTGTCCTTTCCGTCGGACAGCGATGTACAGCAGCGTACGCGCAGAACCGCTGCTCTTTTTTCCGAAGCGAGCGGACTCGTCGGTATCCGTCTTGTCGACGCGAACGGACGCAGCGTTCACTTCAGCACTTATTCGGCAGATATGCTTAAGCAAACCGACAGCATGCGTATATATAAGAATTACGATGAACTGCGTACGCCGCTCGGTAACGACGAATTCGCTTTTTTTAAAGTTTCGGTGCTCGATTCCGCCGACGGACAGAGGTATCGCATCGTGTTCGACGGAGAAGACAATCGAATATTATTCGCGTTTCCGTTTTACGATCCGTACGACGTATACCGCGGTACGATAATTTTTTACGTCAACGTGCAGGATTTCAACCGTGCGCTTATCGCACGGAATCTTACGACCGTTGCAAGCACGAGCGATCTTATTTCCGACAGTACCGGAGCGATCGGAGGATTTGTATTCGGTATGCCGACGGTCGGGCGTAACGATATCGAACGCGAGGCGATTGCACGCTGGAGAGACAATTCGCCGGGTCCCGATAAAATCGCTTCGATTCCCGCAAGCGGGAGCACATCGAAAGAATCGTATTGGATTTTGATTTCGAGTAACCGCAGCCGCTTTATCAAAACCGCAGGCGTTTACCGCGATTCGATATTTCTTATGCCGCCTGCCGTGCAGATTCTTTTACTCGCATGCGTTTTTATTACGCTGTTTCTCATGATATTTATGCTGTTCAATCTGCGGCGCGACGATATGGTCGTCATTCGAGACAGAGTCAAACGTTTTCAGCTCGCACTGATCAACGAATATTTCGAAAACAAGGAGAATATAAATTGGGCTGACGTTTCCAAAAAAATCGCAGGGCGCAAAACCGACGTTTCCGAAGCGATTAAACAGAGTCTCGGAAAACGGGCAAAGCGGCATCTCAAAGAGACCGATGCGCTGATCGACAAAAGCTGGGACGAGATCATCGGTGCGCTGAGCGTCAAAACGAATGCGTCTGCAGCGAGCGCTTTGCAGGACTCAAAAGAGATCCGCAGAATGCTCGAAGAGATTTTGCGGAGCGGCACGATACAAGTGCAAAGCGCCGTATTGCCTGCAACGGAAACGATACCGAAAGAAATATCGCTCGCGCAGGAAAGCGCGGAAACGGGCATAACGTTTGAAACGAATACGGAAGCGGTGAACGCGGCGACCGCAGCCGAAGAATCGTTCTTTAAAAATATGACGGCTGCTCAGTTCACGGAAACGGATGCGTCCGGAGCAAATGTGCCGGTTGAAACTGCATCAGCGGAAAAGATGCCGCCGGAAAAAGAAACCGATGCGCCGGCGGAAAAAACGATTTCGGAAAAGGCACCCGATCAAGCGAACCCTGCCGAGCTTTCCGAAAGCGGGCAGCGCGAAATGCATGATGCGGAAAACATCGAAAACGATGCTGCTGAAAAGATCGACGTATTTGGCGAAATACGTATGGCCGAAGAAAACGCAGACGGCTTGTCCGATGCGGATATCGAAATCGTAAACACAGCGACGGAAACGGAAGAAGTCTTTTTTGAGAATATGAGCGCTTCGGAACACATCGAAAACGATGCGGCAAAAAAGGACGCAGCGGTCGAAACGGAAATCGCCGAGTCGGTTGAAAGCGCACCTTTCGCATTGTCTGCGAAAGCCGATGCGGAATCGTCTGCAATGGAAGCCGTCGATATCGATTCATTTATGGAAACGACGAGCAATGTTCCTCCGCCGGAAGACAGCATCTTTGCTGAGCCGCTGCAGTTGGGCGAGCCGAGAACCGACAACGCCGCTCATAAAGAAATCAAACCGATCGATTTCGACGTCGTGTCGGCGCCGAACTTTTTATTTCTCGATGAAGAGCGGAAAGAAAGCAGCTTCGGCAGCTCACCGGAAGACGAAGCCGTACACGGCGATGTTTTACCGCTCGCCGAAAAAAGCAAAAGCGCCGCCGCTGCATCCGATCCGGACGGTGCGGAGGATATTCAGCCTATCGAAAACGACAAAGGTGCCGTTCCGTTTTCGTTTACGTCGTTTGCGGCGAACGAAGCGAACATACAAAACCTCTCGCCCGTTTCCGACGACGTCATCGTCGAAGGAAAAGACGGCGTTTTTTCGATTGCATCCGGTATCGCGTTCGACGATGTCGTACAGGATGAAGCGTTTAAACGCTTAGTCGATTCCGTTATTAAATGATAATGGGGTAACGGATAATGGGAACGACCTGATTACCCATTATTATATGTGTTGTCGCGCGCGTCGTTTTTATTTATACTGTCGGCATGAAATATACGGCACCTCTTGTCGTGCGCACCTATGAATGCGATGCGTACGGCCACGTAAATAACGCAGTCTATTTGAACTTCCTCGAATACGGGAGAATGGAATATCTGCATCAAATCGATTTCGATTATAAAAATCTCGTCGCGGACGGCTATTATCTGTATATCACACATATCGATATCTATTATAAAGCGTCGGCCTTTCTCGACGATGAGTTATTCGTCGATGTCGAACCGGTAAAGCTCGGCGTCATTCAGGGAACCTTTCATCAAATCGTGCGCAAAAAAGACGGAACGGTCTGCGTCGAAGCCGATGTTACGTGGGCGAGCGTCAAAGGCGGCAAACCCGCGAAGATTCCCGAAAAATATATGGTCGATGGCTTGTACCCGGACGGAGACGCGCGAAAACAAAAGGCGGCGCACTGATGGAAATCCATTTAAAGAATCTTGTTAAAACCTATGAAGGCGGCGCGCACGGATCCGAAATCAACGCGGTGCGCGGCATAAGTCTTTCCATACCGTCGAATACGATTTTCGGCATTATCGGAAAAAGCGGTGCGGGAAAATCGACGCTTGTGCGTTTGATAAGCCTGCTCGAAAAACCGGATTCGGGCGAAGTGTTTTACGACGGAAATCGCGTCGACGATCTTTCGCCTCCGGATCTCATTGCCCGGCGCCGGCGGATCGGCATGATATTTCAAAATTTCAATTTATTCAGCTCGCGCACTGCGGGACAAAACGTCGCGTACCCGCTTGAAATATGCGGTACGCCGAAAGCGGAAATCGCTTCTCGAGTGACGGAAATGCTTTCCATCGTCGATTTGGCCGACCGCCGAAACGCTCCGATCAGTACGCTTTCCGGCGGACAAAAGCAGCGCATTGCGATTGCACGTGCGCTTGCGGCAAAACCGGATATCCTTTTTTGCGATGAAGCGACGAGTGCGCTCGATCCGCAGACGACGGAATCGATTTTAAATTTAATAAGAAAAATACAAAATCAAATGAATCTCACCGTCGTAATGATTACGCATCAGATGGAAGTCGTACGCGACGCGTGCAGTTATGTTGCGGTCATCGATAAAGGAAGCGTCGTCGAAGAGGGCACGGTAAACGATATCTTTTTGCATCCGAAGAGCAATGTGACGAAGGATTTTTTGCTGAACTTGACGCCGACGAAAGAAGCGGGTGCCGACGGCGGCATCGTACGCTGGTCGGAGTGCGGCGGCAAATACGTTTTGCGCTTTACCGACACGCTTACCGACGAGCCCGTGCTGAGCCGCATGGCACAAAAATTCAACGTCGAATTCAACATACGCGCGGGCGGCATACAAAAACTTTCGGAGAGCCGCGTCGGCACGCTTATAACCGATATCGCAGGCGATGCCGATGAAGTTGCAAAAGCGATCGCGTATTTGAAAAGCGAAGGCGTTTCGGTCGAAGGAGAATGAGGGATGAATATCGATAAAATAATAATTCTCGTACGCGATGCGGCGGCACAGACTGCCGTCATGGTCGTCTTTTCGACGCTGTTCAGCCTTTTACTCGGTCTCCCGCTCGGCATCCTTTTGTGTACGAGCGATCCGCAGTCGGGAATCCGGCCGCGCCCGGCGTTGTATCAGATTTTAACGAGGATCGTCAACGCACTCCGTTCGTTTCCGTTTATCATTTTGATGATCGTACTCTTTCCGCTCTCCCGTGTTCTCGTCGGAACGAGCATAGGAACAAAGGCGACGATAGTTCCGCTTTCGATCGCGGCCGCTCCCTTCGTTGCGCGCATCATCGAATCGGCGCTCAAAGAAGTGGATCGAGGCGTCGTACAGGCCGCCCGTGCGATGGGCTCGACGACGATGCAGATTATCTTTAAAGTGCTCATCCCCGAAGCGCTGCCTTCTCTTATCGACGGCGTGACGCTGACGATAATCAACGTGATCGGCTATTCGGCGATGGCGGGCGCTATCGGCGGCGGCGGACTCGGAGATTTGGCGATCCGCTACGGCTACCAGCGTTTTCGTTCCGAAATCATGGCGATCGCCGTTGTCGTGATTTTGCTGATGGTCGAATTGATTCAAATGCTCGGTACGGCGCTTTCGCATAAAGTGGCGGCAAAGCGGTAAAACGCTTTCGCAAAAAGCGGCCGTGCGGTAATGTTTTCAAGCGGCGGGAGCGGACGCGCCTGTGGGGACGAATGAGTGCAAAACGGCGACCGTTACTGCGCTGCCCTTCCCATACAGGTTTGCATGAGCGTCGCAAATACGTAGATCTTTTGATAGACGGCAGCTCCGATTTCATAGGGAGGTTTGTCGGAAGCTCGCTCGATTTCTTTCCAGTTTGTGATCACTTCCGGCGATTTTTTCTTTTCGTCTTCGATAAGCCATTTTATCATTTTGCCGATGGCGACGAGATTGCGCGTCGATTTTACGATATACGTTTTTGCCTGTTCGTTCGATTCGCCTACAAGCCGATTGATGATCGCCGCTGCGTCGGGTGCGTGCTGCGTGCGCGGAAGCAGCGTTTTGATTTTTATGCCGACTTCTCCGTCTTCGGCAAGTCCGTTATCGAAAGCCGTGATCGCTTCGGATGCGGAAAGCAGATCGTTATATGCGTTCGACATCGGCATTGACACGGGGGTCGATACCCAGGCGCCGCGCACGAGGACGAGGTCGCAGTATTCGCGTATGTCTTTTTTAACAAATTCGATGAGAAAGCCTTTGACGTAATTGAGCGCGTCGCAGTAGAGATAGCCGGTAAGTTTTTTCTTTTCAAGTGTGGAACTGTTTTCAGCGATATAATTTTTCAAATATGAAACGGATGCCGTATTGAAAAGTTTTACGAGCAGTTCGTTTACTTTGCCGCTCGTTGCAGCCGATTCGAGTTTTTTAATCGCAGCCGTCGTTTCGAGTTTGAATTTGGTAATAAACGGTTCGACGATATTCGTCGTGATATCGTTTAAAATAGGCGTGTAGTCGGGATCCTGCGTGATCAGCTGTACCGTCATGTCGAATACGCCCGTCGCCTGTATGTGCTGCATTTTCGTTACGATCTTTTTCCATACGCCGATCGGAACGGGTTCGACTCCGCGTATGTCTTTGAGCATTTTTATCATGGGCGCCCAGTCGATGTTTCCCGTTATGTTCCACATGAGCGTCGTAAAATCTTTGATATCGTCGGCGAGGTATTTGCCGTCCGTTTTTTCAAACTGCGGCGGTATGGAAAAATCCCGTTCGACTAGAGACGCGTTAAATTTTTTCAGCGTAAAATAATAATCGTACGAACAAAAATCTTTAAAGCACAGCAGCTCTTTGTACCGCTGTTCGATCATCGTCGTTCGATCGAGCGTGAATTCGTCGATAAACGCTTGGAGCCTCTGCTGCACGTATGCTGTAAACCGACGAAGCGGCATCGTTTTGCTTTTTTCGGCAATTGCTTCCTGCGTCAGTTCTTCTTCGATTTTGTGCTGATTATCGGAAAGAAAATATTCGATAATTGCGACTTTCATCGCATTTTGATTTTTTGTGTTTTGAAATAAAAGCTGCGCGGGCGATACGGCTTTATAGATTTCGTAGAGGAGTTTTGCAAAACCCGGCAGCACTTCGCCGCTTCCCGCTTTATAAAAACGATAGTGCGATTTCGAAAGGCGTTTTGCAATCGCTTTCAACTGCCGTTTTTTTTCGTATTCGGGATCGTCGGAACCTAAAATCGACGCGAGTAGTTTTTGAATGAAATTTCCGCCGGATGATTTTGCTTTTGTCATAAAATCTGCATACATCATAGCTTGAACGATGAGTTTTGTAAATGTGCATACGGCATACGCCCGGCCGGAGCGGTGCCGAAGGCAGACGCGGAGAGAGCGAAGCGAACGGAGCGGCCGAGCGTGAGCGGGCCGCGCAGGGCGGGATGGCAAAACAGTGTCGTCCGTAATGAAAGCTGACAAAATAATCATGTGAGATTATGTTCGGTTGATAGACGCGCCGGTGCACTGCGTTTATACTGTGTAAACAATAATTGCAAAGGTGTGAAATGTATGAGAAGACATTATTTGGATAACATCAGATGGATGACGGTGTGTGCGGTCGTTCTGTATCACGTGATTTATATTTACAATGCGGTTATGCCGCCGTACCGTCTTATCGGCGCATTCTCCGAAACGCAGGTGCAGGACGCTTTGTTGTATATTTTGTATCCGTGGTTTATGATTTTGCTTTTTATCGTTGCGGGAATAAGTTCGCGCTGTTACCTTGAAACGCATTCGATCCGCGATTTTGTGCGTACGAGGACACACAAGCTGCTTGTGCCGTCGACGATAGGCTTGCTCCTTTTCGGCTGGATTCAGGGCCGGCTGAATATGATCCTCGCCGGCGGATTTGACGGGATTCCCGATACGATGCCGCGCGTCGCCGTATTCGCTATTACGGTCGCATCGGGAACGAGCGTTTTATGGTTTATACAAATGCTGTGGCTTTTTTCGATGCTGCTTGCGCTCGTAAGAAAATTCGAAAAAGGCGGCCTGTACGCATTGTGCGGTAAAGCGAATGTTTTCGTGCTCCTTCTTTTGGGTATCCCTCTTTATTTTTCGGGGCTCGTTTTAAACACGCCTGTCGTCCCCGTGTACCGCTTCGGCATTTACGCTGTTTCTTTTTTTCTGGGTTATTTTGTATTCGCGCACGAAACTCTTATCGACCGGCTCGGTAAAATCGACATCGCACTCGGTATTACGGCATTGCTGTCGGGAGCGCTGTATCTCTATCTGCATTACGGCGATGAGTATGCCGTTATGCCGACCGTCAATTCCGTTTCGGCGGTCACCTATGCGTGGCTCGCTTCGCTTGCGTTTTTAGCGCTGATGAAGCGCCGTTATGACCGCGAGTCGGCTTTTACGCGTTTTGTGACAAAACGGAGTTTCGGCTTATATGTGTTCCATTATTTTCCGCTGACGCTTACGGCGTGGCTCCTTGCGCGGTACGCAAAGATTCCCGCGGTGCCGACATACGCGATTGCGACAATTGCCGCATTTTTCGGTGCTTTTTTGCTGTATGAAGCGACGGTGCGAATTCCCTTTGTCAGGTGGTGCCTGCTCGGTATAAAAAAGAGCGCGCGGTAAAAAGGTCGGTTTGTTTTTTGAAGCCGACGATTTTTTGTCTATGGCGCAAACGGTTCGGGGTGCGTTTGTCAAATAAGAAAATTGAATTGACAAATTCCGCATCATAAAATACACTTGCCTTTGCCGTGAAGTAAAAATCTACCGAATAATGCATAAAGGATACTGTATGGTAAAAGATAACAGCAGGCAGTATACGGAAACAGAAAACGGTACAAAGGTAAAATCGCTTGAAAAAGCGCTGACCGTTTTGGAATGCTTCGATTCGCTTACTCCCGAATTGGGAATCGCACAAATTGCGGAAAAACTTCAATTAAATAAAAGTAACGTTCATAATATTATTTCTACCTTTGAAAAAAAAGGTTATCTTGAACGCGATAAAGAAAGCAAACGTTATCGGCTCGGTTTAAAGCTTTTGGAATATACCTATATTATCAATAAAAATTTATCGTATCAAAATACGGCTTACGATATAATCTCGTATGTTGCGAAAGAATTATCGTTTATTACTTATTTTGCCGTTCCGCAAAAAGACCGAATTTTTTATTTGAACAGCGCTTATCCGCCGGGAAAAACGGTTTTGTCTTCATACCGGATAATTATCGGAGAAACGGCGCCCTATTATTGTACGTCGTTAGGCAAAGCGATGCTTGCATTTATGGATAAAAGCGATATAGACCGTATATTAAAACTTCCGCGTAAACGTTTTACTGCGAATACGATTGTCGATGAAAAACTTTTATATGCGGAATTGAAAAAAATATATGAATGCGGTTATTCCATCGATAACGGCGAACATGAAACAGGCATAAAATGCATGGGGGTTCCCATTTTATCCTGCGCGGGGAAAGTTGTCGGTGCCATCAGCATTTCGGGTGCTGCGTTGAATTTTGACGAGAACGAAATTCATCGCTATTTGCAGGTTTTAACTACAGCTACGCGTGAACTTAAAAACTTGTTTTAACGCTGACGTTTTTGTCCGGCACAATATCCGAAACGTATATTTTTTTCTTGACAGATTTAAATTCATGATATAGCATGTTACAAGAGAATATCGTTCTCTATTACAGAACGATATTTAGTTGATTGTTGTGGAATTTAGCATTACCAGTGGCGTATGACCCACGATGATAACTTTGTTCGATAAAAACGGTAATTTCGACACGGAATCAAATCGGCAGCCGGTAAAACGGTTGATCGCTAAAGATAATAGCTGTTTATGAAAACGGTCATAAAAAAGAAAGAATTCATAGGTGAGCAGTCTTCTTCGGCCATGTGCCATGCTTCGTCCCTGCTGCCGCTTAATGCCGGAAAAATCCTGGCGGCATGGTTCGGCGGTTCTCACGAAGGCTCTCCCGATACGGGCATATGGTTTGCCGTACGCGAAAAAACGGGATGGAGCGAACCGGTGCTGTTAGCGCAATCCAATGAAGCTCATTGGAATCCTGTTTTGATGAAATCGGCGGACGGCGGCATCATCTTGTTCTTTAAAGTGGGGCAGCGTATTTCCGAATGGCGAACACTTTTTTGTTCTTCATTCGACGAAGGGAAAACCTGGACGGCTCCGGCGGAACTTGTGCCTTTTGATCGCGGCGGAAGAGGGCCCGTACGCAATAAGGTTCTTCGCGTAAAGTCCGGCCGCCTTCTTGCACCTGCTTCCATAGAGACGGGTATATGGAAAGCTTTTTGCGATATTTCCGACGACGAGGGAAAAACGTGGCGAAAGAGCACGGAAGTCCGCATCGAAGGACTTGTGTATGAAGAAGACGAAAATCTTAAAATAAATTCGACCGTTGCGGTCAGTGCGCAGTCTTTCCGCGGCAGGGGCGTCATTCAGCCGACATTGTGGGAGTCCGAGTCGGGAAAAGTACATATGCTGCTTCGCAGCAGCGAAGCTCGGATTTTCAGGAGTGATTCTTCGGATAACGGGGACGTGTGGTGTCCTGCCTATCCAACTGTTCTTCCGAATAATAACAGCGGAATCGATTTAGATAAAACGAGTGACGGTACTCTTTTTTTGGTTTATAATCCGGTGGGAGAAAATTGGGGACCGCGTACTCCTATAACGCTTGCCTGTTCCCGCGATAACGGAAATGAATGGCACACTGTTTTCGATTTGGATACGGGAGACGGCGAATTTTCGTATCCGTGTATTGTTGCTGAAGAAAATATACTCTATATAAGCTATACATGGAAAAGAAAGGCGATACGTTATTTTGAACTCGAATATATCGGTGCCTAGTTAACAAGGGATACAAATGAGCTAAGCTCATTTGAAAATACACATTATTGTAGGGGGAAAGTAAAGATGAAATCAGGTAAAATTTCAACTTTAGCATTGATTATCGTATTGGCTGCGGGAATCATGACCGCTTGTAACGTATCAAAGCCGTATCCTGCGGCAAAAGATATCACCGTTATTATTCCGAAGGGAGCCGGAGGGGGAACCGATATTTCTACCAGAGGCGCTTTGCAATATTTGGGAAAATATATAGATAATGCTAAATTCGTTTGCGTGAACAAACCTGACGGAGGCGGCGTTACGGGAATGATGAATACGGCCCTAGCTAAACCGGACGGTTATACGCTCGGCGCCGTAACCGTAGAATTGGCTATGTTTCCCCATCAGGATAAGTGCAAAGTAACCTATCAGGATTTTGCGCCCATTTTTGCGCAAATCGCAGCCCCTGCCGCTTTAATTGTTCCTTCCGATTCTCCATACAATACTCTGGATGAATTTGTCGCATACTGTAAAGCGAATCCCAGAAAAGTACAGATGGGAAACTCAGGCATGGGAGCGATATGGCATGTTGCGGCAATGAGCTTTGAAAATGAATTCAATGTGGAACTCAAACATGTTCCGTATCCTAACGGTACGGCGGATATTATTGCGGCTCTTGTCGGAGGACATATCGATGCCACTCTTGCCGATCCTTCCGGTGTACTGGGGCAATACAAAGCGGGAAAAATTAAAATCCTCTGTGTTATGGCTGCCGAAAGAAGCAAAATATATCCGGATGTGCCGACCTTCGCCGAGCTGGGACACAATATGACGATTCGCGCTTGGGCGTGCATTGTCGCTCCTAAAGAAACCCCTGCCGAAATTCTGTCCGTACTCAGGAATGCTGCCGCAAAACTTGTCGAAGATTCGGATTATCAAGCGTATATGATTAAACAAGGAATCGATCCGGTAAACATTGTAGGCGAAACCTGCTACGAAATGATGAAAGCGGATCATAAAATGTTCGGTGAAATGCTGCCCAAAATAGAAGGTTTAAATTGAACGTCTGAAATAGCGCCGTTCAATTTAACTTCGAGTTTTCTTCGAAAACTCGCGGATATACGTGTGCGCGCACGCGCACCAATGCGGCATTTTCGAAAGTTGACACTTTCTGCAATGCCGCATTTTAAGGAAGGTTTAAATTGAACGTCTGAAATAGCGCCGTTCAATTTAACTTCGAGTTTTCTTTTGAAAACTTGCGGATATACGTGTGTGCGCACGCGCACTAATTGCCCGGCTCCTAAATCCGAAGATTTACTCGCCGTGCAATTTTAAGGAAGGTATGTAATAATATGTCGAATATGAAACGGTGGAATTACATTATTTCGGTCGTTATGTTTGCCTTTGCTCTCGGCGTAATTTTTCTTTCACGCTCTCTTCATACTCCTTCCAAAACGGGGGATCCCGGTGCAGACATATGGCCGTTGATGTTGGCCGGCGTTTTGATTTTTTTGGCATGTTTATTGACCGTATTAACTACCGTCAATTCCGAAAAAGAATCGCAAAAAACATTTTCTCTTTTATCGCGGGCAAATATTCAAGTGTATATTTTTATGGGATTGACGGTTCTCTTTTGTGTGCTGATGTACGTTTTCGGAATAATCATTGCCGCCCTTGTGTTTATTCCGGCTGCAATGAGAATGTTGGGAATTAAAAGCCTCAAACAAATGCTTATCGTCGATTTTATCATTGTTCTTTCGATATATATTATTTTTCAGCTGTTGCTTAAAACGCCGCTGCCGGCTCCCATCTTTATGCGTTAAGGAAGGTAGGTTAGCGTATGGACTTGATTTACGAGGCATTGCGCAATATATTTATACCGATTAATATTTTAGGCCTTATTTTCGGAACAGGAGCCGGAATAGTTATCGGCGCATTGCCGGGACTTTCCGTCAATATGGGGATCGCCTTACTCTTCCCGTTGAGTTTTGCCTTCTCCGGTGTCGGCGGCATTTTAATGCTGTTAGGAATTTATTGCGGCGCTATTTACGGCGGATCCGTTTCGGCAATATTGCTCAGAACACCCGGTACGCCGGCATCCGCCGCCACAACATTGGACGGGTACCCGATGGCGGTAAAATACGGTCAGCCCGGCAGAGCTTTGGGCTTGTCCACTATGGGCTCCATGTTCGGTGGAATCTTCAGCGCCGTATGTTTGATTGTATTTTCTCCGCAGCTGGCGAAGGTCGCCTTGCAGTTTTCAAAGCCGGAATATTTCGCGTTGGCGATATTCGGCATAAGTATTATTACAAGCGTTTCCGCCGGATCCATGATTAAGGGGATTATGGGCGGTATTATAGGATTGCTTATAGCTACTATCGGCATAGATGCGATGAGCGGAAAACTGCGTTTTACCTTCGGCTCGACTTATTTGCTGGGCGGTTTATCTTTTGTACCTGTCCTGATAGGACTCTTTGCTTTTTCGCAAGTTCTTTTAAATGTTGAAGAATGCTACGGCAAAGAGCAGGTAAAACAAAATATTAAAATCCGCAGAGTGCTTCCCAAATTTGATGACATAAAAGCAACTTGGAAAGCTTTGCTGCGTTCATCCGCTTTGGGAACCGTTATCGGCTGTATCCCAGGTACCGGCGGCGATATCGCATCTTTTATTGCCTATGACCAGGCAAAACGGTGGAGTAAAGGAAAGGAGAAATTCGGCGACGGCGCTCCCGAAGGCATTGTCGCACCGGAATCGGCAAACAATGCTGTTTCCGGCGGTGCAATGATTCCGATGCTCACGTTGGGAATCCCCGGTGACGGCGCAACCGCTATTATGCTCGGTGCGCTTTTAGTGCAGGGAATGCAGCCCGGCCCCTTGCTGTTCATCCAGCAGCCCATAGAAGTGTATTCGATTTTTATCGGCTTGCTGTTGGCGAATGTAATTATGGGGGCAATGGGATTTTCTTTAATACGCTTGTTTGCAAAAGTGATTAATATTTCAAAGACGATTTTGCTGCCGATTATTTTTTTGCTTACATTTGTAGGGGCCTTTGCCTATAATAATTCGATAATCGACGTTTTTGTTATGGTCGGGTTCGGATTTTTAGGATACTTTCTCAATAAAATGGAATTTTCCATGTCTTCTATCGTAATCGGTATTATTTTGGGAAGCATGGCCGAAGCCAATTTTAGAGGTTCTTTAATTATGAGCGACGGCAATCCGTCGGTATTCCTTACACGCCCCATATGCGCGATATTTTTAGCCGTCGCTTTTATTTCGTTATGTTCTCCGCTTTTCGGCATTTTGATAAAAAAAGTGTTTCATAAAACGAACTAAAATACCGTGCAACACAAAAAAGCTGTTCGGAACTTTCTGCCTGAGCGGTTTTCGGTCAGCTTTTTTATTCGCGCGGAGGGTTATCTCACATGCCGCGCGTAACTATTGACTTTTTTTTACGCTTTCACTACTATTGTTTTTACGTTTGAAAAACGTGCTCCCTTAGCTCAGCTGGTAGAGCAATGGACTGTTAATCCATGTGTCGCAGGTTCAAAACCTGCAGGGGGCGAACAGCTGTCGTAATTCGACGGCTGTTTTTGTTTAACAAGCAACGGTGAATTGCCGATATGTCAGGTTTTGAACCGAGAGTTTTACCGCGAGACGATGTTCGGGAGTGGAGCGGTCTTCCGCTTTTTGTACAGATATTTAAACGGGTGAATGTCGAATGCATTCGATGACCAGCCGCCCGTCGTTTCCAAATCGATGACATTGAGGCTCACCGGATGCGATATGGGGAGCACTTCGCCCGAATCGAGCAAAAGCTGTTCCGCCCGCGCAAGCAGTTTTGTCCGCTCTTCTCCCGTATAGAGCGCGGCTTCTCCGAGCAGTTTGTCGTATTCGGCGTTTTTCCACTGTGCGACGTTGAGCGTCGATGTCGAGCGAAAGAGTTCGAGGAATGCGAGCGGGTCGGCAAAATCGCCGATCCACGTATACGAAAAGAGGTCGGCGTCCCATGACGGAATGCTTTCGAGGTAGCGATGTATCGGAGAAGTTTGTACCGACACGTCGACGCCGAGCGCTTTCCATGCTCCTGCCAAAATCTCGGCCTGCTTTTTCATATAGTCGGTGTCGGGGATTCCGATCACGAGCGGAAGTCTTTTGCTTTGCGCAATGCCTGCCTTTTTTTTCGCATCGGCCATCAGGGATGCAGCTTCATCCGTGTCGGTATAGGTAAATCCCTCAACCTGCGGATAGCCGTTTATCGGATAGACGAGGGTCGGTGCTTTGACGAAAGCTTGCGAACGGAGTTCATCCCACGGTACGGCTTCGAGGAGGGCGGCTCTCAGATCGGGATTGTTCCATACGCTTTTTTTTCTGCATTTGAAAAACAAATATTCCGTCGCGAACTCCGCGTTGATCTGCGCGCTGTCTTTGTCGAGAAGCTTTTGAACGGTGACGTTTCCCGCTATCCAATCGGCGATTCCCGTGTTGAATAAAAACACGTTTTCATCGGCGTTATCGCTCTGTACGATTGCAATCCGCTCAATGTGCGTATGTTCGGCGTCCCAATAATTATTATTTTTTATTAAAATTATTTCGCCTGCCGCATTCTGCTGCATGGAAAACGCGCCGCTTGAAACGCTTTTGTCTTTTTTGCAGACGACGAACGCGCTGTGGCACAAAACACGCGGCAAATATCCTGCAGGAGACGCGAGCTCAACGACGAGCGTCGTGTCCGAAAGCGCGCGTATGCCGACCGCATCCCGTTTGCCTTTTCCGTTTCGATATGCGGCCGCTCCCTCGATGATGTCGAACATAGACGAATAGGGTGCGCGCGGTTCCGCAAGTAAATCGAGCCATGCATCGTACACGTCTCGTGCCGTAATAAGAGAGCCGTCGCCGAACTTGGCGTTTTTGCGGAGCGTAAAAGTCCAGCGCTTTTTATTTCTCGAAATGCGGTAACGCACTGCAAGCGCGTTCTTCGGTTCGAGCGTTACGGGGTCGTAGGAAAAAAGCCCCTCGTAGAGCGATGAGAGGATCTGCGATTCGGAGCTGTACGAAGCCGTGTGCGGGTTCAAATCGTATTCGTGCACCGGAACGATGATCGTAAAATTGTGCTGCAGCGCGGGATCGATATCTTCCGCTTCGAAAAAAGCGTCGTCGTTACTATCGCTTTCGGAAATGTTCGTGTCGGGGACGTCGTGCGTTTGCGAAAAGAATGGTGTCATACACAGCAGTACGGCAAAAAGAACGATGCGGGATTTTTTTACGAAATCTATTTTATTAAAATCAAAGCGCATCTTCATCGATTCCCAATTTTTCCATTTGCATTTTTTCTTCGATAACGGCTACGTATTCCGCGCGTTTTTGGTTCGTTTTGACGAGCGTATTTTTCATCGTAACGAGTTCCATTTTCATCCCTTTGATTTTATCTTTGTCCGCTGCGGCTACTTGCGATTTAAAATATTCGTCGAGCGCATTCAGCTGTAAAAGAATTTCCCAGTTGTCGGCAAGCTGCCGATTGACAAACCCCAATACCGTCTCTTCCGCCGCTGCCGCGATTTTTCGGAACTCGTCGCCCTGCGTATCCGCGAAAGATTGTAAAAACTGCTGCTTTCGTACGAGGAGCGCAAAAAACGTATTGTATTCGATTTTTTTCGTCGTACGCGCTTCATTCTTTTGATTTACGATGACCAATTCGTATTCTTCCTGCGCCGCTTTTAAATTAAAGGCTTGGCGCAGCGCTCGTTTTAATTTATCGAAAAAGCCGTTGTGCTCCGATATGAGGACGGCATGATTCGAATCGATTTTTGCGATAACCTGTTCGTATTGCGGTGCGAGCGCCGAAAGCGAAAGTACGGTGTCGAGCAGCATGGCTCGCGTGTTCACTTTTTGCTTTACTTCGCGCACCGTTTTTTCCGTGACGCGCAGGCGAGAGAGAGCTTGCTGGCGAAATTGTTCTTTTTCAGGAGAACAGTCTTCTTTAGCGATTTCTTGAATCAATTCGGCGTAATATTGTTTTTTATCGAGCAGCTTCGGAAAGAGCCGCTTGATTTCCGCGAGTTCCGCGCTGTACGAAGAGAGCGTCGTTTTATCGAACGCCGGATTTTCGAGCACTTTTTTGCGGACTTCAAATTTATAAGATTCACGCTTGAAATTTACCAAATCGGTCAAACCCGAATAAATCGCCGAAACGGCCGTGCTGCTTTTGTTAAGCGAATCGCTTATGAGGCTCAAAACCATCTGGGGCGCGTGGACGTGCGCTTCGTTTACGAGCGTCGCGAGCCCCCGCGTGTTTACCTTTGAACTGTTGATTGAAAACGCGCGCCAGTCGATGCAGGTTGCCAAATCGAGCAGACGTTTCGTCTGCGCCAAATCGAGCCGGTCGGTCGAAAATTTATAATACGTGCACACGAATTCGAGCATACTTTCATAGTCGGAAAAGCGCGTACCCATGACGATGGAACGCTCGTTCTCCATATATGTCGATTCGTCCGGCAATACGATTTCCGTGATTTTCTTTTCAAGCTTGTACGGATCCGGTTTGATAAGCGCGCGCTGAACGAGCATGGTATACATATTTTTGACGCAAGTATGGAGCAGTTGAAAATTCGAAAGCACTCCGGGCAGCACTTTTGCATTTAAGTTTTCCGTTTTTTCCGCGATCGCCGTTTCGAGCGCGCCGAAAAAAGTCTGATTATCGCTCATACTTCTATTATCGTAACTTTTTTGCGAAAAATCCACCGAAAATACGAGTGTTTAGCGCGCGGCAAATTTGCGGATATATAAGTATTTCTTGATTTACTCTGCAGCGTGATGTATAATTTTATCGGGATTCGGATAATGCTGTTTGAATGGGATGAACATAAAAACAGAGAAAATAAACGTAAACACGGAATTGCATTTGAAGAGGCTGTCCGTGTTTTCGCCGATCCGAATTTGAAGATAGTGCTTGATTCGGAAGAATCGGAAATTCGGTGGCATGCCGTCGGTTTTGCCGATAAAATGCTGTTTGTGGTTTTTACGGAACGCGAAAAAAATGCTCTGCGTATTATCTCCGCGCGCAAAGCAACCAAGAGAGAAATATATGGCTATAAAAACGATGACCTTTGAAGAAATTAAAAAGCTGCCGCCGCTTATGAAAGAACGTATTAAAGAAATCGACGATTTTAAAAACACCGATTTTTCCGATTGTCCGGAACTTACCGATGCGCAGCTTAAACGCTTAAAATCCGCATACGATATTCATCCCGAATGGTTCGACGATACAAAGACTACCGTACAGATTACCATAGATAACGATATTTTGGCTGCGCTCAAAGCGGAAAGCACGGAATATCAGTCCCGCATCAATGCAATTTTACGCAAAGCCGTTTTGGAATAGATACGATAAGCAATAAGCTGCAATATATATTCGAGATGTGTACATTGCACAATTCTTACCGAGGGGCATCGGAAACGCTTCCATAGAGGATCGCGTCCAAATCGACGGAGAGAAAACCGCTTTTGTCCGTTTTGTAAAAATCGCTTTTTTCCCACGCCGCGTACATCGTCGTACCGGAAACGGCGAATGAGGTGTATGCATAGCCTGCGGGAAGTTTCGGCAATCTGAATGCGACGGGTTTTCCGTTGTTTACGATATGTCTTCCGTAAAGCGCGCCGCTTGCGTACGTCGTACCGTCGCCGAACATGAGGCAGGCATAGGTGTCGGCGATGAGCGCGTTCGCCGAAAGCGGTGAGGCATCGTCGTTTTGCATTTGATTTGTATAACGCCGCGGCGAGTGTCCGCCTGCCGTTCGGCATTCGACGAAAAACGCCGTATCGTCGTCGACGAGCGATGCAAGCTCCTGCAGGCGTTTGGGGGCGAATGCGATATTGACCGGCGCCGCCTGCGATCGGTATGCGTCGGCGTCAGTTTCGGAGATGAGGAGATCGTTTTTTGCCGATGCAGGCGAAAGCGAAAGGAGCGGGATTTTCGGCTGTACGGACAGATATGAAAAATCGGTTTTTTCTTCTGCCGATTTTTTTACCGAACATACAAAAACGTTTCCGTCCCACACGAAATCGGTTATCTCAGACTCGGCGGGAAGGGCGAGAGCCGTGCACGTGATGAGCGGGTAAAAGACGCTCGACGCCGTATCGAAAAGAACGAGAAAGTGATGCACGCCGTCTGCAGCGTTGTTTGCAAGCGATGCATTGAAAAAGGTGCTTTTATACAAAGAAAAAATCGGCGTATCGTTTTGGAATACGAGATTGCCGGCCGTTCTGTCGGCAAAAACTGCGGCGTCCGTATACAAGCTGAACGTGCTGCCGGTAAAGACGATCATGCCGAGCCTGTTGACGACGGCGTATGCGCAGGGCGCTTCGTTTCCGTCGCCGATCGCGCTCGATGCCGATGAAATGCGTACGGCTTCCGTCCACGGTTTTTCCGCTTGCATCGGTGCGCGCCTTACGTCGTCGATTGCTTTTATCGCTCCGCCGTCAAAACAATACCACGTGTGAGCTTTTTTCCCCGGAGCGGTGTCCGAAGAAAGGAGCGGGGCTTGTCGATTTTTTCCGCTGCACGAAGCGAGCGAGAGGACGGCGCACAGTACGGCTATGTATCTGCATTTCATTGCTCCCCAGTGTATAGCGGTACGGCCGATATTGCAAGTGCCGGAAAGCCGTCCGCGCGGTACTGCACTGCGGCGATACTTTGGATCGTGTACAAGTAGCTCGTAACGCCGGCTTTTTTAAGAAGTGTTTTTCCCGTTCGGCGATGCGTGCGGTAAAGCGGAATATACTGCGGAATAAAAAGCGCATGCGCTGCTCCTTCTCCGCTATGTATTTGGTGCTCGCCGGCTTCCGTACCGTCCGATTGCGGCACACCGATTTCTCTCGTTTTTTGTTCGAGTTCCGATATCGTAATAAGCGCCGTCTTTTTCATCGAAAGGAGCGACGCGCCGAACGAATGTTCCGCGATCGCAGTACAGACGGTTTCCGTATCCGCTTTCCACGGATCGTAGGGATGTTCCGTGTCGGCAGATTTTTCGGCAAGGGCATCGCATAATTTTTTCCAATTGAACGTCGCAAGATATGCGCCGTTCGCCGCTTCGTTTGACGAGTAGAGCCGCATACACACAAAAGCTGCAAAGCCGCTTTCCCAGCCGAGTTTTCTTTCATGCGGCCAGATGCAGCCTGCGGGTTTAAAAAATAAGGCGGCCGTTTCGCCGTGACGGCTTATCGGCTGAGCGATTACGGCGAGCGGACGGTCGGCTGCGGCTTCGAGCGTTACGTTTTTCACTCCCGCTTCAAGGCGTATGACGCACTCCGCCTGTGCGCCTCCCGCGTACCGTATTTCCCAATAGGCGAGCGGCGGAAATTCGGCGCACTCGTCCGGCGGCCATGAAGGAAGCGAAAACGTAACCGCTTCCGTTCGGTCGAGCGGATTTTTGCACGACGCTATCCCCGTTCCGAGCAGGATAAGGGCGAATAATATCGATATCTTTTTCATGCAATATAAATCGCCGAAATCTTATCGTTTTACGCGGTTTTTTTATCGATTTCCCGTAAAACCTGTTGCCATATTGAGAAATTTTTTATATCTTTTATATAAGTCAGCATTAACTTTAATTGCGAAAAAAAACGATGCATTAAAGACGATTTAGTAAGGAGTTGCATTAAAATGGCTAAACAGTTGTTATTCAATGAAGATGCCCGCAAAAAATTGCTTGCGGGAGTTGAGCAGATTTCGAAAGCGGTAAAAGTAACGCTCGGACCCTGCGGCCGTATGGTTATGTATGACAAAAAATACGGTTCGCCGGTTATTACGAAAGACGGCGTTACCGTTGCAAAAGAGATCGAACTGCAGGATCCCTATGAAAACATGGGCGCTCAATTTGTGCGCGAAGTCGCATCCAAGACGAACGACGATGCGGGCGACGGCACGACGACGGCGACCGTTCTCGCTTATGCGATGGTCCGCGAAGGCGTAAAAGCCGTTGCGGCCGGCATGACGCCGATCGAAGTAAAGCGCGGCATGGACAAAGCCGTCAAGCTCGTCGTCGACGAAGTCAATAAAAATGCAAAACAGGTAAAAGGCGAGGAAGACATCACGCACGTCGCGACGATTTCCGCAAACAACGACACCGAAATCGGCAAGATGCTCGCCGATGCGATCGCAAAAGTCGGAAAAGACGGCGTCATCACCGTCGAAGAATCGAAAAACATGGACACGACGGTCGACACCGTAGAAGGCATGGAATTCGACCGCGGTTATATTTCATCGTATTTCGTCACCGACCGCGAACGCATGGAAGCCTCTTACGACGACGCGTATATTTTGATTCACGACAAAAAAATATCCACGATGAAAGACCTGCTCCCGATTCTCGAAAAAGTCGCGAACGAAGGAAAGGCACTTATCATCATCGCTGAAGACGTCGACGGAGAGGCGCTCACGACGCTCGTACTCAACACGATCCGCGGCACGATCAAATGCTGCGCGGTAAAAGCGCCCGGCTTCGGCGACAGACGAAAGGATATGCTGCAGGACATCGCGATTTTGACCGGCGGACAAGTAATTACCGAAGAAGTCGGCCTTAAACTTGAAAGCGCCGAAATCAATATGCTCGGCAAAGCGAAAACCGTCAAAATCGACAAAGACAATACGACGATCGTCGGCGGCGCGGGCAAAAAGAGCGCCATCAACGAACGCATCGAAGAGATCAAAATGCAGATCGAAAAAACGACGTCGAGCTACGATAAAGAACAGCTGCAAAAACGCCTCGCAAAACTTTCCGGCGGAGTTGCGGTCATCAACGTCGGCGCGACGACGGAAACGGAAATGAAAGAAAAGAAGTTCCGCGTCGAAGACACGATCGCAGCGACCCGCGCAGCTCTCGAAAGCGGCGTAGTTGCAGGCGGCGGACTCGCGCTGCTTGAAGCGTCGAAAGTGCTCGAAGCGATTCCCGCCGAAATCAGCGAAGACGAAAAAGTCGGCTTTAAGATCGTAAAGCGATCGTGCGAAGAACCGATCCGCCAAATCGCGGACAACGCGGGCATCGACGGTGCGGTTGTCGCAGAGAGAGCGAAAGCCGAAAAGAAAGGCGTCGGCTACGATGCGTCGAAAGACGAGTGGAAAAATCTCGTCGAAGCGGGTATCATCGATCCGGCGAAAGTTACCTGTTCCGCGCTCACGAATGCAGCGTCGATTGCGGGTACGCTTTTGACGACCGAATGCGCGATCACCGATATCCCCGAGCCGAAAGCGCCGCCGGCAGCTCCGTCTCCGGATATGGGCGGCATGTATTGATAAGCGGATGAACCTGTGCGCGCACGCGCACAGGTTGCTTTGTAAACTCGGCAATCCGAAAGCGCCGCGAACGATGCGGTGCTTTCAAGCTTTGCTTTTTTCCGAACACTTGCCCTGTGCACCCGCTTTTTTGTATAGTAGCTGTATGGCATCAAAACCCGCTCCGTCCGCCCGACGCGGTGCGAAATCGAAAAACGGCAAACTCAATAAAGCGATTCCCGTGCTTTTTATAATCGCCTCGTTCGTCATCGCTTTTCTCTTCGTCGCACGCATTTTTATCGGACAGGAGTCGGAGCGCCTTCCGCGCGCGCGGATCGTAACGCCCGTTGCTCCGGGAGAAGCCGAAAATCAATCGTCGGGAGATGCGCTTTCAGCCGATAACGAAGCGATAACGTCATTCGTGCCGCTTTCGCTCAACGAAACGCTGATAAGCACGCTGTCCATCGATTTAAATAACGATATGAAAGAGGATCAAGTCGTCGCCGTCCGCAAAGAGGGCGTGCCGTACCTTGTGCTCATCGTCGGTATCTACGATGCCGAACGGAACGCGTACGTCCGCACAACGGAAATCACGACGGATATTTCCCGCACGCGCACCTTTTCCTATACCGGCATCGACATGCTCGGCGAACATCAAAACGCCCTTGTTTATCAAGGCGTCAAAGACGACGGCACGAGCGTTTTGGCGATCTACATGATGCGCAAAGAACGCAATAAAAGCGAACTCGTGCAGATCGGCGATTTCGAATCGGACGGCACGATTTTTATTCAGCAGGATGACCGTTCCATATCGTACGAACTTTCGCAGTCGCGCGGCGCGAGTTTTCCGGTGTGGGTGTACAGTTCCGCAAAAGATTCCGGCGGCGGCGAAAATGCGAATTTGAGCCAAATTCAAACCGAATACCGATGGAACGAAAGGGAACAAAAATATACCGAAACGCGGCAAGTGCGCGTCACGGGAAGCAGGATTGCCGCCCGTGAACTTGCGCGCATCCAAGACGGAACCGTCGAAACCTTTGCCGATTTTCTCGACGGCCTGTGGTACAAGATGTCGTCTTCACAGGACGGCATACGCTATCTCTTTTTCGATCATGCGCAAAAAGAAGTGATTTTTCTCTACGAAAATACCGAAGAAGTGTACGCGTGGGAAGACAGCAATCTGCGCAGAAGCGGCATTTACATTACGACGACGAATAAATCGATTACGAATATGCAGCGCCGCTGCGACATTTCGCTTGCGGGCATCGATGAAGTGCGTATTCACATCATCGACGACGTGCGCATGATTATTAAAGAAAATAATTTATGGGACGGCAGCTATCGGAAGATGACGGCGCTCGCGTCCTTTGCGCCTGAAACCCGGCAGAAAAATGAATACGAAACAATCTTCGAAAAATGGCCGGAGTGGAAGACCGACAACGGTCTCGTTATCAAATTCGGAAAAACGACATATACCGTTTCGGGCGATAACGCATACGACGAGGGCATCTATGTAGCCGGTGCCGTTGCAGGAAAGCACGTCGTACAATTTCGATCGTCTCTGAATTCTCCGCTGCTTTCAAGCGCGTATGAAATGCGTTTTAAAAGCGTAACGATTCCCGCTTCTTCCCGCCGTGCCGCCGAAGTTCAAACCGACTACCATACGCTCTCTCTCGATCCCGTTCGCATCGCACCCGACGCGTGCTACCCGGCCGAAGGACGTACGTTTACGTTGACGCGCGAAGCGGGCTGACGCTCCGACGGTACCGCGCGGCAGGCGTAGATTTCGCCTTGACATTAAAGCACTGAATTTATATCATCAAATTTATGACTGTAGATGAACTTCGATCCAAATATATCGCGTTTTTTAAAAGCAAAGGACATGCGGAAATAAGCGGTCAGTCACTCATTCCCGACAACGATCCGACCGTTTTGTTTACGACCGCCGGCATGCAGCCGCTCGTTCCCTATCTTTCAGGGCAAAATCACCCCGAAGGAACGCGGCTCACCGATTATCAAAAATGCGTGCGCACCGGAGACATCGATTCGGTCGGAGATCCGTCGCACTTGACGTTTTTTGAAATGCTCGGCAACTGGTCGCTCGGCGATTATTTTAAAAAAGAATCGATCGCTTTCAGCTGGGAATTTTTGACGGGTAAAGAATGGCTTGCGATTCCGCCGGAAAAAATTTCCGTGACGGTGTTTGCGGGCGAAGACGCGGTGCCGCGCGACGACGAAGCGGCCGCCATTTGGGAAAGCTGCGGCATTCCGCGCGAGCGGATTTTTTATCTGCCGAGGAGCGACAACTGGTGGGGGCCTGCGGGTTTGACCGGTCCCTGCGGTCCCGATACGGAAATTTTTTACGATACGGGGAAAGAAGCCTGCGCTTCTCACTGCCGGCCGGGCTGTCCGTGCGGAAAATACGTCGAAATCTGGAACAACGTATTTATGCAGTACAATAAAACCGCAGACGGTACCTTCGAACCCCTTTCGCGAAAATGCGTCGACACCGGCATGGGAGCCGAGCGCACGGTCGCGATGCTCGGCGGTATGAAGTCCGTTTACGAAATCGATGTTTTTGTTCCGATTATCCGCTGTATCGAATCGCTTTCGGGAAAAAAGTACGGCGAAAATGAAGACGTCGACATATCGATCCGCATCATTTCCGATCACGTGCGCACGGCGACTTTTATTTTGGGCGACCAAAAAGCCGTGACGCCGAGCAATGTCGGCGCGGGCTATATCCTCCGCAGAGTGATCCGCCGTGCGGTGCGCCACGGGCGGAAGATCGGCATCGAAGGCGCCTTTCTCGCAAAGCCTGCGGACGTCGTCATCGGCGAATACGTTAAAGCTTACCCCGAATTCGAAGGCAAAAAAGATTTTATTTTCGAACAGCTCGGCGCGGAAGAGGATAAATTCCTTGCGACGCTGAAAAAAGGCGAAACGGAGTTTGAAAAGCTTTTGCCGAATTTATTAAAAAATCCGCATAAAACGATTCCCGGCCGCGTCGCTTTCAGGCTCTACGATACATTCGGTTTTCCGATCGAACTGACCGAAGAGCTCGGCCGCGAACACGGTATGACGGTCGATATCGACTCGTTCAAAGAAGAGGAAAAAAAGCATCAGGAAGAATCGCGTACGCTGAGCGCCGGCGCTTTTAAAAGCGGTCTCGGCGATCATTCGGAGATTTCGACGAAATATCATACGGCGACGCACTTGCTGCACGAAGCGCTCAAGCGGGTGCTCGGGCCGGAAGTCGCGCAAAAGGGTTCGAATATTACGCCCGAACGCCTCCGCTTCGATTTTTCTTTTTCACGTGCGTTGACGAAAGAAGAAGTGCAAAAAGTCGAAGATTTGGTCAACGAACAGATCGCGCGTGACCTTCCCGTTTCGGTGGAAGAGATGAGCCTCGACGACGCCAAAGACACCGGAGCACGCGCGCTTTTCGGCGACAAATACGGCGAACGCGTTACCGTGTATTCCATCGGCGATTTCAGCAAAGAAGTGTGCGCAGGCCCGCACGTCGAGCATACGGCGCAGATCGGGCAGTTTAAGATAACGAAAGAGCAGTCATCTTCCGCAGGCGTGCGCCGCATCCGTGCGGTCATCTCGGGCGGATTGCCGCTCGGGGCGTAGTTTTCGGTTGAGCCGTCGCTTAGAACGCGTAAAACGTATGTACGGGAAAGCGGTTTTGACGAATGTTTAACGAAACGCACGTGTAACACATCGCTGTAAATTTTGTTATTATTGGAAAGGATTAGATACAATGAAAGTAAACCGTTTTACCCTCATCTGTTGTATGTTGATGGTTTCGGCGGCGTCCGTTTTTGCGCAGTCGGATTTGCAAGTCCTCGCGGTGATAAAGCTCAATAAGAGCGAATCGATTACCGTCAAGCAGCTTAAAACGCGCGTCGGCGTGTACGAAAAGCAGGCGGGCAGGATGCTGACCGTCGACGAGCGCAAGCAAACGCTCGACGCCCTCATTTCCGAAAAGCTCATCAATCAGGCGGCGCAAAAAGCGGGTATTTCCATTCCCGACAGCACGGTAAATCAAAACTTTCTCCAGTCGATGTCGCAGATGATCGGCAGAAACGATACGCTCACCGAGCAGGAACTCAACGCCGTCGTGCGCCAGCAGACAAAGATGTCACTCGACGAGTTTATGAAGCAGCAGGCGGGTATGTCTATCGCCGAGTATAAGGATTATTTAAAAGCGCAGATTACGGCGCAGCAGTATATCCAGCAGCAGCGTGAAGCCGAACTTCGCAACGTCAAACCGACGGACGAAGATATCCGTTCGTTTTATGAAATGAATAAAGCGAATTTCGTGTGGAGCGATATGCTCCGCCTCTTCCTCGTCATTGTGCCGAAAGGAGCGTCGCCGGACGACGCAAAAGCGAAAGCGACGGAAATGTGGAATACGCTCAAAAGCGCAAAGGATCCGTCCTCGGCACGCACGCAGATCGGCGTCCGCTCTCAGGCTGAAAAATCCGGTTTCCAAGCGGGCGAAATGCTTATCAATAAAACCGAAACGAGCGCTGTGCAGCTCGGTATATCCTATCGCGTGCTGCTCGAACTCTTTTCCCGTACGCCCGGATATATTTCCGACGTTCAGGACAACGAAACGAATTATCAATTTTATTCCATCATAGAAAAATATGACGCGAAACTGCTCGGTTTGAGCGATATCGTCCGCCCGGGAACGACGATTACCGTTTACAATTACATCATGCAGTATCTCGGTCAGCAGCAGCAGATGGCGTATTTGCAAAAGGCCGCAAACGAGATTTCCAAATCGCTTGACGTGAGCGAAAACGTCGACCGCAAAAAAACCGGCGCCGAACTGGATAAGCTTTTAAGCTGGTAAGGAAATCCCGTGTCGCGCAGAAAGGGTAGGGTGCTTGCATTTCAAACGCTGTACTCTTACGAAGTGGGCGGTATCCCGCTTGAAGACCTGCTCTCATTTTCGTGGGCGTCGGAAAGCGGCGTTCCAGCCGAAGACGCAAACAAAGAAGAATATGCATTCGCGCGGCTTTTGGCTGCCGGCACGGTCGAACATCTTTCCGAAATAGACGAAAATATAAAAAAGCACCTCGCCGCGAATTGGGATTTCGACCGCGTAAACAAAGTATCGCTGTCCATTTTGCGCATGAGCGTGTATTCGCTCTTATATCAAAAAGACATCGCCGCTTCCGTCGTCATAGACGAAGCCATACAGATTGCAAAGGAATTCGGAGCGGACGATTCGTTTCGCTTTATCAACGCGGTGCTCGATAAAATCGGCAAAGCCGCTTCCGTGCCGTCTCCCGCCGAAGCGTCCGCCGAGTAAGGGACGGGACGAGGGACGTCATGAAAAAAAAGTTCGTGTGTTTTGGCGTACGCGATTTTTGTCTCCGGCGGAATTCCGCTCATCTTCCGAACGCGTTTTGTTTTTTTTTATTAATTGTTAATTTTTATTTCGTCGTATGTGCCGCATCGTGCAGGATGAGCGCATCTCGTTCTTCATTTACCGGTATGCTCGATGACATCGACGCGCTCAGCGAACAGGGGCAGGACAGGGACGCGCTTTCGGAATTGAAAAAAGCCGAAAAATACGTATACGATTCGTGGTCGCGTATCGGCATCTACCGCCGTTATTTTGAAATGGGAGAGACGGCTCTTGCGGAAAAGACGCTTGTGCGCGGATTGAAGCGCAATCCGAAAAATCCCGAAATGTCTGCGGTGTACGCGCAGTTTTTGATGTGCTCCGGAAGGGGAGCGGAAGCGGTAAAGGTCGCCGAATGCCTTCGCGGTACGCGTTTCGGCTCGGTGTATTCCGAAGCGTACTTGCACGAGCTTGCATTCGAAAAAGGAGCAAACGCTTCCGAGTATTTCGATAAGCGATTTTTTTCCGTCTTTTGCGACGCATACGCCGGTTCGAACGATGCGTATTGGCTCCGAGATGCGGCGCTTATCTGCTTAAAAGACGGCGATTACGATACGGCGTATTCGATAAAACCTACCGACTGCTTTGAACCGGAAGACGCGTTTTTTTGGAGCCTCGTCATGTTCGATTCGCGCCGTTTCGGAGAAGCGGCCGCCTATGCCGAAAAAGCGCGTTCGCTCTATCCGACCTCTTCGATCCGTTCCCGTCACAGAGTGTCGCCCGTCGAAATAGCTGCCGTCCTCTCCGATTCGCATATCGCGCTTTCGGAGACCGAAGAAGCCGAGCGGGCGAGGCGCAGCGTCATTGCCGAAATGGAGCGGAATACCGGCGGCATGAACATTGCGGATGAAAATGTGAGTTCTCTTTTACCTTCTCTCTTTGTCGACAGCGCGCTGTACGCCGAAGCGAACGGCAACGATGACGAAGCAAGCCGCCTTTTAACCGATACGGTAAACGCATGGCCCGATTATGCGCCGGCCCTCATCGCGTATGCGGATTTTGCACGGCGGACGAGTATGCCTCCGTCGGAAGATTTGCAGGAACTCACGCTTAGGGACAACGGACTTGCGACGCTCAAGATGGAAGCTTACGACAGGCGCGCAAAGATTCCGGTGAGCGACGCCGAATACCGTATCGACCGGAGCCTCGAGAGAATCAATAATCCCGTATTGTATATCGCGCGCTTGCATTTAAAATACGAAACCGATTTTTCTCTGACACCGGATGAAAAAATATCCGACGTATGGAACGAACTCGAACGCAGCAGTGTCGGCGCAAACGTCTATCCCGATGTTATTTTCGAATTTGCGCTGAATCGCCTTTTAGCCTACCGGCGTTACGACGACGCTTTCCGTCTCTTTCGAAAGAGCATCGCCGCAAAGTACGGTTTTGACGCATCGCGCGATTTTTGGGAATCGTGCGCTTCGAGCGTGCGCGACATGACGATCCGCGAAGCCGAATATGCGGCGTGGTTTGCAGCTTACGGCCGGCTTGCCGATACGGCGATACGACTCTACGAATACTGCGTGTATGAAAGCGGCGGCGGCACGGACGGCAAAACGATTTCGTCCCTCGTCTCCACGCCGTCGTGCATGAACCTCGCGATGATATACGAAAGTCTCGGCTCGAACGTACAGGCGATCGATCTCTATGCGGCCTCTTCCGTCCGTGCTGCGGATGCGATGCAGCGGGCTGAAATCCAATACCGCATGGCGCTCATCTACAGCGCACAGGGCAAAACACGGGAAGCGCTCCGCTCGGCAGGTTACGCGCTCGCCCTTGTTCCGACTCACGCACGCGCAAAATTGTTAAGAGACCGCCTTACGGAACAAAGCCGATAAGCGTTTCGATCGCATCAAAACTCTTGCTCGCGCGGGCAGTTCAGTTCAGCTTTAAATGCAGGATGATCGTTCTTCCGCCGTCATCGCACACTTTCATCGCGATGCGGGTATACAGCTTCAGTTTGCGTTTGAGCATTTTCCGCGCGGCGGTATAAAAGGTACGCTGCTCAACGAGCTTCATGCCGCATTTTTGTGCAAAAGCCTGACCGTCGTTTACGTAAAAATACATCTGTGCCGACGTGTTGCCCGTTTTTTGCACATACTTATTCGCGTATTTTATGCCGATTTCATTCGTCGCATCGAAAATCAATTCCCCTTTAGGAAAGCGCTTTTTTACGTCCGATAAAAACCGCACGATTTTTTCTTCGCGGAAATATTGAAAGACACCTGAGACGATGAGTAAAGACGGAAGCGAGGTATCGATGTGTTCAGTCCATTCCAACGTAAAAATATCGGCTGAGATAAGCCTTTCGTTTTCTTTTGCGCCCAAAATAGTTTTTCGCCGTTCGATCACTTCGGGTAAATCGATTTCGTAAAAAACCGTACCGTCCGCATGCAGCCGAAAGGCAGCCGTTTCGAGTCCCGCACCGAGATTGACGATATTGCATTTTTCGTGTTGCGCAAGAAAATTTTTAATCATTTCGTCAAAATTGTAATAGCGGGCAACCGAAGCCAGCATCGTGTACTCGGAAGATGATTTTTGGATCCGCTCAAGCGCTCCTGCGGGAATTTTCCCTTCCAGTGACAAAGCCGTTTTATCATAAAAATATTCGGGAAAGCGTTTTGACGCATAAATCCGCGCCGCCATCGGAATAAGCATGGTATCGGCTACGCTGTTAAATTCATTCATAGGTTTTTTATTACACCTCCATAAAATATTATACAAGTTAAAGCTCGGTTTAAGTCAAGGGAAAAATTGTTGACAGGAGAAATTTATTGATAAAGGAAAGCCTAATGTAACCGGCCGAATTTTATTCGCGTGGAAGGTTTAATATTTCTGTACTCTGCGTCGGGTTTGTTAAACTTTAGAACCCACAACAAATCAAAAAGGAAAAAAAGATAAAGTAAAAATATACGAAAATATGTACTTTAAGTAAGTTTTCATATTTGACCTTTATCTACTGCTTCCATTAGAAAATCATTTACTTTTGTCTGCCACCCCTTACCCATTGCCTTGAAGTGATCAACGAGATATTTGCTTAATCTAATTGAAACTTGTTCTCTTTTAGGTTTAAAATATTGCGGGTATCTGGGTTGAAAGCCGGTAAAATCCGTAATTTCGGGAATATCTGAAAAATCAATTCCCCTTGCTCTGATTTCTGCAACTCTTTCAGCTGTCAAAGTTTTTTTGTTGTTCATAATAAAAAGCCTCTTCTTAAAATTGCACAGCGAGTAGGTCTTCAGATTTAGGAGCTGTGCAATTCGTGCACACCTTGCGCACAGTTCGATGAACGAGTTTTCTGAAAGAAAACTCGAAGTTAAATTGAACGACGCTATTCAGACGTTCAATTTAAGCCTCCTCTTTTTTTGTTGCAAGACGTGAAGAAATAATTCTTATTCGATCCCGCTCTATGAAAATTGTTGCAACGATTACTAATCCGTTTATACTGCCAAATCCAATCGCTATCCCATTCAAAACGCCCTTGAACGACTGTCATTAAAAACACCTCTTTTGTATATCGGAATTGTATTTCTTTTATGTATGCTTGTCAATCTTTTTTGTAATGCTATAGCTCGTATAGTTTCCAAAATATCGGTATTTTTTATTCGTGTGGAGGGGTTAATACCCCGACGCCGCTTGAAGCTTCGCTGCGAGGCTACGTCGGGGGTGTTGATTGATAAGGAAAACTTAAGATAGCCGGCCGCTTAATTTTTTACCGAGCTGAAAGGCATTTCCCAAATCGATTGGAAAACATTCTTCGCGTGATTTTTTCTTTTTATCTTCACTAAAACTTGCCATATCGAACTTTGAATAATCGCTTACTTGCAGTGTATTATAACATGGATACAAGGTAACATTGCCATTCAATGATTTAAATTCATTTGCGTAATTTTCAAATTTTTCCTTATATAGTTTATCGTAAAAATCTTTTGTCGCATTCATTGTTAAAAACAGCACAACATTAACCTTTCCTTTGAAATAATTGCTATAGTCATCATAAGAAAGTGAACAAAAATGTAAGCGTTCCATAAATGCAAAATAGTGACTCGTAGGTCTTCCTAAATATATAGGAGTTCCGATAAAGAGTGCGTCTGCCGAAAAAACTTTTTCTATTATTGGAGAAAGGTCATCTTTCCAATAACATCGGCATCTTTCAACTCCTTTTCTTTTGCACAGCATGCAGCTTCTGCATCCCGTAAAATTCAAATCGTATAAATCGATATATTCAACTTCCGCACTGGCAGTTTGAGCACCTCTCATAGCCGATTTAAGTATTTGTGCAGTATTCCAATTCTTTCTTGGGCTTGCATTTAATAGAAGTATTTTTTTCATAAATCCTCATATAAAATATTATGTTTGAAAAGGTAATTTCTTATCAAGCCTGAGGTCGTTTTTCGCCGATTATGCTTTGCACAAATTCTACCGCATCTTCCGCGGCTTTCCGCATTGCGTTTCCGTGAAAGACGTGTCCTGCGCCGTCAAGCGTTATGAGTTTCGCGTCGGGGAAGGTTTTAATCGCCCGTTCCGAATACGACAGCGGCACAAGCGAGTCGGCGCTTCCGTGAATGATGAGCGTTTTGCCGGAATATTGCGGCATCAATGTATAAATATCAAATGACAGTACATCCTTATTATAAATCCGCCCGACGGTTTTTCCCAGCAGCTTCATTTCGGCGGGAATCCGTTCCGGATCGGGTGTGCGCCGCCGAACGTAATCATGCAACACAAAAGCGGGGTATAATAAAACCAAGCCTGCTACATCGGCGGGGCGCAGTGCGGCAACATACGTCGAAACAAAGCCTCCTTGGCTTTCTCCGAATAAAAAGATTTGCTCGGGCTTAAAACGCGCGTCGGCTTTTAAGTTATCGAGAATGACAATCAAATCTTCGGCTTCGGTAAGTACCGACATTTCCGTCATTTTTCCGTCGCTTTTGATATGGTTGCCGCCGCCGATAAATTCGAAAATGTATGCGGCAATACCCCGTTCCGCAAAAGATTCGGCATAGCCTTTAACGCCTCCACGGTTTCCGCCGAATCCGTGCGAAAGGATGACTAAGGGCACGGGCGATGCGCGGTCGGGGATAAAAAGCTCTCCGGATATTTTCATGCCCTTTCTTTGAAAGTTTTGTTCTTCGACTTTAAAGGCGGGCGCCGAGTTTGTCTCTGCCGCGGCGAAGGCTCCGATGCATAAAACAGCTGCCGATAAAGCAAGACGGCTCCAAAAGGCAATAGCGGCCGTCATTTTTGAAAATCTATTCATCGCTTTTCTCCGAAGTTTCGAATCGTTTTACGCATCAATGAATGACGAAAATAAAAAAACCGGCTTCCGCCGGCTTTACGATGAACGCAGCTTGTAATTTATTTGTCTTCGATAACCGCGATGATATCGCTCATTTTGAGGATGAGGTGGTCTTCGTTGTTGATTTTTATCTGCGTGCCGGCGTATTTGTCGTACATGATGCGTTCGCCGACTTTTACGGTGATTTTGTCTTCTTCGGTACCCGGTCCGACGGCGACGACTTTTGCCGTCTGCGTTTTTTCCTGCGCCGCTTCGGGGATAATGATGCCCGATGCCGTTTTCGATTCCGCTTTTTCGTTTTTGACGAGAACCCTGTCCGCTAAAGGTTTGATTTTCATGCTATGCTCCTATGGTAAAAGCTGCCGTCAGCTGCGCGCCGAAAAGCGCAAACCGCAGTTTCCGCAACGCAAAAACCGCAGTCGATAAAAAGCATCCGCTTTTTATGACGGCTTTCGTTTGTGTAAACAGTATATAAAGCCTTACAATCTTTATATATTTATAATATACTTATTTTGTGCCCGCGTCGTCAACAGGGAACGGGCGCTTAATTGTGAAAAGAGGCTTTTCCGGCGGATTATGAAACAATCGGATGAAACGGAACTTGCGGAAAAAAAGCGGATCGTGCGTCAGGCGATGCGGAAGGCGATTTTTGAATTTACCGCGGAAAAAAATCGTGCGGGTGCGGCGTCGAAAAAGATCGAAGATCTCCTGCTCGGCTCCGAACTCTATGCGGCCTCAGATGCCGTTTTTATATTCGCATCGGATCCGAGCGAAGTCGAAACGAGGGGTATCATCGCATCCGCATTGAAAGACAAAAAGCGAGCCGCGCTCCCGCGCTGTATCGATACTGACGGTACGATGGAATTTTATTATCTCGATGCGGCTCTTCCGTTTGAAGCGCAGACGGAAATCGGCGCCTACGGTCTCACGGAGCCGAAAACCGTTCTCGAAAAAGTCGATACGAAAGACTTTCCGCACGCCTCGCTTTTTCTCGTACCCGCTCTCGCTTTTTCGCGCGACGGCAGACGGCTCGGCAAAGGAAAGGGCTTTTACGATCGATATATCGCGCGGATTGTTTACGCGTCTCCGGTTTTGGCGGGTATTTGTTTTTCGTGTCAGATCATAAGCGATGTCCCCTCCGGCGGCCGCGACGCGAGCGTTTCGCATATCGTGTGCGAGGACGGCATCTTCCCGTGTTCGCGGTATGTGCAGCGATACGAATATTGATAAAAAAAACGAAATATGCTACTTTACAAAGAGATGCGTAAACATATTCTTTTAATCGTTTTATTCGCTTTTTTTCTGAGCGCGTGTAAATCGGTTCCCGCAAAATTGCAGGATAGTACGACTGCGCCGTCCGTATCGTACGAGGCAGGGGGATTTGTATCCGCACAAAGTGATAAAAACGCCGGTCTCTATCCCGATGCCGTTTTGACGGGACGAGAGGGACGTGTGGATGTCTCATACGAAATCCTTGAAGAAGGAAATTATGGCGCGGAATTCGGCACTGCGGTAATCGAAAACCAAAAAGACTTGGACAAGCTGTATGCGCGTTTGCACGACCGCTCGGACAGGCCGGCGCCGAAAATCGATTTTGAGCGGAAAAAGGTCATCGCAGTGCGTTCAGGGCCTTTTAATACCGGCGGCTACGGCATCAAACTTTATTCCGCGATAGATACAAAAGACGGCGTGGAAACGGTATTTTTAATAACCGCCCCCGAGCCGACTCAAATAGTAACGCAAGCTTTTACAACTCCCTACCTTATAATCAGTATAGATGTTCCCTCTTCAAAGCCCGTTTTCGTCAAGCTGCAAAGGTATAAACCGGAGTTTGATTTATAGGAGGTTATGGTGAAAACGCTATGGAAAACCGCGTGCACGGCGGTATGTTTGTGTGCATTGATTATTTCGATGACGGGTTGCGCGCAATCCTCCGACAGCGGCGACGAACCTTTTTTCCCTGATGAAACGTCTGCGGAATTTTCTACCATACGGATACAGGTGATCGATTCTATCGGCGGCACTGTTGTAAGCGGCACGACGCTTAACGTGTATAAAAGCGGAACAACGGAACAAATCGGAAGCGGTTACACGGTAACGGACGGTAAGGTTATGCTTTACGATATTGCGACGGATCAGCGGTACGATTTCGAACTTATCGGCGAAAAAGGAAAATGGGCCGGCTCCAGACTTGAAAACTGGAAGCCGCTTCCGATAGCAAAACAAAACCTGTCTTTAATTCAGCCTGTACACGGAACGATAACCCGCGGCATTACACCTCCTAACATAAAGTCGGCACAGTCCGGAAACGGAAGTTTTACCGATATAGACGAAAGTACCGTTATTTCAACTTCCGATAAAGTGCGCATTGTATTTGAATCCGATGTCGGCGCTGTAGAAGAAACGGCTTCCGGAGCTTTCGGTGCAAAGCTCGGCATAGGCAAAGCGCCGAATCAAATGAGCGGAATAAGCGGTTCGTGTGCCGTAAGTAAAAGCGGCACCGTATTTACATCGACGTGTACGTTCGATCTCGAAGAAGTGCCGGACGGCAAAGACACGTTGATTGTCGTAGGCTACGATATTGCGAACAATCGTATCGAAAAACATATACCGGTTACTTTCAGCGCTTCTGCGGCATCCGCTTCCGATTTATCGACTTGCAAATTCGAAAATCTTGCCGTGATCGCCGAACGGCTGCCGTATTCGGAAAACTTATACTCCCTCAAACCTGTCGGTGGGCGGCGTTCGTCTTACAGGATGCTGGTAAGGTTCGAATTTACGAAATTCGGTTCTCATAAAAAAATATTAGGCTTTGACCTGTATCGTCGGGAAAAAGGAAGGCCGCAGGATTTTCGCTTTGTGAGCCGAACTTTATACGATGATTTAAAGACAGAAACTTACAGCGGACAGGGCTTTCATGTCGGTGTCGACGGCGATTCGCTTTTGGAAGAAAACAAAGAATACGAATATAAAATCAAAGCATTTAACGCGAAAAGCGAAAAGTATTCTCCCGTTATAACGACAAAGCTTTTGGAATCGTTTACGTATGAATTGACTTCTCCTGCGAATAATGTCCTTGTTACATCTGCAAATGCGGCAAACTTCACATATAAGTGCAAAATAAGCAATACGAATATGTTCAGCTCGGTACAAAGCGATTATATGCGTTTGGGCTTGTTGATAAACGATTTCCGAGGTATTCCCTATTTCGGCGCCAAATTGCTTTATGTTTTCGACTACGGAGGTCGTCCGGAAATTTTAATCGAAATATGCAATCCGACGACCGGCATGCTGGTCGGACGCAAAAAAGTTTCCGATTTGATTACTGCCGGTATATTGAGAGGATACGATGTAAGTTCACTTGACGACCTTGTTAAAGTGGATAAAAGGACGGGGATTATTGAGTTTACCGAAAAATTCGTTCGGGTTCCGTTTTTTAATGTTATTCCCATGGGAAGCGGGAAGGGTTTGAATTTACCCATGAGCTACGAAAAAGGAACAAGCTATCAGTGGGATATACAGGATTGGGGAAGTGATGATGTTTCGCTTGACGACGATACCGCTTTGTATTTTGTAAAAGAATATACATATACGGGTGACGACGGTAATGAAGGATTTTGTCCTGCCATATCGTACGGAAACAACGACTCAAACGGTGCAAATGCGGTAAACGGCCGCTTTACGTTTACGATTGCAGACTAAAGGAGAAAAGGATGAAAAAGATACTGGCGATTTTAGCTGCGGCATTCGGCGCTCTGTTTTTTGCCTGCGCTCCCGTTGTAAACGGTTCGGCTGGTTTTACGGCTGGCACGATGCCGTATAAACCGAACAAAAACGATATTGTCGAAGGTTTTGTCATCGCAAAAACTGCCGACGGTTTTGATAAAGAGCTTTTTACGGATAAGGGTATCGACGTATGCGGCGAGCTTTCTCTAACCGGTACGGGCTTTATCTATTGGTATTTGCATAAAAATACCGGCAATGAGGCATTGCTGAAATCCGTCTTTTCGATAAAAGGCGTGCTCAGCGCGGACAACGATTATAAAGTTACGCCGCCCGACGGTACAAAACAAACCGGTGTTTTGCCGTTTGGAGCCGGAGAGCCTCGTATAAGTACACAAGGCTTGAAACAAGGCGACTATTTAAAAGATCCTATATCGGCTGAAAGCGCTTATGCGCTCGATATAACAAAGGCACTGCAAGCATACAAAGCCGTAGGCTACGGCGACAAAGATGTCGTTGCAGGCATTATCGATACCGGTATAAATATGCTGCACGAAGATTTTAAAAACGGAGTGGAATCGGTAGTGTTGTATGCAAAATCGGCTCAAACTTCTGTCGGCGGTTCATATATCGGAGACGGAAATCCTTTTACCGAAGTGCCGCTCGGCTCGAATTGGGATGATGACGGGCACGGTACTCACTGTTCCGGTATTATATGCGCGCTCGGCGACAACGACAAAGGTATTGCAGGCGTCGCGTGGAAAAAGACAAAACTTATTTCGTATCAATCGCTGGGTTGTAAAGGCGGCGGGAAGGCATGGGCAGTGTACGGTGCTTTAGCCGATTTGACGAACACCGTCGAAATTTTGCGCAAAGCTCCGACAGCAAGAACGGCAGAGGAAAAAGCAAAACTCCCTTCATATATGGATTCGAATTTTCAAATTACGCAAAAAACGGTTCCGGTAAATATGTCGTTCGGAAACTCGATCGGTTCGGAATACGCTTTCAGTATTTTAACGAACGCACTTATGCACAACGTGTTGCCCGTAATCGCTATGGGAAACGAGGGGCGCTATACGCCGGCCTATCCTGCGGCATTCCCCGGCGTACTCGCAGTCGGTGCGACAAACGGTAAAGACAAAAAAGCCCGTTTCAGCAACAACGGCGCGTGGATAAGCGTCGCCGCTCCCGGAGAAAGCATTATTTCATGCGGCAATTCGACTGCATCGTCTTATGTTTCTCTAAGCGGAACTTCCATGGCTGCCCCCTTTGTAACCGGTCTTATAAGCTATTTGCTTTCTTTTGACAACGCGCGTTCTTTAACGCCGTATCAGATAAAAACGCTGATTGAAAATACTGCCGATAAAATAGACGGCGCGGCTTCTTTTGACGAAAGGTTCGGACACGGACGGGTAAACGTTTTGGCGGCTGCCGATTCGGTTCAAAAAAATACCGTTCCTGCCGCAAACGATGTGTACGGCGAGGGAACGGTAAAGCTCGAAGTTACCGGGCTCGGTTCTCCGGTAAACGAAAGCGTGTGTATCATCGATAAGGCTACACATACGCCGCTTGTATATGTGCCGCTGAAGAATAGTTCCGGTAAAATCGATTTTAAAGGTTTTGTAAAGGGAAGAGCGTATACGCTGTTTGTTTCCGACGGAACAAAAGTAAAACAACAGGATTTTACCGGCGGAACTTCGGATCAAACTATTACGATAGCTTGGTGACGGTTTGTAACGGATACCGCGTGAGGAACATCCTATGAAACGGAAATTACGGATCGCGCTTGTAGCGCACGATAACCGAAAAGCCGATATCGTCGACTGGGCGTTAAACAATGCGGAAATGCTTTCACAGCACAGGCTTTTCGGTACGGGGACGACGGGCACGCTCGTGCGGGAATCCTTTATGAAGCGCGGCATCGCCAGCGATATCACGTGCATGCATTCGGGGCCGATGGGCGGGGATGCTGAAATCGCGGCGCTCGTCGTTCGAAAGGAAATCGATTTTGCGGTTTTTTTTATAGACGATTTGAATCCGCAGCCGCACGAAGCCGACATTCAAATGCTTTTGCGCCAGTGCAGGATCCACAATATACCGATCGCGTGCAACCGCTACAGCGCCGATTTAATGATCACGAGTTCGCTGTGGGACGATGCCGGCTATGTGCCGAAAGATCCGATTTACGCGCCGTTTGACAGAAAAGCGTTCGAAGAAAGCCTTAAAGTAAAAGAGTGACGTGCGGATCGGGGCTGCCTTAAAAAGTCGGTTGCGTTTTCGACAGTCCCGCCCCGTTATGTTTTACTCCGGCAAGCGAAGCACGCCGTCAACGATTCACTCTGCCCGACGCATCTCCGCCTATAAGTTTTTCCGCTTCTTCCGCCGAAATGTGATTGAAATCGCCTTCGATCGTCTGTTTTAAACAGCTCGCGGCAACGGCGAAATCTACCGTCTTTTGCGGATCCGATCCCATCAAATTACCGTAGATGAGTCCCGCGCAGAAACTGTCGCCGCCGCCGATTCTGTCTACGATGCGGATGAGATATTCTTTGCTGTAATAATACTGTTTGCCGTCATAGAGGAGGGCTGCCCATTTGTTGTCCGATGCGCCGAGCGACGTGCGGAGCGTGATCGCAACCTGCCGCAAGTGAAATCGGTCTGCAAGCTGTTTTGCGACGTCTTCATAGCCTTTTTTATCGAGCTTGCCGCCGGTTATATCCGTGTTTTTCGCGGCGATGCCGAATACCTTTTCCGCGTCTTCTTCGTTTGCAATGCACACGTCGATATATTCCATGAGTTCGGCCATGACTTTGCCCGCTTTTTCGGAATTCCACAATTTTTTGCGGAAATTCAAATCGCAACTCACCGTGATGTTTTTCGCTTTCGCTTTTTTACACGCTTCGAGACAGATTGCCACGACATTGTCTCCGAGCGCGGGCGTTATGCCCGTAAAGTGAAACCATGACACATCGTCGAATATTTTGTCCCAGTCGAAGTCCTCGGACGATGCCGTTTGAAAAGAAGAACCCGCCCTGTCGTAGATGACGAGGGAGCCGCGCTGACTTGCACCCTTTTCCGCGTAATAGATGCCGAGCCGCTTTCCGCCTCGCGCAACCGATTTTGTGTCGACACCGAATTTGCGCAGTTCGTTCAGCGCCGCGTCTCCCATCTCGTGCGCGGGAAGCTTTGTGACGAACGAAACCGGTATGCCGAAATTTGCCAAAGAAACTGCAACGTTCGCTTCCGCCCCTCCGTATACGACGTCGAATTTATCCGCCTGCACGAAGCGTTTGTAGCCTTCCGGCGCGAGGCGCAGCATGATTTCTCCGAACGTGATTACCTGGGCCATAAAATCTTCCAAAATTGATACGGGTGTTGCAGGTATTTGACTGACACTAAAGTAAAATTCATTCAAACAAACCTTTTAATGCTTCATTTTTTAGTGCTACTGCCATTTTGTACTTCTGTTTCTACTATACTGTAATGTACGGAATTTGTACACACAAATCATCAGATAAAAGAATTATTGTGTTTTTTATTCCTAAATCAGTTCCATTATATCTAAATAACAAGAAAGCTAAACAAAAATTTATAATAACGACACCAATAAAAGTCGGTAAGATTTTATTTTTCATCTTTCTTACCCCCAGGGTCTATATAGCGTACCGGGTTATTGGCCCCATAGGCATAAATTTTTTTGCGGAGAATAATAATTTTTCGTAACGCAACAGCTCATTTCCGCTCCGAAGACTTATCCATAGCAGAAAGCGTTATTTTCCGATATGCATCTTTTTTGTCATTCGGGTGAGGTTCAAGACCGATTATCGTGATGTCGGATTTGTTCGGACCATATACCCAGAAAATTCTTCCGGCGGCAGGTTTGTTATTTTCAAGATACGATTCCCAAAAGTCTTTCATTTCAGGAATTCCCATTCGCATATTAAACATCAGATAATATCCTCATAGGCAGATAAGTCGATCGGCTCGGAAACAAGTCCTTTGTTGAAATTTTCCATGCTTGAATCCATCATTTTGAGGGTATTTTCGGAAACTTGGAACGGCTTTGTGAGTTCACGAGGTTCAAGGAGGATTCTGCCGTCTCCGAATTCTTCTACCAAAATATAACTCTGCTTGTAAAAAAAAAGCAAGCCTCAACACTTGTGCTATATTCCTTGCAAAAACTACAGAAGTTTTGCGAAAAATAAATTATTTATATGTTTTATAGCACCATTTCACAATATTGTTCTATAAGCTTATCTTCGTGCTCTAAAAATAAATTGATATCTTTAGACTCTAAAAGAATACGAGTTGCATTTTGAAAAGCATTACATTTTGCGTAAAGAATGTTATTTTCCTTTTTTTGCCGTATCACTTTTGAAAATAACATTGTATAAGACATATAAATGCCAACAAACAGAAAAAATAATGAATACAAAAAACTTATCCTTACATGAGATTTTTTTCTCTTGAAATCAAAATCAACACAAATCCCATTATAGACATAAAAAAGCAAAAGAATACAATAACACTACTCCGGTAGTCGGTTCTTTGCAAATTTACAGTTGAATTTGATAGGCGATAGAATAACGGTCGGTCTTTATTTTTTGGAGATGATCGGACTTGAACCGACTACCTCTTGCATGCCATGCAAGCGCTCTAGCCAGGTGAGCTACACCCCCATATTTATTTACTATAACAAAATTTCGGCTGCACTGTCAAGAATGCGGTGCACAGTGAATAAGCCGAGCCTGATCAATGCTTGACACGGTAAGCGTACGCACATTCCGGCACGATCACAGGCATTTTACGGGACTGCCGAAAACTCGCGTATCAACCTGTGCGCCGCTCGAAACTTCGCGCTGTCGCGCTCGTTGCGAAGCACGCGCACTAATGCGGCATTTTCGAAAGTTGATACTTCCTGCAATGCCGCATTTTAAGGAACGCTTTTTAGACAGCCCCGTTCCATTCTCACATTCAACCGTATTATTTATTCAGCCGTTTTTCCAAATCGTCGAGACATTCGCTCAGCTCTTTCGGCAAATGCTTTCCGAATTTGGGATAGTGGTTTTCGCGGATGTCTTTGATTTCCTTTTTCCAGCCGTCAACATCGACAGACGTAAGCGAGGCCATATTTTTCTTATACTCGTCGCTCAATCCCGTCGTATCGATTGCGCCTTCTTTCGGCATATAGCCGATGGCGGTGTCGATGTAGTTGTCTTTGCCGTCACAGCGGTCGAATACCCACGCGAGGACGCGGCTGTTTTCACCGTAGCCCGGCCACATAAAGTTACCGTCGCCGTCTTTGCGGAACCAGTTTACGTAGAAAATTTTCGGCAGTTTATCTTCGGTCGATTTGTGACCGATATCGATCCAATGTCCGAAATAATCGCCCATATTGTATCCGCAGAACGGAAGCATCGCAAAGGGGTCGCGGCGCACTTGTCCGACCTGATCGGAGATGACGGCGGCCGTTACTTCCGAGCCGACGATCGAACCGAGGAAAACGCCGTGGTTCCAGTTTCTCGCCTGGTGTACGAGAGGAATCGTTGAAGGTCTGCGTCCGCCGAACAGGAACGCGCTGATGGGCACGCCGTTCGGATCTTCCCAATTCGACGCGATACACGGGCACTGATGTGCGGGCGCGGTAAAGCGCGCGTTCGGGTGCGCGACGCACTGTTCTTTGTCTTTCGGCGTTTTGTCGTTTTCCGGGCAGGGGCGTTTGTTGCCGTGCCAGTCGACGATCTCTTTACCTTCCGGTTTGTAACCGATGCCTTCCCACCAAACGTCTCCGTCTTCGGTCAGGCCGCAGTTCGTAAAGATCGTATTCTTTTCCGCCGCGCGCATCGCGTTGTAGTTCGATTCGTCCGACGTTCCCGGCGCGACGCCGAAGAATCCGTTTTCGGGATTAATCGCGTACAAGCGGCCGTCTTTACCGAATTTCATCCACGCGATATCGTCTCCGACCGTTTCGACTTTCCAGCCGGGCAGCGTCGGGCGCAGCATCGCGAGATTCGTTTTGCCGCAAGCGGACGGGAACGCGCCGGTTATGTATTTTACTTCGCCTTTCGGGTTCGTCAATTTCAAGATGAGCATGTGCTCTGCAAGCCAGCCTTCATCGCGCGCAAGTACCGTCGCGATGCGGAGCGCAAAACATTTTTTGCCGAGCAAAGCGTTTCCGCCGTAACCCGAACCGTACGACCAAATCGTGCGTTCTTCGGGGAACTGCGAAATGTATTTGTGCTCCATGTCGGCGCAGGGCCACACGCCGTTGTCTTTTTCGCCGTTGTTGAGCGGCTTCCCGACCGAATGCATACACGGAATCCATGCACCGTCCGATCCGATATTGTCGAGGACTTTCGTGCCGACTCTCGTCATAATGTCCATATTGCACACGACGTATGCGCTGTCGGTGATTTCGATACCGTTTTTACCGATCGCCGAACCGACCGGCCCCATGCTGAACGGAATGACGTACATGGTACGGCCGTGCATACAGCCCTTGTACAGCGCTTTCATCGTCTTTTTGAGTTCTTCGGGATCTATCCAGTGATTCGTCGGACCCGCATCTTCTTCTTTTTTCGACGCGATAAAAGTACGCGCTTCGACACGTGCGACGTCGGATGGAAGCGAGCGGAAAAGATAGCTGTGCGGTTTTTTCTTGAGTGCCGTCGCGAGCCCCGCATCGACGAGCTCTTTCATAAGCCTGTCGTACTCTTCTTTCGAACCGTCGCAGATATAGACGCTGTCCGGTTCGCACCATTTAACCCATTCTTCAACCCACGCTTTGATTTTAGCGTTTTTCAAATCTTTTATTTCCATAAAGAACTCCTATACATACCTGTATTACGGCTGCGGTGATTTCATAGCGGTTTTGTAAACAATATAGCGCATTTCCCGGCTTTTGACAATGAGCACGCATGTCGAGCGCCGCTCTCGTCAATTTCGCCGCACCCATGAAAATCGATTTTTTACTATTCGCTCAGCACCGCTTTTGCCAGCTGATCGGCACAGCTCGTCTTTTTAAATCCGCACGTATTGCCGGCAAGTTTCGCCGCAATCTCTTCGGCGGTCATGCCGTCGCAGAGTTTTGCAACGGCTTTTAAATTGCCGCTGCAGCCGCCGGTAAATACGATATCCGTGATACGTCCGTCGTCCCCTTTTGTAAAGCGGATAGTGCGGGCGCATGTCCCCTGTGTTTTAAACGTTATTTCTTTCATAGTATCATGTCGAATGCTACCGAGCGGCGTTTTTAATTTGTTCCCGTGCCGTGCTCACGTCTTCGACATTGAAGCGAATCGCGTACTTGTCGATAAAGCCGCTGTACAGCGACTCTCCGCAGATGAGCGAAATGACCGCGTGCTCTTTGCGTATGGCGGCCGCTCTGCCGCGGGGATTTGCCGCAATGAGCGAACGGTACGAATCGTACACGTCGATCACGGAAAGTTCTATGTCGCGCCGGTCGATCGCTCTGTCGGGTTTAGACGGCACGACCAGTTCGCGCGCAGCCCCCGGATTGTCGGGATCGGGATAGCGCAGCATATTCGCACTGAAAATATACGGCCACAGGTTTCGCTCCCCGTACTCCGCTTGCGCAAGGGCGGCGTAGAGATTGTCGTCGGCAGCAATCCGCAACGATACTGTCCGTATTTCCGGCGCCGCTTCCGTGACAACGGTTTTCGGTTCGGCGACGACGGTTTTCGGCATCTCACGCACGGACTTTGCCGCCGCTTTCGGAGTACGGTGCGTAAGCACGTATGCGAGTGCACCGATCATCAAAGCGGTAAGAACTACCGCAACGCCGGCAAAAAACCAGCAGCGGCTGATATAGCGCTGGCTTCCCTCTTCATAATCGTCACCGTCGTAATCGGTATCGTATACGTTATCTTCGGTTTCCGGCAATTCGCCGGCATGCCGATTTTGAATCACGTGCTGCTGCACGATCTGCTGTTCGATAATTTGCTGCTGTATGACCGCATGGCGCACCGTCTGATTTTCGACCGCCGCTTTGCCGTCGATTTCCCCGCTCCGCTTCCGCTGCGTTTCCGCATCGTAAACGGGCGAAACGGAACAGTGCGACATATCCGCCGTTTGCACATAGTGGTCGGGTGCCGCATACGGCGCAGACTGGGGTGCATAGGGATCGGGCGCCGCATGATGCGTAAACTGCGGCGCATAGCGAATATTTTCCGAAGCGGCGGAAGGCGGCGCTTCGGATGAAAAATCGAAACGGGGCTCATCCGTCTGACCTTGATCGATATCGGGATCGTCAATTTCGTCAAAGGCATCGCGCAGCGCTTCGGTCGCGGGATCGATCGGCGTTTCATCCGGCTCAGGCTTCGCTTCTTCTTCGACGGGCGCTTCTTCGATCACTTCTGGCTGCAAGTGTTCGTACGGTTTATTGACGCGCTTGGCAAGCGCCGACACCGGAACGAATTTTATTTTATAGTACCCGGGCGTAAAAATCGTTTCACCGGTAACCCTATCCGTGCGCTCCTTTTCGTCGACGAGCATCCGATCGAAAGTACCGAAACCGAGCAGTTTAAACGAGCCGTTGTCAAGGATATCGCGCCGTACTGTATCGAAAAACGAATTTATCACTTGCTTGATTTTATTGTCGTCGAGCGATTTGTCCGAGAGGCGTCGATTCACACGTTCGGCAAGCACGGAAAGCGTTACCGATTCCGTCGAGGACGCTTGCATCGATTTTTCGCGAGGCGTATTTTTATTCGGCATTGAGCGTATCCTTTAAAATTTTTGCCGGCTTAAAACGTACGGTGCGCTTTTCCGGATAACGCATTTTTTGTTTCGTAAACGGATTACGCGAGATCTTTCCCTTATTGAGGTGGGTGTCGAAAACGCCGAATCCGGGCTGCGTATACTTGCCGCCGTTTTCCAAAACCGTGTATATCTCTTCGAGCATCGCCGAAACGATTTCGCCGCATGTTCTCTTATCGAGTTCGACCGCTGCGCTGATCGCTTTTATCAAATCCGAACGTATCATAATAATTATTATAGCATAAAACGAGAAAAAAGCCAGAGCCATATCGCGGTACGCGCGGCACCGCGCACAGGCGCATTATTCGGCGAGCGGCTTCATCGACGTCATATAAGCGCGGAGGCGGCTTCCGACTTTTTCGATCGGGTGATTGCGGATCTCTGCGTTGACGGCGACGAGTTCCGTGTTGTTCACCGAATTGCAGGCATCGTTCAGCCCCTTGCCGATCACGTCGATGCCGACGGAAGGCATGAATTCCTTTTCGAGGAAAGGAACGGCAGCGTTCGCAAAGAGGGCACAGCCGTATTCTGCGGTGTCTGAGATGACGCGGTTCATTTCGTAGAGCTTTTTTCGGTCGATGAGGTTTGCGATGAGCGGCACTTCGTGCAAAGATTCGTAATACGCGCTTTCCGGCATGATGCCCGCTTCGACCATCGTTTCGAACGCGAGTTCGCAGCCGCACTTTACCATAGCGACGAGCAAAACGCCCTTATCGAAATACTCCTGTTCGGAAATCGCATCACCCGATTCTTCGGTCGTCTCAAACGGCAGGCGCCCTGTTGCCTCTCTCCACGCAAGCAGATCGCGGTCGCCGTTGTCCCAATCTTTCATCATCGTCCTGCTGTACGCGCCGCTGATGATATCGTCCATGTGTTTGCGGTAAAGCGGCGTCAGCAATGTTTTCAGCCGCTTTGAAAGTTCGTTCGCTTTGATCTTTGCAGGATTCGACAGGCGATCCATCATATTCGTAATGCCGCCCCACTTGAGCGCTTCCGAAATATAATTCCATCCGTGCTGCAGAAATTTCACCGCATAGCCGGGCGCGATGCCGTTCGCCGTCATTTTATTCCAACACACGATAGTGCCCGCTTGCAGCATACCGCACAAAATCGTCTGTTCGCCCATCAAATCGGATTTCACTTCGGCGACGAAAGACGATTCGAGAACGCCGGCTTTGCTGCCGCCCATAGCGACGGCGAGCGCTTTCGCTTCCGCCCAGCCGCGTCCGTCCGGATCGTTTTCGGGATGTACGGCAATGAGATCGGGCACGCCGAAACCGCGCTGGAATTCGTGCCACACTTCCGTACCCGGCCCCTTCGGCGCACACATGATAACGGTATCCTCTTTCGGAATCTGCATGCCTTCTTCGACGATATTGAATCCGTGCGAATACCAAATCGTAACGCCTTTACGTGCATATTTTAAAACTTCGGTGATAACCGGCGTGTGCTGTTTGTCGGGCGTCAGGTTTCCGATCACGTCGGCGGAGGGAATCATTTCGGCATAAGTGCCGACTTTAAAACCGTTTTCGACCGCATTTTTCCAGCTTTGCCGCTTTCCCGACACGGCGCTTTCACGGAGTGCATACGCGACGTCGAGACCGCTCGCGCGCAGGCACAAACCCTGATTCAAACCCTGAGCGCCGCAGCCGACGATGACGATCTTTTTGCCTTTGAGCGCTTTTACTCCGTCATCGAATTCGTCTTTCGCCATGGAACGGCAATGACCGAGCTGCAAGCGCGCTTCACGCCACGGAATCGAATTAAAATAATTTTTTCGTTCACCCATACAATCACCTCTGCGATACATCGCTGTTACATACTTTTCAAGGAGCGTCTTTTGCCGCCCGCTCAAACGGGTACAGTATAGAAGAATAGGCGCCGTGCGTAAAGCTGCAAAAATTCGATTTTCGGCCGACAAACGGCGTATCGCTATGCCGCGTCTTTTTCTTTCGGCGTCTGTTTTATTTTTTCGATCAAGGCGGCGTCGCGCTTTTCGCAGATTTTGCACAGCGTCTCACGTCCCGCATCGATCGCTTCCTGTACGCTCCCCGCGGTAAGCTCTTCCGTTCTGCTCAACGCCGAGCAGTCTTCGTGCGTATGAAAACGTTTGCCGTGCGGCGTCCAATACACTTGCTGCGTACCCGCCGCCTGCGCGTAGGATTCCGCCGACACGGGATCGAAGTCGTAACTTGCAAGTCCTCCGATGATGAGCAGGATCGCCGCCGCTGCTATGCCGACCGCTTTCGTGCGTTTGTCCGTATCTTTATTCAAAAGCAAAAGGACGATAAACGGAACAAAAGCCGCCGCACACGCGATGACGCCCATATTGTTCCACAGCCAAAACTTCAGCGCATTCGCTTCCGACGCAGGTGCGATGCGGTTCGCCTTTTTCCAAAATTGAGCTCCCGCGACGACGAAAATAAAATCGATGACGAGCAAAACGATTCCCGCGACAAGCGGAGAAAGATTTGCAAAAAACGGGATGACGATCTTTTCCGTCATCGCGCACAACGCGAGCACTTCAAATGCGATCGCAAAAATCCACAGTACGACTGCGGCGAGTCGAAGCGGCAGCGCGCTTCCCGATTGTCCGCCTGCATTCGGTGCCGCCCGCACCGTTTTTCCCGTCGAAGCCGATACGATCCTGTGTTTTACCGCCATATATACTCCCGTAAATTATTTATTTTAATAATCCCTTGAGCAAATTGCCTGCGAGCTTCGCAGTATCGGACGTTCCGGATTTTTTTGCCGTTCCTTGCGTTTTCGCACCCGATGTGCTCAAAAGACTTCCAAGTACATCGCCGACGTTTACGTTTTTCATAACGCCGCCGATCAGCGTCGAAAGCGCGGCGCTCGACGTATCGGTTCCGGCGCTTTTTCCGAGCAAGCTCATCAAAAGAGGAGCTGCCGCCGCAAGAATGCTCGATACGGTCCCGGCATCGGTGCCCGCCGTCTTTGCGATAGACTTCGTCGTAGAAGCTGCGCTCGATCCGAGTAAATGCTTGATGATCTTTGCGCCGTCGTCCAAATCGACGTTTTTCATAAAGGTGCCGAGATTCGCCGTACTTACGCCCGCGTGCTCGGCGAGCGCGGACGCAAAGCTCTTTGCCGATGCTTTATCGGCCGCTTGTTTGCCCGCTCCTTTTAAGAGTGCGGGCACGGCTTCGGCGAGAACCGTGCTGACCGTGCCGGTGTCGGCATCGCACGCTTTGCCGATATTCGAAACGCTCGATGAGCCCAACAATGTCGTCAGTATCGATGATGCGTCCATATTTTCCTCCGTGAATCAACACCCCCGACGCAAGCGTCGGGGTATGTTGTTCTCATAAGGTGGTTGCAATCGGCTTTAATACCCTTTGTTACGACGCAAGCGTCGGGGTATTAAACCCTCCGCACGAATAAATTTCCGTATGCATACGCTGCAATGTACGCGAAAACGGCAGCGCATCGGGCAATACCCGACCGGCTCTTTCGCACAAATGCGTATCGTCGAAAATTATACCGCGCCGATTATCCCCCCGACAGCGCACGCAGGCGCCCGAAGAGAATGCACAACAAAATAACTGCCGGCTGCAAAAGCAGGCGAAAAGCGTGCGGATATGCCGATGCGGCGCGGTAATTCGGCGCTTATATCTTAAACTTTCCGACTTCAACCGCCAAATTGTCGATGCTTTGTTTATTTTTTCGCGTCAGCGTGTTTACTTCCTGAACGGCTTTATTGATTTCCACTGCCCCCGACGCCATTTCATTCATACTGTCGGTGATGATGCGCGTCAAATCGTCAAGTTTGCGCATTTCCCGTGCAACGCCTTCGCCGCCTTTGAGCATCTCTTCGGAACCCGTTTGTACTTCCATCGTTACCGCGTTGATGTTTTTAATTGCGCTGAGCACTTCTTTACTGCCGTTTTCCTGTTCTTTCATGGCTTCCGTGAGGCGGGCACTCATTTCTTTTACCTGTTCGGCCAAATTAAAGATCGCATTGAATTTTTCTTCGACGGTTTTGGAAGATGTCGAAAGCGTTTCGATTTCTCCCGAGAGCGTTTTCAATGTTGACGTTATCGCTTTTCCCTGCGTCGCTGAATCTTCGGCAAGTTTACGGATTTCGTCGGCGACGACGGCAAAGCCTTTTCCCGCTTCGCCCGCGTGTGCCGCTTCAATCGCAGCGTTCATGGCGAGTAAGTTCGTTTGGCTTGCGATATGCTGAATGACGCTCGACGCTTCCATGAGCGAACCCGATTCTTCGGTGATCTTTTGCGTTACGTCGTTCGATGTTACGAGCGTTCCCTTGCCTTCGCTGGTTGCGGATGCAAGATTTTTTATGGCTTCGTCGGTTCTGTCGAGGGTTTTTCCGATCGCCGCGATGTTTGCCACCATTTCTTCTACCGACGCGGAAGACTGCGTGACGCTTGCCGCCTGTGCTTCGATGTTGTTGTTGAGCTGTCTGATCGTACGGATAATCTCTTCGATTGTCGCTGCGGTTTCGGTAACGCTTGTGCTTTGCGTCAGCGCCTGCTGTTTAACGCCGTCGATGTTCGCGCTGATTTCGTGAACGGCGCTTGCGGTTTCGGTCATATTCGACGCGAGGTCGTTTCCGATATCGGTCATCGTGTTGCTGTTTGTATCGACGGTTCGTATCGACGCGCCGATTTTTTCGATCGTTTCGTTAAAGTATTCGCATACGTCCGTCACTTCATCGTTACCGCTGATCGGCAAGCGCACGGTCAAATCTCCTTCACCCTGTGCGATATCTTTCAAAGCGTTTGCCGCGAGCCGAACGGGTTTAACCATTTGCGTAGCGATAAAATAAATAATACCGAATACCGTAATTAAAATGAATATGCCGATGATAAGCATCGAACGGCTCAACGCATTTACTTCCCCCATAAATTCTTCATACGGAGCGTTGATAACGACCGTCCAGTCGGCGGTACGAAGCTTTGCAGCTGCCGCGACTTTTGAAACGCCTTTGTATGTATACGAACCTATGAGGGGTTCCGTCGAAGCTACGGCTTTGGATTCAAATGCTCCGATGGAAACCATTGTAGGATCCGTTTTTGCCTCTTCGGAAGAGTTGGACATTCTCGTTACAAGTTCGGCATCCTGGTCGGCGATGGATGTTCCCGTCGAACCGATAATATAGCAGTTCCCCGTTTGCCCGATGACGATATCTTTAATATTATCCCGCAGTTGGAGACCGGAAATGTCGGCGGACAAAACCGCACAGATGTCTTCATTTTCGTTATAGATCGGAACGGCGAGCGTAACGACAAGCGTATGATTTGCCCGCTCGATATACGGTTCGGAAATAAAATTTTTCCCCGAAAGCGCGGTTTGAAACCATACTCTGTCGGCGACTTGGACGGTGCCGCCGTCATAATAAAACGTTCCCTGAGGATTGGTTATATCGAGTTCGACGATGGAAGCGTTTTGTGCCGCTTCTTTTTTTAATAAGGCGACTCGTTCCGCATATGAGTAAGAAGATTTGTACAGCGAAGGCATACGCGCTATGCCTTCGAGAAATTGGAAAAGTGCGTTTATTCTGCCGTCGATGATTTCAGCCGTATCGGTAGCTTTGTCGATGAGATGCGCTTCGACTTTTTCGATGACTGCTTTACGTGCGGTACGAATCGCGAGCACACTCTCGATAAGTATCGCTGCGGCGATTAGGCCGCCGAAAATAATAATTAATTTTTTACGGATTGAAAACAGTTTTTTTCCGGTCGCATCGTTTATTTGTGTTTTATGGGCTGTGGCGTTATTTTCCATAATTCAGCAAGGCTCCTTTTGTGTATCTGTTGGAATACCCCTTCACTCTATTCTTATAGTATATGTGTTTTATCGAATTACGTCCACTGTGCAAACGTATCGTGCAAACGTATTGTGCACGGAAATCAGGTTTTATGGAGCACGGGTAATAAATCATACGGATTCATAAGAGTGCGGTGCGTCTGCAACCGCAGCGCGACAGTACCCGTCACGCTCGCGTTCGACTGCGTCGTGCCGCACGTTCTCCGTCTCAGCCTGTAATCTTCGTTCCGACAAAATTTTTGCCGTCGAGGATATTTTTTATGTTTGCGATGTTTTTCCCCGACGCGCAGATCACCGTCAGGGAAAGAGAAGCGGCTTTTTTGCTTGCAATCGGATCGAAGGGTACGTTTTTTCCGGGTATCCACGTATCGCCGACGATTTTGCGGAAATCTTTCCAGCAGATCGTATCGATCGGCTTTGCATCGGGATTGGAGCGCGGATCGTCCGTGTACACTTTTTCTATATTTGAAAGATTGACGACCGTGTCCGCGCCGAATTTTTCAGCGAGCAATACGGCGTCGTTATCCGTCGAAAAACCCGGCTTCCATCCCGACGCGACGAGAATTTTTCCGGTGAATGAAATATCCGCCGTCGGATCGGAGACGACGCCGTCACGGCAGAGGTCACCGCAGCAGGCTTTTAAAAGCTCCGCATTGAGCCGCGTCGCCATGATGCCGATCCAATCTGCCGCATCGTCCTGCGTTTTTCCGCCCGATTTTCCGAGTACGTCTCGATAGGCGGTTTGATAAATGCGTGCGGGAGCACCTCCTCCCGAAACGAAGATGAGGCGGCGTCCTTGTTCCGCGTCGAGCCACGCACGTGCCGTTGCGATAAAGTTGTTTAGGAATTCGACATCCGGTTTGTCGGGAGCGATGATCGATCCGCCGACGGAAAGAATTTTCGTTATCATAGCGCTATTATAAAACCAATCGATTGCAAACGCAAGCTGTGTGATTTTAATATACGCCGAGGATCGCGGGATCTGCCCAAAACGAACTGTATTGGACGGTACCCTGCGAGGATTCTTCCCAGACGGATTGAAGTGCGTAACCGCGCGGATGCTGTACGGTTTTCGTGTTGCCCGCGGCGGGTTTCAAATCGTTGATGCCGCGAGTAAACGTGATGTGCTGCGAATCGAGATTGCCGAAATAATAATTTCGCGCGTCTCCCGTTTCACTCCAACCTTCGTACGAAAGTCCGGCTCCGAGGGAGGGATCGGCGGGAATCCATCCGATGCCGTGCAGGTAGAATTCGCACCACCAGTGATTGCGCGTATGCAGATCGCGGTCGACGAGTACGCCGCAGTCTGCAAGCGCGGGAATGCCTGTAGCCCGAAGCAGCGCGGTGTAGAGCAGGGCGAAACAATAGGCGTCGCCTCGCTTGTTTTTTATGAGATTGAGGGGCGATTCGGGTTTTGAGGCGGCATCGCGCAATTTGTAATTGTCGAGCATATAAGAATAGATGAGCTTCGCTTTGAGATAGGGGTTCGTCTCTTTTCCGACAATCGCTGCGGCAAGGTTCGTAACGGCTCTGTCATCCGACGGAATAAATTTATCCGCGCGCGTTGCCGCCGCATAGAGCGCTTTGTTCATATCCGTATACGGCCGTATGTATTTCGGCTGGACGGCGCTTTTGACTTCGTATACCGAAATGACGAAATTTTGTGAAAAGCGCCGTTTTGCCGGAGACGGGCCTTTAGTCGCCTGCAGCTGATGGACGATCGTATTTTGATAATCGGCGATTGCGGGCTCGGGTTCGCATTCGGTGAGTTCCGCAAAGGGTTGGGCTGCGGTGAGTACCGGCCGCGGAAAGTAAAACCTGATCGTCGCCGGCTGTTTTGTTTCGACGTTGTTTATATCGGCTGCGAGCTGCGCGATATACGTGCGCTGCATGCCGTACGCTTTCGAACCTGCGCGCGAATCGATAAGAATTTTTTGCGGAGCGGAACGGCCGGCCGGCGTTTCGATATACAGCGTTCCCGAAGCTGCTCCGTCGGGAACGCGCACGCGGATTTCGGTGTCGCTCCAAAATTCGTAATCGAAATCGCTTTTGCTCGCGGGGATATGTAATGTGCCGGCCGTTCCGGTTTCGTATGAAAGCGCGCTGCGGTTCGGCGGCGTTTCCCGTTCCGTCGTAAAATACACGTCCGCCGTATCGTGCGTATTGCCGAAATTTTTTCCGAATATGACGATGAGGTCGCCGACTGCGGGAGAAGCGTTTGAAACCGATGCGATAAACGGAACGGCGGTTTGCGCTTTCGGGCGGACGGCGACGGGGATCTCCCGCTCGTTTGTAAAAAAAGACGGCTCGGATCGGCTCGTTTTCGTTCCGACAAAGACGAGTCCGTCACCGACGTTCGCGGGTAACACGACTTTGATCTCCGTGTCGGTCCACGAGATATACGAGCTTGCGGTGAGTTTGCTGCCTGCGAATTCGACATAACCTTCATTTTTGATGCTGCCGAAATGTTTTCCTTTAATGACGACGAGATCGCCCGGAGCGCCGATGGGAGGGTCGAGCTTTTCGATGACGGGTTTTCGCCGCATCCGCATTGTGATTATTAAAACGATGCAGCATACGAACGCGATAAGTGCCGCGGCGCACATCGTCCGAAACAGCGGCGACTTTCTGAATGAATAGCTGAATTGTCCGGATGAAATCACTTGAGCGAACTCACAAGCTGTCCGTTTGCAAAATCTATATCGGCAGTCGGCGGAACGAAACCGATTTCAGGTATGCCGATTTTAATTGCCAGCGTGTTGCCGTTCGCAAAGTCGGGGCGGAAAAGATCGACGTCTTCGAGCTGCCGCTCTACCGACCGCGATACATCGAAACGGGTGCCGTCGAATGCGCCGAAAGACGCATCGAAAGCCGTGCGGTATTCCGCATTTGTGCCGTATGTTTCATCCGCCCGAGACGGCACGAATGCGTGCGGCTGTTCGATATTGCCGTTGATGACGACGTTGTTTTTTGCAAGCTCGACGCTTGTGCTTCGTGAAATCGGATTGATCGCGGCGGTCTGCACCGCACCCGGCGAGCGGAGAATGCGTACGGGTATGATAAGCGCAAAAACCGCGGCCGCCGCCGCTGCGGAAAGGGCGTATCGGAAATTGTGAACGGGAAAGCGGTACACGCGTTTTGTCGTTTTACTGTAGCTCAGCCGCGCTTGGAGACGTTCCCAGCTTTTGCCGAGAGAAGCTTCATCCAATGTCATAGCGGCCGCATCCGTTCCCAGCGCGGCGCTTGCGGCACGAAGAGATGCAAGCTTGGCCGCGCACTTCGGGCACGATTTGATGTGCGCTTCGTACAACGCGACGTATGTTTCGGGAAGTTCGTTATCGAGATACACCGAATGGATATCGTTACTGGGGCAGGTAGACATCGTCTTCTCCTAATAATTTCGACAGCTGTTCGCGTGCGCGAAACACACGGACCTTTACGTTTCCTTCCGTAATGCCGAGCGTTTTTCCGATTTCTTTATAATTCAAATCTCCGTATTCGCGCAAGATCAAAACTTCGCGGAGCTTTTCCGGAAGCTGTGCGAGGGCTTCACGCGCTTTTTTTGCGGCTTCCGCTTTCAGCACGTCGGTTTCACCCGACGGCGCCGTCCGATGATCTTCGTACAGCGCTTTTTGATACGCTTTCCGTTCACGGCCTTTCCGCTTGATGTAGTTGAGCGATGCGTTTTTTACGACGCGGATGAGCCAATACTTCGCATCGTTGAGCGACGGAAAGACGAGTTCTTTTTCGTTCGCTTTGATGAGCGAATCGTGTGCCAAATCTTCCGCCGCTTCTTCGTCGGAAACAACCCTGTACGAAATGCGGAACAAAAGCGGCATCGTCGCGTCGTATATCGTTTTAAAATCTGCGGGATTGCCCGCGTTGAGCGGATGAGACGATCCCGATTGATTTTCCTCTACCGTAGTAAACACGATAACTCCAAAAAGTTACGGCTGCTTCGCCGTCCGCTTCCACACCGGCCCCTCCGGCGTATCGGTGATGACGATGCCTCGCGAAGCCAAATCTCCTCTGATTTTGTCGGCTTTTGCGAAATCCTTCGCTTTTTTCGCCGCCGTCCGTTCCGCGACGAGGGCATCGATTTCGGCCGCTTCCGCGTCTCCTTCGTGCGTTTCGATAACCGCGGCGGACTCGAGCTTTGCCGCTTCCGCTTCGATTTTGAGCGCGAGCACGCCGTCCATCGTTTTGATGAGCGAAAGCGCTTCTTCCGCTTTCAGTTCCGCATCTTTTACCGCAAGGTGCAGCGCACTCATCGCCTGAGGAGTTGCAAGATCGTTTTCGAGCGCGGCTTTAAAAGAATCGATATAACCTTGTGCTTTTTTTCCGAGCGAAGAAGAGGCTTTTCCGTGAGATGCTTCGATAATCTGCGCGGCGCGTTTTACGAGCGCTTTCCGCGCGTTTTTTGCGCTTTCCATCGCATCCCAGCTGAAAAACACTTGGCTTCGGTACTGAGCGCCGAGCAAAAAATAGCGGTAGTCGAGCGCGTCGTAGCCCTTATCGGCGAGCGTTTGAAGACGCAGAAAATTCCCCGCGGACTTCGACATTTTGTCTCCGTCTCCGGACGCGTCGCTTTTGACGACGAGGAATTCGTTGTGCAGCCAATAGTTAACCCATTTTTTGCCGGTTGCGCCTTCCGACTGGGCGATTTCATTCGTGTGGTGGATCGGGATATGGTCGATGCCGCCGGTGTGAATGTCGAAATGATCGCCGAGGTATTTCATGCTCATCGCCGAGCACTCGATATGCCAGCCGGGATAGCCTTTTCCCCAGGGGCTTTCCCACGACAGCGCCTGATTTTCAAATTTCGATTTTGTAAACCACAATACGAAATCGTAGGGATTGCGTTTGTTTTCATCGACGCCGACTCTCGCTCCGGCTTTTTGATCGTCGAGGCGGAGGTTTGCAAGCTTTCCGTAATCGGCATACGTGGACACGTCATAATAGAGGTTTCCGCCGGACATATAGGTATGACCGTTCGCTTCGATACGCTTTATCAATTCGATCATATCGGAAACGTGATCGGTCGCTTTGCACACGACGTCGGGACGGCGGATATTGAGCGCATCCAAATCTTTAAAAAACGCATCCGTATAAAACTGCGCGACTTCGAGCACCGATTGATGGCGTTCTTTCGCAGTCTTGACGATTTTATCTTCACCCGAATCGTCATCGCCCGTAAGGTGCCCGATATCGGTGATGTTCATGACATGCTTTTTATCGTAGCCGAGGTAGGAAAGCGTGCGGTCGAGTATGTCGAGAAACACGTATGCGCGCAGGTTTCCGATGTGTGCATAATTATACACCGTCGGACCGCAGCCGTAAAAGCCGACGAAGCCCGGCGTAATCGGCACGAAATCCTGCATTTCCCGTCCCATCGTATTGAATACCCGTAATCCCATAAGCAATCCCTATCGAAAAGTATAGACGTTTTCAGTATACTGTAGCGTGATGACAAGCATACGCGAAACGGCTGAAAAATTCAATACGGACGATTTTAAAGGCCGCATTCTCTTTTCCGAAACGATGGCAAATCATACGACTTTCCGCATCGGAGGGCCGGCGCCTCTTTTTATAGAACCCTTCGATGTTTCGTCTCTCCGCTTTACGCTTTCGGTTCTAAAGGCCGATGCCGTGCCGTATTTCGTGCTCGGAGGGGGAAGCAATATCGTCGTATCGGACAAGGGCTTTGAAGGTGCCGTCGTTTCTATGAGCGCACTCTGCGATATCGAAACCGCAGACGAATGTGTCGCGTGCGGAGCGGGCGCTTCCGTTTCGTCCGTCGTTTCGTTTTGTACGGAGCATGTTCTCTCGGGGCTCGAAACGTTTGCGGGGCTTCCCGGGAGCGCAGGGGGAGCTGTCTGCATGAACGCAAGATGCTTTGACGTATCCGTAAGCGATATCCTCTCCGAAGTCCGCTATATCGACGGCTCTACGCTCGAAGAAAAAACCTACCGCTTCAACGCAGCGGATTGGGATTATAAAATATCGCCCTTTCAAAATACGCCTCGAATCGTTACGCGCGCGGTTTTTAAAACGAAAAAGCTTTCCGAAGACAAAAAAAACGAAATCGCCGAGCGCTGCAGAACCTGCGTCGCCGAGCGAAGTGCAAAGGGGCATTTTAAATTTCCGAGTGCCGGAAGCGTGTTCAAAAACAACCGTGCATTCGGAAAGCCGTCGGGAAAAATCATCGACGAAGCGGGATTGAAGGGGATGCGCTCCGGCGGCGCGCAGATTGCTCCGTGGCACGGAAACTTTATCGTCAACACCGGAGGCGCGACGGCGGAAGATGTGCGCGTTCTCGTAGATCACATCGTCGAAATCGTGCGGCAAAAGACGGGATTTACGCTCGAATGTGAAATATTATTTTGCGGAATACGGTAAAGATAAGTTGAATTTATGCCGATTTTAAAGATTGACAAACAAGGCAGTGGAATTTATACTTATAAAACAGAGGGCGAATCGAATTGCTGCAATTATCATTTGTAAATTTTAGAAAAGGATCTTACCTCGTCGTTGAAGGGAAGGCAGAAAGCGATCGCTTCTTTATCATTCAAAGCGGCAATGTCCGCTGTTTTAAAGCGACCGATGCGCCCGGCGGCCCGATTAAACTACTCGGACCGGGAGACTTCGTCGGCGTTATCCCGTGTATGTCGGGGCATTCTCAAATCGAAACCGTTATCGCCATCACCGACGTCACCGGTATTTCCGTCCGCCGCGATCAATACCCCGAACTCATCATGCGCAATACGCCCGTCGCCATGAAGATTATCCGCACCTTTGCAAACGGTATGCGCTCCATGAACGAAACGCTGACAAAGTTGACGCTCAACAACGTCGTCGCCGATACGCCCGAACACATATTCGACGTCGCCGACTATTACGATAAAGCGGGTTTTTCCGACATCGCGGTATACGCCTATTATCAATATCTCAAAGCCTGTCCGCGCGGTCTCAATGCGGGGCGCGCAAAAGAGCGTTTTATCGTACTCAAAGAGCGCACGCATGCGGTGTATTTCGAATCGACGCCCGACCTTATGCGCGTCTATCCGAAAAGCACGATGATATTTTCCGAAAGCCAAAACGGCCCGGACATGTTTATCATCCAAGAAGGGCAAGTGAAGATTTCGAAAGTCGTCGACGGCAACGAAGTAACCCTTGCGATGCTGAAAAAAGGCGATATGTTCGGCGAAATGGCGCTGCTCGAAAACAAGCCGCGATCGGCGAGCGCGATCGCGCACGAACCGTGCAAACTCATGGCGGTAAACCGGCAAAACTTCGATTTGATGGTCGCAACCCAGCCCCAGCTCATCTCGCGCTTGACGACGATGCTCGCCGACCGCTTGTGGTCGATGTACCGCCAAATCGACAATGCGAACCTGCACGATCCGCTGCACAAGCTTATCGATATCCTCGCGCTGCAAGTTGAAAAAACGAAAATCAATCTTTCTCAGCAAAACGTCCAGTATCAAACGGATTTGACGCCCTATGATTTGGCGAATATGTGCGGACTCCCGAAAGAGCAGCAAGCCGAAAGTCTCATCCGATTGCAGTCCGATTCTCATGTCCGCTTTATCAACGGGAAAATCCTCGTGCCCGACTGCCGCGAACTCGTCAAACAGGCGGCATTTTACCGCAAGCAAAACAACAACGCGTAACAGGGCGCGTGATGCGGAGTTTTCTATGAAAAAAACGATCGCAGCTGCGTTGTTCTTTTTCACCGCGCTTTTTGTTCTTGTCGCGCAAAACGCACTTCCCCTCGGCTACGGCGGCATCCGGCTCGGCATGACGCTCGACGAAGTAAAAGAACGCTTGAAAAAAAACGGCGAATTCGGCTATCACGGAGAGCGGGACGTGTCGCTGCTTCCCGGTGAAAACCGCGTGCTCATAGAAACCGACGCAAAAGCGAGAGGCGTTTCATCGTTCCTCAACCGGTGCTATTTTCAATTTTACAAGGGCCGTCTCTATATTATGATCATCAATGTCGATCGGGAACGCATGGATCACTACAGCGTCTTCAGCGCTCTGTGCAAAAAATACGGAAACCCGACCTCGCTGTCGCCCGAAAAATCGGAGTGGAAATCGGATACCGTGACGATGAGCCTCGAGCGGCCGCTTGCGATCAAATATGTAGACACGAAAGTCTTCGACGAATTGAACGCCGCATCCCTCGTTCCGCTTTCGGCCGCCGAAATGACGCGCGAACTGTTTTTGGACTCGCTGTGACGGACGATATGCAAAGCCCTTTGCACGGTACGAAAGAAAGGGAAGAATTATCGATGAAAAAAATAATAATCTGTAAAATTATCGAAAAAACGGCCGTCCTAAAAAGCGGCGCACTTACCTTGATTTTTGTGCTGACAACGCTCTTTTTTATATCATGTACGAAAAAATTACCTGCGCAAACTCTCACGCTTAAAAGAGCAGACGGCAGCACGGTGAGCGTCCGCGCGGAAATGGCGAGTACCCCTGCCCAGCAGAGCCGGGGTTTTATGAATCGCAAGAACATCCCCGACGGCACGGGAATGCTCTTCGTGTTCGACAAAGACGAGCGGCTTAGGTTTTGGATGAAAGATACGCCGCATCCTCTTTCGATCGCGTACATCGATTCGAGCGGACGCATCCGCGACATATACGATATGACGCCGTTCAGCCTCGCACCCGTCGAGAGTTCCGTGAGCGTGCGCTATGCACTCGAAGTGCCCCAAGGCTGGTTCGATCGCGTCAATATAAAAGTCGGCGACACGCTCGTTTTCGATTTCGACATGCACGCGGAGTAGGCACGCCGGCGGCACAGGACGCGAAATGTAAACATCTGCGGCACACCGCGCGCGAAATGCAGGCGCCGGCAAGTACGCGGACGCTTTGTCGGCCTCGCGCACTTGCACTGATGCGTGCGGCTTTTCGAAGCGCGCGCATCCGCAGCTTAAGTTGCATCTCCTATAATTCTTTTACGTATGCCGCCATAGTGCGTCCCGCGAGCGTTCCAGAGCTGAGCGAAATGCCGAATGCGGAACCTTCATTATCGTAATACGGTGCGGTAAACGCGCTTCCCGCGTCGATACCCGCGGCATAGAGTCCGGGAATCGGCTTATTGTTCGCGTCGAGCGCACGGAGACTGTCGTCAACTTTTACACCTCCAAGCGTACACCACGCGCTCGTTTCATATTCGAAAACGTAAAACGGTCCCTTCGATACGGGCGTGAGGAATACCGGATTTTTATAAAAATCTTCGTCCTTGCCCGTCGCGCACAATGCATTGTAGCGGGCTACCGTTTTTGCGAGAGCGGTGAGAGCGAAATGAGAGGCCGCTTCTTCTATCGTATCCGCTTTATACGCCCAACCCTGTTCGATCGCTTCGGCAAGCTGAGAGGGTGCTTCCGTCAATATTTTGATATGGGCTGCCGATGCCGGCGCTTCCGCCGACAGATTGCGTTCGCCCGCAATCCAGCTTTGCGGTTTTCCGAGCGTTTCGAAAATTCCCTTCGTGCATACGGATTTGTAATATGCGTCGTCCATTACTGCGTAATATTTTCCTTCCCTGAGTGCCGACTGCGCGCCGCTTAAAGGTTTATTTGCCATGACGTCTTCGCTGAAAAAACGGTTGCCGTCGGAATTGACGATGAGACCGCCGTAAATGCCGAAACGTAAATTTTGATTGCATTTTATCGTCCATTGTCCCGCCTTTTTATTTGCGGCGGAAAATTCATTGGCGACGATACCCCAGTTGCGGTCTTCAACTCCGCCCGCATCTAATATCATCGCAATACCGTCACCGGTCGAAAGCGTATTGCCCAGTGGATTTACCGTTATGTTGCCGAATTTTTTCCGAATAAATTCTTCGCTGCCCAAATATCCGCCGGTCGCGACAAGAACGGCTTTCGCGTTGACGATGACTTTCGTGCCGTCCGATTTTTCCGCTTCGATACCGATCACGTGCCCGTCTTTTACGATGAGCTTTTTCCCTGCCGTTTCAAATAAAAAGTTTCCGCCCTTCGATTCGATTTTTTCCCGGAGAAAGCGCATTCTGTCGGCACCTTTCTGTTTGATACCGTGCCGGGCGCGGAAACCGATTCCGTACGCATCTCTGCGGAGGTAAATATCCAAACCGAGATCCTGCATCATATCGATCGTTTCCCCCGATACGGCAAGGCATTTATGCAGCAGCGACGAATTGATCGTGCTGTTTGCGAAATCGTTCATGTGCGTATACAACTTCTCAAGCGTAAGATTTTCGCCTTCCGTTTTTTGAATGCGAGTACCGACAGCGATAGGCCCGCCCGCGACCGCTCCGTTGCTCACCGCGACGCTTGCGCCTTTTTCCAAAACGATGACGTTTGCACCCGCTTCGGACGCGGCGATTCCGGCAGTGAGACCGGCCGCTCCCGCTCCGACGATCACGATATCGGCGGAATACGTTTCGGATTTTGCAGCTGACGCATCGCGCGTACTTTTTTTCAGCGCGTCGGGATTCGCGCCGGCTTGCGTTACACAGTCGGCAAGTGCTGCGAGCAGTGCCTTCGATGAAATCGTCGCACCCGCGACGGCATCGACGGCAAGCGTTTGCTCATCGATAACTTTTTTCGCAATTTTTTCAATCGCGACATCTCCCAAGCCGGCCGTTTCCGCGCTTTCAAGGACGTTGATTTCTTTGATGCGCGAATCGGTAAATAAAACGCGGATTTTGATATCCCCGTTTCTGCCGGCGGCGGTCGCGGTATAATCGCCCGCTTTGAACGCGATCTTCGGTTTTCCGCATGAAAAAAATACCGCTGTGATCGCAGCGATACCCAGTACCGTAAATCTCCGTACGATACGCCCGATAAAATCCGTGTGCATAAAAACTCCTGTTTACGTATTTCCGTTTTCCGCTTTTTCCAATTTCAATAATTCCGACGCTGCGATTTTATCGTCGGGGGCGATTTCGAGCGCCGCCGCAAAATACTGTTTCGCTTTTTCGCCATCGTTTTCTTTCAGCGCGACGAATCCCAAATTCGATATGATTTTCGTGTTTTCGGGATCGAGCGAGAGAGCGCGCGAAAGATAGCGTTTTGCTCCCGCAAGATCGTTTTGTTCCATGCGGCAGATCGCAAGCTCGTTGTACGTATCGCAGTTCGTCTCTCCTCCGGGGCACGCAAGCGATTCCAAAAACGCCTGTTCCGCGTTTTCATAACGTCCGAGTCTGCGAAGTCCCCAGCCGAGCATAAACCACGCGTTCCACACTTTTTGATTCGTTTTGATAAATCGTTTGATCTCTTCGAGCCCCTTTTCTTCCTGTCCCGATGAAATCAAATCGTAGGCGGCTTTAAAATGCGCGTCGTCCATATTTTGATTGCGGATATTGTCGACGATCTCCTGTGCGCGCTCTTTTTTATATATACCGTTTTCGCCGAGAGAAGCATCCGGCACGTCACAGGTGAGCGCGATGTAGGTTTCAAAGCAGTCTTTCGCTTCTCGGTATGCGTACTGTTTGAGGTAAAAAAATCCCGCGTTGAAAAACGCATCGGGAATCGCGGGTTCGGCATCCATCGCGGCTTTGTAATAGCCGAGTGCATCGTTGTCGTACGCATCGGCATCTTCGTTCAATCCCGAACGGCGATATGAATTTGCGCGTTCGTCGAAAAAGAGCGCCGTATTGAGCACGGTCGTCATATCGTCGGGATCGAGTCCGCGCAGCGCGGAAAACATTTCTTCTGCGATATCGTAGTCTTCGTTTTTCGCTTTTAAGATCGCCCCTTCGGAAAGCTCCCTTTTGATGTTCGGCCGCGCTTTTTGCAGCAGCGAGCGATAATAGTCCGTGTGTTCGTTGTGTTTGTCGTAAGCGAGCACGGTGAGGATACCTGCGAGGATCTGCTCCTGCGTCAATTCTTCGGCATTGAAGGTGCCGGGCGCGTCTCTGTCTTTTTTTTGCACCGGCAGCGGAATCTCCGGATCGATTCTCATTGCATTTCGGGACAACGAAAAGCCTTCGGGAAGTTTGATGTAATAGATCGTGTCGAGCGGATTTGACGGATTCATATTATGTTCCTGCTATCGTATGGGGAATATTTTGTATAGACGTGCCGCGGGAAGCTGCCGCATTGAGACGCGCTTTCATAACGGCGGCCGCCTGTTCGACCGTCTGCGTCGGCGCATTTTGCATTTGAGAAGAGGCATCGAGGAGATTCTTTTTCGTCATCGTAAGGTAATCGTTGATGTGCAGTTTGTACGCGGTGGGTACGGCTTTTTCATCGAACTTGATGCTCGCGGTAACGATGTCCTGACGGCCTTCGGCAAAATCGGCACCGACGATCGAGCCGCGTATGTCCAGCGTTTCCGCCGGATCGTCGAAAACGATGCGCAGCACGGTTTCTTTTCCGCTTACGAATTTCGGCACTCCGAGCAAAACGACCTTTGCGCCTGAAAACGACAGATCGCGCAAAATGCACTTACGCGGCACATTTTGCACGTAGATGATCGTATCTTCTTTTTCGATACCGAGCCGGTACCGGGCTTCGCTTGTCATGACGATGCGCTCTTCTCTGCGCTTTATAAAATTGATATTCGCTTCGATGAGCGTACCGATCTTTACGATAAAATCGTCGGGCGGTCGCTGCGTATACGTGAGCGTTACGACGGCGAGGTCTTTCGAATCCGTGTACTGAGCCGTGTTCGTCACTTTTCCCGCGATAAAAAAACTCATCGTTTCCGTACCTTTGTCGATAAAAAAACAAAAACGCAGGCTGACCGGAGGAGCGTTTTTTTGTGTGATCGCCGTGAACGCGCCTCCCGTCTTTCCGAGAATTATCTTTGCCGCTAAAAGCGACGTTGAATTGATAATGCACGGCCATTGATTGCCGCCGCATTTGATGTATATTTCACGGGGAGCGACGCGGAGCGTGTGCAGAATTTCACGCGAAAAAATCACTTCTTTATCGCAGTAGGAATCGTAATAATTCGTTATCTGCTGGTTGGTAGCGATCGCCATATTTTAAATGATAATCGATTGGTATGCGTTCGTCAACGATACGGGCTGTCGTGCAATACGGGATATCGCTGCCGGAAAAGCGCCTCCGGTCGGCAAACAAAAACGCCCGCCGCGGAGGGCAGGCACGTGTGCCGTGCGTTCCGGCTGCAAAATGCGGGGAACGCACGGAATCGGCGCGGGATACAGCAAACTTCTCGTATCAATATGCCGATTTCGATTCGTGACGCGGGTGCGTTTTTTTCATCAGCTTGCGCTGAAGCGCTTTGTTTTTGCGATTTAAAATCGTAGAGGGCTTTTCATAAAATTCGCGTTTTTTGTATTCGCGAATGATGCCTTCTTTTTCTACCATTCTTTTAAAACGTTTGATCGCTTTTTCAAGGTTTTCGGAATCATCGACTGCAATAGTCGCCATCTCATTCGCCCCCTTCTGACCGGTATACCGAGTAAGGTCTGTACTATAGCATACAATGCCCTTATTTTGCAAGACCGGTATCGATATTTTTTAAATTCTGTTTTGCTATTCCGTAAAGCGCTGCGGCGGCGTGACGATCCAAATCGCTTCCGCGTTTTCTTTCGTTTTATTTTCGAGCATGTGCGACGAGCCTGCGGGAAACGAAGCGCTGTCTCCCGCTTTCAGTTCGTATGTTTCTTCTTCGTATTTGAGCGTGATGACGCCTTTGACGACGACGCCCAGTTCCCAGCCGATATGACCGTACGAACCGCGGTGCGTGCGGGAATGCGGCTTCATTTTTATTGCGTACGCTTCAAACCGATTTTCTTTTTCCGATCTGTCCGATACTGCAAGTTCTTCGTATATGACGTCGTCTTCCGAAATCGTCCGCCGTTCGTCGCTGCGCGTGATTTTGACCGGACGCTTGCGCCGATATTCTTCGAATAAAAATTCGAGATTGATGTCGAGCGCGTCCGCGAGCGCAAGCAGCGTATCGATCGCGGGAGAAACTTTATTGCGCTCGATCTGCGACACGAGGCTTTCGCTCACTCCCGCTTTTTCGGCGACGACTTTGAGCGTCATGCCTTTGTGTTCGCGCACCATACGCAGCTTTTCGCCGAAATGATAAGGCACTCGTTTGCTCTCTTTTTTACCGGCTGAATTGTTTTGTGTCATCGCTTCCTCTCCTCGTGCGGTTTTCGCCGCCTCTCATTCGTAATCCGCCGAGCTGCAGAGAGCACTATTCGATTTATACGTTTTGCTCGGTGACAAATTGGATAAAGTAATCTTCGAGCGTTTTGTGCGGCCCCTGCAGCTTCATCCGCGCCCGTTCGCGCGCATCGTCCCTGCGGATCGTATACAATGAATAAAAATCGCGGTAATCGAGCCCCGCATCCGTTTTAATATGCGTACCGAGATAATCCGCCACTTCGTCGCGCCCGATAGCCGCAATGCCTTTTGTGCGCAAAATCGTGCGCAGCTGCGAAATCTGCTCGTACGAAATGCCGAACAGAAATTCTTCCATCGCTTGAGAGACGCCGGGATCGCTTAATTTATTTTTAATAAAACCGAGCCACTGGCCGTCCATCTGCATCGAAATGAGCAGGAGTTCGCTCGTGCCCATCATTGTGCCGAAAGCGGGAGCGAGTTTTCTGCGTGCCGTCCACACTTCGTTCAGGATGGGCGCGATAACTTGGATTCGGTCATCCGTGCGGTATTCCCACAGCATGAGCAGCGAATAGCCCCATTGACGGCGGATTTCGCGCGACAACGTTTTGTCTGCGATCAAATTCAAATATACGTCTTCGGCTAACAGCGAAAACATCATCGTAACCGCTTCGGTCATGAGCTCTTCTGAAAGAGACGCGGGCGCTTTGATCCGCGTGCTCTGTTTTGAAAGCGAAGAAAATGTGTGCATTTTTGCAACGAGAAAGCCTTTGCCGAGGCTCGCTTTCGACGGCAAAAGCAGCGTACGATCTCCGGCTTCCCGATTGTCGATGAGCATTTCCACGAGCGTTTTCGGCGTACGCATGCCGCCCGGCAAATCGTGCTGTTCCAGCAGCGACGGAAACAGTGCGATTGCGCGCGCGAGGTGTTCGAGGTCTTTCATCCGGTCTTTGATTATCAATACGCGCTCGGCATCCGCTTCGCTCATGTATACGAGCAGATCGTCGATGAGTTTTTTTTGCTTTTCCGTGAGGATGACGATGCCTTTGTCATCCTTGCTGCGCGCGATGTTGTCGGTATCGTAGATGTGTTTGATATCGACGGGAGAAGTAGTCATTTCCGTATCGATCGTCCTTTATTAATAATACTATGAATTTTAACAAACGAAACGTCGTTCGTCAATGTTTCGTTTAAGCTTCGAATGGGGAAAATACCGATCCGCCCTGAGGTATGGCGGCCGGTATTTTTTATTCCGCCGACTGCGTTCCTTCTTTTGCTTCAGCCGAAGATTCGGCAGCCTGTGATCCTTGCGCATCGACGGTCTGCGATTTTTGTACATCCGTACCCTGCGTTTCCCGTACGGCTGCCGCTTCGTTTGCCGTATTCGCGCTTTTCCCTTTTGTTCCGGCATCCGTCTGCACTTCGCTCGATTTTGTTTTCGGCAATTTGTTTTTCGGAATCCGCTGCATGCCGATTTCGGCCAATTTATTGTACGCGCCCGGCAGCACATCCGGCGTCGTCGATGCGTACATATCGAGGATTTCTTTAAATGACGCGTACGCCGCCGTGTATTTTTTCTGCTTCAGATAAAGATGACCGAGTTCATAACGCGCTTCCACATAGACCGACGAATCGATGCCGTAACGCGCGATCACCGTCTTGTAGTAGATTTCCGCGTTTTTGTACTGCGCGCTTCCGTACGCGTTTTGCCCCAGCTGGATGAGCTGCGTCGAAGTCAAATCTTCAGGGATATCTTTTACCGTGCGGCAGGCGACAAATAAAAGCGCACCGCACACCGCCGAAGTCACCATAACAGCCGTAATTTTCTTCATAACGCCTCCAGTGTACAATGAGAAGTATAAAAAAAGCAAGAGCTCGGCAATTCCGAGCAGTGCGCAGGAATTGCCGAGCGTCTCCAATAAAAGAAAAACGGCTTTGCCGTTTTTCAACTCCCGACTTCTTATACGATTGCGAGCAGTGCGGGACTTGCAACGAGCGCGAAGCGCGAAGTTCCCCGCGCAGCAATCGCTGAGCGTCTCCTATGAGAGAAAAACGGCAAAGCCGTTTTTCAACTCTCGACTTCCTATAAGATTCCGAGCAGTGGCCGTTCGCGGTTTTCCAAAAACTTCAGTTTTTGGAAAGTTTCCTTGATTTACTATGCGATGTTTAAAATTAAGTCATTGCGATATAAAGACTTAATTTTAAACTCGACAGGCTGTCGAAAAAGTAACCGACTTTTGAGACAGCCCGCTCACTACCGTATTTTTGCTTCGCAAAAATACGCAGCCGTTTTGCCAAGATGCGACACGGCCTCCATGCCGTGCATTGAACGAAGCGAAGCTTTCTGTACAGCAATCGCTGAGCGTCTCCTATCACAAAGCGCGCATAAATGCCGCGCTTTGTGTCCTCATAAGGAAGTGCAGTCGGCTTTTATGACTCTTCCGACCCGATACTGTATAAAAGCCGTTCGGGACTTTGCGGAATAAAGGTTAGCGATTTAATTGAATATTTTTAAGATTCATATTCGATCAAATAATAAAAAAAAGATTGACAGCGTAAAAAAGTGGACGTATACTATAAGCATTGAACCGGTTCAATGCCGGTAAGAAAAAGGCAAAAGATGGCGAAAATAACCATAAAGGATGTCGCAGCGGCGGCAGGTGTGTCGGTAGAAACGGCTTCGATGGCAATAAATGACTCCCCGCGCATTTCAACGCAAACGAAACAATCGGTACTCAAAACCGTAGCGAAACTTAATTATCACCGCAATCCCTATGCCCGCTCGTTCAGCCTTTCGTCTTCAAATACAATCGGTTTTTTGGTTCCCGATCTGCTGAATTCTTTTTTCGGAGAAATGGCGGGACATTTACAAAATGAAATAGAACAGCGCGGAAAGGCATTGATGTTCGGTTTAACAAACGAATCGAGCAGGCAGGAAGCGAAATTGATTAGGCAATTCATCGATCGGGGGATTGACGGGCTCATCATCGTACCGGTTATAGAGGCCTGTCCCGATTTGAATCATATACATGAATTGGTTAAAAATAAATTTCCTTTTGTATTCATTTCGAGTTACTATAAAGGAATCCCTGCAAATTGCGTAATGACGGATCTTTGTAAAGGATCGTATGATTTGACGTTGCAGCTATTGGATTCGGGACATCGCTCTATCATACTTATTTCGGGAAATCCGAATGTCGTTCCTTTTGCGGAACGGATCAAGGGATTTGTTCAAGCATATAAGGATCGAAACATACCGTTTTCAAACGATCAAATCATCACCACTTTGTCTATGAGTTTTCAAGGCGGGTATGACGCCATTCGTACCGTATATTTTTCTCGAAAGATCGATGCCATTCTCGCTATCAACGATGTAATGGCGATGGGGATCATCAGCAGTTTGCATGCGTGCGGAGTACGGGTACCGCAAGACGTATCGGTTGCGGGATACGATGATATCTCCATTTCGGGTTTGCAGGAAACGCCGTTATCGACGGTACATCAGCCTTTGGACAAAATGAGTAAGATTACCGTTGAAACATTGTTTAGACTTATAAACGGGGAACAAACAGTTATGAAACCGGTATATCTTAAGCCGCAAGTTGTACTTCGAAAGTCTATTGCGGAAATGTAAGATAATTTTAGTCGTATAATTGAACCGATTCAATTATACGATTGTCAAATAAAAACTTATTGGGAGAAGAAAATGAAGAGTGCGGCGGAGTATAAAAAAGATTTATCCGAGTTTTTGCGGGATAAGCTCATCCCGTTTTGGCTCGAACGATCTGTAGATACGCAGTACGGCGGTTATCTGACCAGTTTCGATGAAAACGGAGAATTGTTCGGAGACCTTGAGAAAAATATCGTAACGCAAAGCCGTATGGTATGGGGGTTTTCACATCTTATTCCTTTTGCCCGTGAAGAAGATAAAGCGAGTATGAAAGAAGCGGCTGCGCAAGGCGTACGATTTTTAATCGAACGTTTTTGGGATCCGGAATTCGGCGGCTTTTATTGGTTGTTGCACCGTGACGCCACGATAAAAGATCCTGCAAAACTGACGTACGGGCAGGGTTTTGCCATCTATGCATTGGCAGAGTATTATATGATGAGCAAAGACCGAAAAGCGCTCGATTATGCTGTAAAGGGCTTTAACTGCCTGCAAAAATATGCGGTAGATACCTTCCGCGGCGGTTATTATGAAAATATTGAACGGGATTGGAAGCTTTCTCCTGTCGGTAATTATGCCGGAGATCGAAAATCTCTTGATATTCACATGCACTTGCTTGAAACGTATACGATACTGTATGCGGCTTCAAAAGAATACATTCATGGGCGAAAATTGCGGGAAGTGTACGACTTGATTGTCCGCTATATGGTCAATACGGAAAAAGGATACGGATACAATCAATTCGATTTCGAATTTAATAAATTGCCGGCGATCAATATACAGCGCACGTGGAATGCGGAACGGGAAACGGGCGAAAAGCTTGAAGCACCGACGGATACGACCAGTTACGGACATAACGTGGAGTTGAGCTGGCTTTCTGATTTTGCACTGCGGACGCTTCATGAACGAACTCCTGACGACAATGAACTTATTCGAAAGCTTCTCGACCATACGCTCAATCACGGGTACGACAATGAATTCGGCGGCGTGTATCGAGACGGCATCGCAGATAAAAAAGTATTGATATTCGATAAAGAGTGGTGGCAAAACTTTGAATCGATGACGGGATTTCTTAACGGCTACGTTTTATTCGGAGATGAAAAATACTTCAGAGCATTTGCGGAAACATGGGAATTTATCGATAACTATTTTTTGAATAAGAAATTCGGAGAAAGCAGACAATTGTTGAGCCGTTCCGGTGCTCCGTTGATTTCAAATCTCGGAAATTCATGGAAAGGTATCTATCATACCGGGCGTGCGCTTGCAGAATGCATTACGCGTTTGGATTATTGTATGCAAAGATGAGGTAACAATGAGCGACTATATCGTAAAAATGGAAAACATCTGTAAAACTTTTCCCGGTGTAAAAGCTTTGGATAATGTATCGCTGTATTTAAAAAAAGGCAGGGTTATGGCGCTGCTCGGTGAAAACGGAGCGGGAAAATCAACACTCATGAAAGTCCTGGGCGGTATTCATAAGTATGACAGCGGCACTATAACGTTGTTCGGAGAACAGATTAAAGATCTGACTCCGAATTCGGCTAAGGAAAAAGGAATTGCAATCATTCATCAGGAGCTTAATTTATGTCATCATCTGACGGTAGCGGAAAATATTTTTTTAGGAAGAGAAACATTTAAAAGAAAATTTATTATCGATAATGCCGCCATGAACAAAGCGGCGAAGACTATTTTGACAAAGCTCGGCTGCGATATCGATGTAAATACGTTGGTCGGTGAATTGCCGATATCAAAACAGCAAATGGTTGAAATTGCCAAAGCGCTGTCGCTCAACGCAAAAGTACTCATCATGGACGAACCGACGAGCGCGTTGACCGACAGAGAGATAAAAGAACTGTTTGCTATCATCAATCAACTTAAAAAAGAAGGATGTGCGATTGCATATATTTCGCATCGACTCGAAGAATTAAAATATATTACCGATGACATAACGATAATGCGCGACGGTAAACTTATAACGGCCGGCCCGTTTGCCGATTTCGATATAGAAACGATCATTACGAATATGGTCGGACGGACAATAAAGGAAAAATATCCCAGGATTAATGCTCCCGTCGGAAACACGATTTTACGCGTAGAAAATTTATGCTCCAATACTATGCTGCATGAAGTCTCATTCGATGTAAAAGAAGGAGAGATCGTCGGTATTGCGGGGCTCATGGGTGCCGGTAGAACCGAAATGGCTCGAACGCTGTTCGGAATGGATCCTCCTACGGGAGGAAAAATATACCTTGACGGACAAGAGATAAATATACGAAAACCGATGGATGCGATCAAGCGCGGTATTGTTCTTGTGCCGGAAGACAGGAAGAAGTACGGGCTTTGTACAAAACTGCCGGTGCGCGAAAATATCGCTTTACCGAATTTGGATCTGCTGAGCAATAGGATTGAAAAAGTTAATAAGAAAAAAGAAAGCGCGATGGTAGCCGATTGTATCAATAATCTGCATATAAAAGTGGCAACTCCCGAAGTTGCGGCAAAAACGCTTTCAGGGGGAAATCAACAAAAAGTTGTTGTCGCAAAATGGATGGGAAGGCCTTTCCGCGTTGTTGTATTTGACGAACCGACGCGCGGTATCGATGTTGCGGCAAAAGTCGAAATCTATAATTTGATGAACGAATTGAAGAAAAACGGTATCGGTATCGTATTTATTTCTTCTGAAATGCCTGAAATCATCGGTTTTGCAGATCGTATATTGGTTATGTGTGAAGGAAGAATAACGGGAGAACTGTCCGGTACGAATATAACGCAAGAAAAAATTCTGACTTTGGCAACGAATTTTAAAAATAAACTCGCTGTATGAGGAGAGCGATATGAATTTTACTGTAAAGAATAAATTAAACATGTCTCGAGGAACAGGACAGGTATTGACCGTTACTGCGGGTCTGGTTTTTTTGTGTATAGTGTTCGGTATTATAAATCCCAATTTCTTTTCCGGCCGAAATATCAGCAACCTGTTGCGACAAATAGCCCCTATCTTGATTATCGGTATCGGACAATCATACGTTTTAATTACCGGCAATATAGATCTTTCGATAGGCTCTGTTGTGGGAATGTCCACTATGATAAGCGCGACGCTTATGACGAAGGGGATGAATCCATGGATAGCGGTTTTAATAACGCTTGTATGTTGTATGACTATAGGCATCATAAACGGATACCTCGTCGAAAAATTTAAAATACCGCCTTTTATTGCGACGCTCGGGACGATGACTGTAGCGCGCGGTATAGCGCAAATAGTTAACAATAACTATAACACAAACAGCATCGGCGAAGGTGCGCAAAATTTCCGAGATTTTTTCTATTACGGAAAAATATAGGGTTTATTCAATACGATTTGGATTGCCGTCGTCATATGGATTTGTTTTAATTTTATTTTGAGTAAAACGAAAACAGGCCGCTATATCTATGCGGTAGGGAGCAATCCCGAAGCGGCGAAACTGAGCGGCGTTAATTTGTTAAGTACGGTTACGAAAGCTTTTTTAGTATCCGCCTTTTGCGCGTGTATCGTCGGATTGGTTCAATGTGCTTCAGCCGGTATGGGGGCGATGGATGCGGGATCCATGTATGAAATGTATGCCGTAGCCGCTTCCGTGATAGGCGGCGTTTCAACGCTCGGCGGGCAGGGAATATTGATGGGAACCGTTATCGGAGCTTCCATCTGGGCTGTTTTGCAAAACGGATTGCAATTTGCAGGAGCTCCGGTTGCGATTCGAAATATCGTGATCGGCTGTATTGTTGTTATCTCCGTTTTACTTGATATTGTAGTGCGCAATCGTTCCGGCGCAAAAAGGACGAAAAAATAAACGAACTGTTTGTGTCATACGGACAGTAAAAAAAGCGGAAACGCAAAAGGAGTATCTTATGAAAAAACTCGTAGTAGTCGCTGTTACTTTATTGGTAACCTGTGCAACAATGTTTGCTAACGGTTCCCAAGATTCGGGAAAGAAAAAAATCTTCCTGATAACGATGGACCAGATGGATCAGCACTGGGTGCAAGTCAACAAGGGTGCTCAGGACGCTGCAAAGGAAGCGGGTACCGTTCAATACAAATGGCTTGCCCCCGATACTAAGGACGACGCAAAGCAAATCGAATGCATTAATAATGCTCTTTCCGAAGGTGCTAATTGTATTCTTCTTGCTGCGAACGGTCCCGATGCGGTTACGTCTGCGTTAAAGGAAGCGACGGCTGCCGGCGTTAAGATAGTGTATGTGGACTCTGCCGCCGATTTTCCCGGGGAACAGTTGCTTGCGACCGATAATCGTGCGGGAGGATTGCAAGTGGGACAAATGCTCATCAAAGAATTGAAATCAAAAAACATTACAAAGGGCAAGATCGGTATTATCGGTGTAAACGCGGCTACGGAATCTTGCAATCAACGGGAATTCGGATTCCGCGATGCATTTAAAGGCTCAAACTTTACCTTGCTCGAAACGCAATATTGCCAGGGTGACGCTTCCGTTGCAAAGGATATGGCGGCAAACTTTATTACTGAAGGCTGCGTCGCCGTGTACGGTGCAAACGAAGGATCAACCGTCGGTGTCGGAAATGCCGTAAAAGAAGCGAAGGATAAAAACGTTATAGGCTGCGGTTCGGATGCGTCGGATATGAATAAGTCGTTAGTAAAGAGCGGAGCTCTTTTGTGCATTATGGCGCAAAACCCGTATAAGATGGGATACGAGGGGGTAAAAAGCGCTGTTAAAGTATTAGCAGGAGAAAAAGTAAGCCCGGCATACTTTGATACGGGAGTTTCCATCATTACAAAATCCGACTTGTAAAAATAACGAGCCGGAACAGTTGAGAAATCCTGCCCGCAAGTGTGTATACCGAATACAACCTGTTCCGGCTTTTCTTTTCCGCTATATGTGACTCGGCGGGCAGTATCATTTTTTTTTCTTACACTGCTCAAGCTATCCTGTGTTATTTCTTTTTCCGTATTGACTAAATGCCGGCACGCGGGTACGATTTTATATCGTTTAAATTCGGTGATACGCGAAACGGATGGAATTGAACCGATGAGAAACGGTTTTCTACGATAATTATTAAAGAAAAGCGGAGCGCCGCACATCGACTGCGCCGTGTTTCCGCAGGGGGCGATTATGAAACGATTGATCGGCGTGTTTGCAGTGCTGTGCGTTTTGGCCGGCTGCAAGGGAACGAATAAGTCGAAGACGATTAAAATCGGCATCGTACAGCTTGTCGAACATCCGGCGCTCGATGACGCATATAAAGGATTCGTTGACGCTCTTTCCGAAGCGGGTTATACCGACGGAACGAATATTTCAATCGATTACGAAAACGCGCAGGGCGAACAGGCGAACTGCGTTACGATCGCACAAAAGCTCGTAAACGACCGAAGCGATTTGATCCTCGCGATTGCAACGCCCGCGGCGCAGGCCGTCGCGAATCTCACAAAAGACATTCCGATTCTCGTCACCGCCGTCACCGACCCCGAAAGCGCAAAGCTTGTCAAATCGAACGATGCGCCGGGTACAAATGTTTCGGGTACGTCCGACTTGACGCCGTGCGCCGCGCAGATCGATTTATTAAAGCGTCTCGTGCCGAACGCGAAAACCGTCGGCATGCTGTATTGTTCGAGCGAACAGAACAGCGTCTTTCAAATCGGTCTTGCAAAAGCGCAGTGCGATAAACTCGGACTTGCATATATCGACGTGACGGTATCGAGCACGAACGAAGTGCAGCAGGTGACGCAGAGTCTTGTCGGTAAAGTGGACGCGATCTACGTGCCGACGGACAATATGGTTTCATCGAGTATCGTGACGGTTGCGCAGGTTGCGAACGAAAACAGGATCCCGACGATCGTCGGGGAAGAAGGCATGGTAGAGCGGGGTGCGCTTGCGACGTACGGCATCGATTATTATGCGCTCGGAAAACAGACGGCTTCTATGGCACTCGATATTATTAAAAACGGGAAAAAGCCTGAGGATATGCCGATTCAATATCTCGAACACTGTACGCTCGGTATCAACCGCGATACGGCTGCGAAGATCGGCATGACTATTCCCGACGATTTGAAATAACGGGTGTGTTTGAGAAATTCGCTTTTCGGATACGATCGATAATCGGCAGGGCAGCCGCCGGCGGAGTTTAAGCAAAGATGGGATTGTTGTTTGCAGTGCACGGCGCTCTCGCCGTGGGTATTTTATGGAGCGTGATGACGCTCGGCGTATACATTACGTTTCGAATCCTCGACATAGCCGATCTCACCGTCGACGGAAGTTTTGCGACGGGAGGAGCGGTTTCCGGTGTGCTCATCGCGCACGGCGTGCATCCGCTCCTTTCGCTTTTGGCGGCTTTTGCGGCGGGTATGCTTGCAGGCCTTGCGACCGGCCTTTTGCACACGAAAATAAAAATACACGTGCTGCTCGCAAGCATCCTCACGATGATTGCACTGTATTCCGTCAATATCCGCATTATGGGAAAGGCGAACACGCCGCTGCTCGGCGTCAATACGGTGTTGACTTTTTTTACCGATAAGTGCGGTTTTACCGCGGCGAACGCTTCGCTTGCCGTCGGTGCCGTTTTTGTCGCGTGTATCGTCGTTCTCATGTATTGGTTTTTCGGAACGGAAATCGGCAGCGCTATGCGCGCGACGGGAAACAACGAGCGGATGGTGAGAGCGCTCGGCGTCAACACGGACACGATGAAAATGCTCGGTCTCATGCTTGCAAACGGTTTCGTTGCGCTGTCGGGCGGGCTCGTCGCGCAGAGTCAGGGATACGCGGACGTCGGTATGGGAACGGGCGTCATCGTTATAGGACTCGCGTCGATCATCATCGGGGAAGTCGTATTCGGAAAGCGCTTTGCGTTTTGGTATACGCTGCTTTCGGTCGTCTTCGGTTCGGTCATTTATCGAATTGTCATCGCGATCGTGCTGCAGCTCGGATTGAAATCGACCGATTTGAAATTGTTTACGGCGATCATCGTCGCATCTTCCCTTTCCGTTCCCGTCGTCAAAGGAAGCGTCGCGCACCGCCGCCGTTCGGCCATTCCCGGTACGAATGCTTCGGATGCGGAAGTCCCGCGCGATACGGACGTAACCGACACGGCAGGGAAATAAGCGATGTTAAAATTATTCAACGTATCGAAAACATTCAATCCCGGAACGATCACCGAAAAGATCGCACTCAAAAATATCAACCTCGAAATCGACGACGGGGATTTTATCACGGTTATCGGCGGGAACGGTGCGGGGAAATCGACGCTGCTCAACCTTATCGCGGGCATTCACTTTACCGACACGGGTTCTCTTTTTCTCGACGGCATGGATTTGACCGGTATGCCCGAATACGCGCGCGCGAAATACTTGGGCCGTGTGTTTCAGGATCCGATGATGGGGACGGCGGCGAATATGCAGATCGAAGAAAACCTCGCGCTTGCGATGAGGAGAGGCAAACGGAGAACGCTTTCGTGGGGCGTGCAGCCTGCCGAACGCGCTCTCTATCGCGAAAAGCTCGCGCTCCTCGGCTTGGGACTTGAAAAGCGCATGACGAGCAAAGTCGGTCTTCTTTCAGGAGGTCAGCGTCAAGCGCTCACGCTGCTCATGGCGACGCTGCAAAAGCCGAAACTGCTTTTGCTCGACGAACACACGGCCGCCCTCGATCCGAAAACCGCAAAAAAAGTGCTCGATTTGACGGAAACCTTTGTCGCCGACGAAAGACTGACGACCTTTATGGTGACTCACAATATGAAAGACGCGATACGTTGCGGCAACCGCCTCATCATGATGAGCGAAGGGCGTATCATTTACGACGTGCGGGGCGACGAAAAGAAAAACCTGCGCGTCGAAGATTTGTTAAAACGTTTCGATGCCGCAGGCGGAGAAGCGAACGATCGCCTTTTGCTTTCGTAAAGGGGCGGGCGAAACGGTGGGCAGGGGACGCCGGTAAAAAATACTCCGATAAATCAATTGAAAATTATATAATTATGTATTATAATTGGTAAATTAATGAGCTGTAAATAAAGCTGTACGATTGAGAGGTTTTGCATGAGCGATACAAATTCCATCAAATTGATCGAAAAATTTCCGTTTTCTATGAAAGCGCTGTTTATGGGGGCGTATATTTTGCCGACGCTTGCGTTCGGTCCTTTTCTCGTCTTTATCCATGCGCTTTCTATGGCGGATCTTCTGCGCATAGTCTTTACACCTATCTGTTTGGTAGGCTTAGTCGTCTTCAACGCCGTTATACCGATCTGTGTCTATGTGTATTATGAAAGTACCATTTGCAAATACGACGGTTCGCAAGCGTCGGTGCAGATCACCAACCTGCGCGCAAAACATTTTGAAAATCTCTCCATAATCGGCGCGAATATCAACGGTTTTGCTTTGTTTACGTTTATGCTTATAGCATGCCGTTTGCACGGTATCGAGTATCAAGTGCTTGTATTTCTGTTGGCGGCGCAAGGCAGTGTATGGCTGTTCGCACTGATTTCGTATATTCCGTTCCTTGAATATTTTGAAAAACATATTCACAATCTTCCGATGAAAAGCGAATATATAACGCTTTCGGTGTTCATAAGAAATGCGGATATCACCGGTTTCAGTTTTTTAGGCGTCCTCTTCTATGTACTCGCGCCGATGTTTTGTACGGCGAACGCAACGATGGACGCGCTTCCGTTGTTTTTAACGCGCGTTTTGCCCGTGCTTATCATAGGAAGCGCCGCCGCTATTTTCGATTCGTATCTTTTTATAAGCAATATGCAAAAGCGTATTGTAGCGATAACGAAATTTTCGGCGTATCTTTCCAAAAACGATTATACGCAAAAAAGTCTCGTCGTAACGAGCCGTGACGATTTCGGCGTCCTTATGACGGATTTAAATCAATTTTACAATATCATGCGCCGCCTGCTTCGCGCCATTATAAGTGCGGTTGCGGTTTCTACCGACTCGGCGGGAAATCTTGCCGACGGTGTGAGCGAAACGTCTTCGAGTATTACGCAGATCGTTGCGAATATCGAATCGGTCAAAAGCAGAATCGTCAATCAGGCGGCGGGCGTCGAAGAAGCGCAGGCGACCGTCAAGAGCATGGTCGAATACATTAACGATCTCGACAAAAACATCGATCGCGAAAAAGTAAGCATCGATTCGTCTTCGACGGCGGTTGAAGAGATGGTCGCAAATATCCGTTCGGTGACGAATACGCTGAAAGCGAGCGGAGCCGCCGCCCAAAAGCTCAGTAACGCATCGGATAACGGGCGGGCTGCAATAGAACAGGCGGTCGATCGAGCGCACGACATTCTCGAACGTTCCGAAGGTTTGCTTGAAGCGAGCAACATCATTCAGAGCATAGCCGATCAGACGAACCTGCTCGCGATGAATGCCGCGATCGAAGCGGCACACGCGGGAGAAGCGGGCAAAGGCTTTTCGGTCGTTTCCGATGAAATCAGAAAGCTTGCCGAACAGTCGAACGAGCAAGGTAAGACGATCAGCGAACAGCTGCAGGAACTGCAGGGGTCGATTCAGCAAGTGTCGAACGGTACGATGCAGGTAAAAAATCAATTCGATACGATCTTTTCGCTTGCCGACGACGTTACGGAACAAAACCGTACCGTTATGTCCGCGATGCAGGAACAGTCTGCCGGCAGTTCTCAAGTGCTTGAAGCGATGAGCGAAATCAAATCGACGATCGAGCTTGTTGCAAAGGGTTCTGCAGAGCTGACGAACGGCGGCAGACAGATCGCCGAAGAGATGACCTCCCTTGCCGGCTTAACGGAAGAGATCAACGGCGCGATGAGCGAGATGTCAAACGGAGCGCAGTCGATCATCCACTCCGTACAGAGCGTCGATACCGCAACGGCGGCGAACCGAGAAAACATACAAAAGCTTTCCGACGAAATCAATACCTTTACGGTCAATCGCTAATCGAGATCAAGGCTGTCTCGAAAGTCGGTTACTTTTTCGACAGCCCGATGCGATTCTACAAACTCGCTAAAGCGAATCGAAATTCTGCCGCTTAAGCGTATGGCGGCGGGGTTATCCTTTGTGAGCTTTAATAATATTCCGACCTTTTCATGCATCCGATAAAAGACTGATATTTTATATTTAATAATTGCACTTTTTCGGATTTTACTGTATTCTTATAATATGAATAAAGCGGAGAAAGACGATATTCGAAAATACGTTAAATTTTCCATCGGAGCGAAGCTCGTTCTCATCATTTCGGTGTTGACGATTTTATCGCTCGGGATTATTACACTTTTGGTTACGTGGTTCGGAAGTCAGGATGTGCGAATCCGCGCCGAAGAAAACAACCGCACGGTAAACGCACAGGCTGCCGGTTTGGCGGAAAAGGATTTGTCCTCGCTGCGCGCGAACGCGTTTTTGCTTTTGGATATTTTGAATAGAACGGAAAGCGGGAGTTCGTTTGCAAAGCAGGCGGCCGATTTTTACTTTGAGCGAAATCCTTCGGTCGCCGCCGTTTTGGTAACCGATTCGAACCGGCCCGACGGTTTGGAGCGCAAACTTTTAAGCTCGGCCTTTTTTCTGTCGAACGAATTGGATCCTTCTCTTATCGATATTTTTTTATCCCGTGAACGGGATAAAATCCGTGAAACCGAACGCGGCATTACGAACGTGCTGAACGCTTCTCCCGTGTTCGAAAGCCCTCTGCTGGTGCTGTGCTATCCCTATACGGAGCGGGGCTTAAATCAGGGGTTGGCCGTCTTCTTTTCCGCCGAAAAAATATCCGACAGTTTCGGAGCCGGAACGCTGCAAACGACGTATTTGGTCAACGACGACGGCGACATCCTCATTCACCCCGACTTTAGCTTGGTAAAAAACGGCGCCAACGTGAGCAATTTTTCGCTGTTTACACAAATGCGCGAAAACGGCGACACGAACCGCCAGCTCCTCGTTACCGACGATACCGGCAAAAAATATTTCGGTACGTACCGCCGCCTTGCCTTCGGCGAACTTGCCGTTTTAACGACCGCAGACGCCGACGTTCTTTTGGAACCGGTTGCCGATACGACGCGGCGTAATATTTATTTAAGTGTTATCGTATTGTTTCTTTCGATTGTGTTTATATGGTTTTTTTCCAAGTCGATAAGCCGGCCCGTTAAAACCCTTGCGCGCGCCGCCGGGCAAATAGAGCAGGGCGAATACGAACTCGATTTGAAGCCGAAAACGAGAGACGAAATCGGTCTTTTGACGTCGAGCTTCGTAAAGATGGGCAAGGGGCTTGCCGAGCGTGAACGACTCAAAGATTCTTTCGGCCGTTTTATCAATAAAGAAATCGCCGAGCTTGCCGCGCGCGGGGAACTTGCGCTCGGCGGCGAAACGAAAGACGTAACGGTTTTCTTTTCCGACATCCGCTCGTTTACTTCGATTTCCGAAAAACTTACACCGGCGGAAGTCGTCGAGTTTTTGAATGAATATATGACGGCGATGGTCGAATGCGTCAACGCGACCCACGGCGTCGTCGACAAATTTATCGGAGACGCGGTTATGAGCGTGTGGGGCGCTCCGACTTCGGCAGGAAGTCCGAAAGAAGATGCGCTCAACTGCATCCGCGCGGCGCTTCGTATGAGGGCTGCGCTTATAATCTTTAACCGCGGACGCGGCGGCGATAAAAAGCCTATTATCCGCATAGGATGCGGCATCAATTCGGGGCCCGTCGTTGCAGGTCAAATCGGTTCGGTAAAACGAATGGAATATACCGTCATCGGGGATGCCGTAAACCTCGCATCGCGTACGGAAGCTTTGAACAAGCCGATGGGAACGGATATCCTTATTACCGAGTACACGTATAATTTGGTGCGCGATCACGTTGTCGTTGAAGAAATGCCGGCGGTTACCGTCAAAGGCAAAGAAAAGCCGTTGAGAATGTTTGCCGTTATCAATATGCCCGCCGAAAACGGCATCCCCGGCGCGGGCGCGAAGGGTCCTAAATCCCTTGCACAAATACGGGATGTACTCGGAATCCCGGTTCCCGATTTTGCGAAGGTAAACCTCGATGAAGACGAAAAAAAGTACAAAATACAATCCTGACTCTCCGAGCGCAGCAAGCGTATTGCAGGATATCGCCGTCGTTGTGTTTTCTCTCGCTGCGGTTGCCTTTACGTCGCATCTGTTTTACCGCGATGTGAATAAAACGCTTGAGCGCAGCGATAAGGCGCCGGTCGCAACCGTTTCGTATAAATACAAAAGCGTGCAGCGAAAATTCCTCGACCGTTCCGTGTGGGACAGACCCGTGCAGTATTCGCCCGTGTATAACGGCGATATCATCCGAACCGCGCCTTCATCCGAAGCGACGATTAACTTTCCCGATCAAAACGTCATAAGCGTCGGCGCGAACACGATGATTCAAATCTTTAAGCAAACGCAAAAAGACGAAACGGCCGTACAGGTTGACGAAGGAAAAATTTCGGTGCAAACGGCGGGTTCGGCGATGGCCGTGCGTTCGGACAACGCATCGGTCAATGTGGAAAAAGATTCGGTTTTGCACATGCAAAAGCTTGAGACCGACCGGGAAGCCGATTCTTCCGGCGGCGTATTGCGTTTGAGCGTCGAAAAAGGACGGGCTGCGCTCAGCAAAACGGGCGGCAGTTCCACCGAAGCGGATTCTGCGGCGCAAGGTGAAATATTAACCGAAGGGACGGTTGTGAATGCCGCTTCCGATGCGGTTTTTGCTCCGAACGTCGAAGAAAACCGCTTCGTTTCGGTTATAAGTCCCGCTCCCGAAATGAAAATACTGAACAAAAATACAGACGGCAAAGCGGCTGCGGTTCCGTTTAAATGGTACAGCTCTTTTGCCGATAACAGCGAATTGATTTTTGAAAGGTCACGCAGCCGCGATTTTACGCAAAATGTGCGCCGCGTGTCGGTTACCGGCTTAAAAGAGCTGACGGTCGATGAGGGTTCCGGTACCGTTTATTGGAGACTGTACGCCGCCGAAAAGGGCCCGGAAGATGCTTCTTCCGATTCGGGAAAATTTACCGTGTTGGCCGCGCCCCCGCCTGCGCTTCTTGAACCCGCGCCCGACAAGCGTTATGTGTATAAAGAAGCGCTTCCGGCCGTGCGCTTTTTGTGGAAGGGTAACGAAGCCTGTTCGTCCTATGTGCTCGAAGCGGCTTCCGATCCAGGCATGAAAAATCCCGCCGTTACAAAACAAGTGAGCGGCGAATCGATTTCGTTTGTGCTTCCCGGCGACGGAACATGGTACTGGCGTTTAACGCCGATTTATGCGGCGGAAGACGAAGCGAGCCGCAAGCCGACTCCCGCATCGGTTTTTTACATCGAAAAACAAAAAACCTTTGCGCCCATAGAACAGCTTGCGCCCGGAAAAATCGCCGATACGGCCGAAGGTAAAAGCGTAACCTTTTCGTGGAAGAGCGTAAGCGAAGTAAAAAAATACCTCGTGCGCGTTGCAAAAACCGAAGCGATGGACAATCCCGTTTTGGAGCGTTCTTCCGACATCAATTATTACGAACTGAAAAACGCCGCAAAAGCGCTCCCGAACGGCAGCTATTATTGGACGGTCGAAGGGCTCGATAAAAACGGCGAGCGCTTGACTTCGAGCGCGGCCGCCTCTTTTAAAACGCGCGACAGCGAAGTTATCCTTCGTTCGCTTTTTCCGCCGGAAAATTACGTGTTGGCGGATACGCTGTGCCTCGATACGCGCTTTACGTGGAAGACAAATTTGGAAGGTGAACAGCGCTTTCAAGTGTCTTCTTCGCCCGATTTTTCGTCTCCCGTCCTCGACGTAAAAGCGCAAGGCTCCGGTATCGAAGGCCTTATGTTCGAACGGGGCGACTGCTATTGGCGCGTGGCGGTAAAAAGCGAAGACGAAACTTTTTATACGCCGGCAAAAAAGCTGAACGTTGTCCCCGCACTTCCCCGTCCGGAACTTATCGGCATAGGTGATTCGGTCGTTGTCCGCCCCGATGCCAAAACGACCTTCGCGTGGACGGCCGTTCCGCTCGCCGATTATTATCAGGTAAAAATCACCGAGCCGGGCTTGGATTCGGTACCGCTCTATGAAAATCTGTACATTACCGCCACCGAAGTAAAAATGGCTTTGCAGTCGATACGAGAAGGGCGGTATGTTATACACGTGCAGGGCTTTGCCGCCTCGACTTTAACGTCGAGCAGGCGTTACAGCTATGCCGCCGACAAAACCTTCGACTTAAAGCATCTTCGCCCCGTCGAACTCGTGTCCCCGCCGCGCGGCGCAAAAATATCCGGCGTCGATGCGGCGCTCAAGCCGGGCAGTTTGCAATGGAGTTCGGTCGAAAAACCCGTAAAAAGCCGCCTCGTGCTTGAAAAGATCGGCAAAGCAGGCAGTTTAATTTCGGCTTCGAACCCCGATTATACGGTAAACCTTCCGCCTCTTGAAGCCGGAACCTACCGCTGGCGGGTTACCGCGACAACCGAAGACGGCTTGGACATTTCGTCGGTACGGGACGGGATATTTACCGTGCTGCCCATACCGCCGCTTGAAAAACTTGCCGTTTTTTCTCCGGCGGAAAACCAAACCTTCGGCGCAAACTTTTTTAAAACGAACCGCAGTATCGTGTTCCGCTGGAAAAAGAACGCAGAGGCTACGCATTACTCAATCAAACTGTACAATGCTAAAAATCAAAAAATTTTCGAACGCAACATAGAGGCAAACGAAGCTTCCGCGGGAAATAAGGCGGACGAATGTACCTTTACATTTACCGATCTTGCCAAATTATCGCGCGGAACATTTTATGTCGACATACGCGCCCAACGGCGTTTAAAGAACGGCTTATTGTTCCAAGACGGGAACGCTTCCGTACGGAACTTTGTTATAGATTTGCCGCAAACGAAAAAGATCGAAACCGACGATACGGGAGTTCTGTATGGGCGATAGACGATTTTTTGCAGCTTTGTGTGCGCTCGTCTTTTTTGTGTGTCTGCCGTTCGTACAGGCACAAACGCCTGACGGCGTGCCTGCGCAAGAGCAAGCGGACAAAAATCCCGCTACGGAAGGAATGGCCGACGAAAAGACCGGGGAAATGACGCACTATTTTATCGAGGAAAGCGAACGCGGTTCGGTTTTGTACCAACGACTTTCGTGGCAGGCGGTTGAAGATATTTTGGGCTACGAGTTCGAACTAGAAAAAGAGGATGATAACGGCAACTGGCGCAGAATCGATAAAAAACTGGTAAAAGACAACTTTACCGATGTGTCGCTGCCGCCGGGAACTTACCGCTATAAAATAACCGTTATCAACCTGCTCGAACAGGCCGAAGCGTCCAGCGCCTACCGCAATTTTGAAATTTTGATTGCGCACCAGCCGGAAGTCGACTCCGTGTCGCCGCAGATCATCTATTTGGATGAATTTTTCGACGGCATCTTTGCCGCATCCGGTGCCTACTTTTTGCGGCACACCGTATTTTCTCTGAGCAAACAAGGGGGCGCTCCGATCACGCTTGTGCCGGCCGAGCTTTCCAAAGACGGAAAAAAGGTCCGATTTGAATTAAACTTAAATAAGTTCAATCCCGGTGTCTATACTTTTACCGTGCACGATATAAGCGGCTTAACCGACAAAAGTAAGACGGTAACCTTCAAATTCCAAAAGCCCGTGGATGCCTATGTGTCGGCAGGCTATGCGTTTACCGGCTTTGCGGGAGAAAGCGTCTTTCAAACGTTCTATAACAGGAACATCGCCCCCTTGGGCGGCATATTCCGCTTTTCGCTCCTGCCGATAAAAAGAACTTACGGCCACTTCGGCTTTAACCTGACCTACTCGGCCGCAATGATGAACGCAAAACGCGATTATTACACGCTGAGCGGCACGCTCATGACTGCACAGCTGAATGCGGTGTACATATACCCGCTTATAAAACACCGCTTAAACCTCGACGTACATGCAGGCTTCGGCACCGCCTTTTTGGTAAACAGCCGTTTTGTGTTTGACGGTTCGGGCGATGTAAAAAGTCCCGCGTACTGGTATTGGGGGCCGGGCATCAGCGCGGGAACCTCGCTTCAGCTTTTAAATGTATTCAAAAAGATGTATGCCGAAGCCGGCGTCGAACACTTTATCGTGTTCAGAAAAGGCATGCCCAAGTATATTGTTCAACCCGAAGTTTCGGTCGGCTGGATGTTTTAAAGAAATGACGTGATATTTGTATTTTTCTGTACGGCAGGCATCGCGCATGCGTCCGGTCGTTTTGTCACGCGGCCGAAAGGTCGCTTTCATACATTTTTATTTGCTCGTCGCAATCCGATATTCGGTCTTTCGGATAAAAATCGATTTTCGTGTGAGAGTCTCACACGGTGATGACGGCGGCGCCGGTTTTTTCGTCTTTCGGAAGCCGTGCCGAATCGCCGAGCGAGCGGACTGCAATACGGTCGCCCGAAAAAAGGGTGATGCCGGATGCGGGAACTGCGAGCGTCAATCCGAGCGGACTGCACGCGTAGTGTCCCGAAGCGCGGCCGGGAAGAGTGATGGCGTCGCTTACGATGCGGATCGGAAATTCGGCGCTTGCCGACTTTGAAGCTTCGCTGACGGCGGCGTTTGACGTTTTTCCGCTCCTGTTTTCGAAAGCGTTTCGGGCAAAGAGAAAACTTACGACGGCTCTCGTTTTCGGAAGCTTTGCGTCTTTCGAAAGCTTCAAAAGCGAAGGGGGTGCGTCCTCCGTCGAAAAGGCGAAGTTGCACCACTTCGACGCGCTTCCCGTATGCGCGCGGTATCCGTTCATAGGGCATGCTCCCGCGTGCGGACAGGGCGAAACGATCGTCATATTTTTTTTAAGCAGCGTATCGCGCATTAAGCTGATAATGCGTGCGGCGGACGGCACTCCCGGTTCGATGACGAGAAGACCGCATTTTTTTGCCGCATAGGAGAGGAGCGATGAGGCGTACTGTTTTGCGCGTATTTCGTCGCTCCGCGCATCGGTTTCGCGCAGTTCGTTCAGCATGTCGGCACAGACGATGAGAGAGGCTTTTTGCCGTAGCGGCTCTCCGAGCGCACCTTTTACGCGCACGATATTCCAATGAGGGGCGGCATTTTTATCGGAAGGAGGGACGCGGGCTGCGATCGAAAGGTAGAGGTTTTCTCCGAGCGCGAGGGATGTCTGCGATATGTCCATGCAGTACCACGTAAGTTTTTTGTTCCGCAGTTCGGGGCGGGAAAGCCACAGCGAGATGACGGCGGTGAGCGGGCCGCTTCCGACATCGAGGCAGGCATCTCCGTCAGAAAGCGCGAACGCGTCTTTTTCAAAGTTTGCAAAGAGGCGCGTAAAGCGGACTATGTTCCACCAAGAAAAATAGCGAACGTATGCGGAAAGCGTTTCGGGCGCGTTCATATAGCCTCTTCTCCGTTCGCCCCGTTCGTCGGTGAGCGCGTGCGAAAGCGCGTTTATGTGTTTCGGAAGAGAGGCGAGCTGCCTGCCGTTTGCGGGAAATACGCTTTGCAATATCTTGTCGAATTCATCGATGACATTTCGTGCGTCGGGCGGGATCGCATCGGCTGAAAACATGCTGCGCCGTTTCAAAATTGCCGCGGTATTTTTTTTAATAAATTTTTCGTACCGCGTTGCGCCGTCAGTTCGATTCATGCTTTCGGTATTTCCTCATCGTAAGGTAGATGTCGGTTAAATCGGTGCGCAAATCGTGGATCGCATGCAGCGTATCCGCGTCGTCTTCGAGGCGATTTGCGTCTTCGATGATTTGACTTCGTGCGCCTTCGATCGTAAATTTTTTGATATTGATAAGGTATTTCAGCCGGAGGATGATATCGATTTCGCGCTGCGAATACACGCGGTGTCCCGCCATATTTTTTTGCGGGGCGAATCCGGGTATCACGCTTTCCCAATAGCGAAGCACGTGGGCTTTTACGCCCGTGATCTCTTCTACGTCGCCGATCGAATACGATGCCACTTGTCTCTCCGTCAGTTTGTATTCGTGCGGTCTTCCCATTTTTGCCGGCTCGCTTTCAGTTCGAGCTGCACGGGAATTTTATTAAATCCCAAATCTTCGCGGATTCTGTTTTTGAGATAGGCGATATACGTCTGCGGTACCGATTCGGGCTTTGTCGCAAAGATCAAAAACGACACGGGATTGACGCCGGTCTGCGTCATATAACGTACTTTAAAATGCGCGGTTTTCGCTGCAGGCGGCGGGTATTGAAAAAGCCAATCTTTGAGCGCCGCGTTCAGCACCGACGTTTCGACTTTTCGCGTAAGCTGAGCGTAGAGTTCAAGTACCGTATTCAGCAAATCCTTGATGCCTTTGCCTTCGAGAGCGGAAAGCGCGACGATCGGCGCGTATTCCATGTGACCGAACATAATGCGGATGTTTTCCGCCGCTTTGCGGAACGCCGTGCGTCCCTTTTCCTGCGTGTCCCATTTATTGAGTGCGAAGACGATGCCGCGTCCGCGTTCGTGCGCAAGCGCGCACAATTTTTTTACCTGCTCGTCCAATCCGTCCTGCGCGTCGATCATCAATATGACGACGTCGCATTCGTCGAGCGTTTTGATCGCGCGGTTTACGGAATAGTATTCGACGTTTTCTTTTACCTTCGTCTTTCTTCGGATGCCGGCGGTATCGAGCACTTGAAAGTCGGCTCCTCCGTACGAAAAGGCTCCTTCGACGACGTCCCGCGTCGTGCCGGCGTAATCGCTGACGATCGACGCGTCGGAATGCGTCAAGCGGTTTGCGAGCGTCGATTTTCCGGTGTTCGGCTTTCCCATGATCGCGATCCGTATGACCGGTGTTTTGTCGATTTCGACGACGGATGAAAAATCGAGGCGCGAAACGATCGCATCCGAAAGCTCGGGTATGTGATCGCCGTGTTCGGCCGAAATGAAAATCAAATCGCCGAAGCCGAATCTTGCGTAATCGTAAGCCTGTTCGCTGTTGCGTCCGCCTTCCGTTTTGTTGACGACGGCGATGACTTTGTCCCGATACGGACGCATTTCTCCGATAAGCTCTTCGTCTTCAGCGGTGAGTTCTTCGGCATCGAAGACGAGCAAAATCAAATCGGCCTTCCGTATCGCATCGAGCGAACGGTTTACGACGAGTTCGTCGAGGGCGGCTTCCTGCGTACCCGTTTTTCGTTCGAGCTTATAACCGCCCGTGTCGATGAGGCGAACGGGTTTTCCCGCTATGAGCGCCGTACCTTCGACGGGATCGCGAGTAACGCCCGGAGTCGGATCGGTGATCGCGATATTTTTTTTCATAAAGCGGTTGAAGAGCGTAGACTTGCCGACGTTCGGACGTCCTGCAATGACGACGACGGGGCAGTTTGCAAACAGCTTGTCGCGCTTTTCATCCGTTGCTTTTTGCGCGAGCGATTCCGAGCGCTTTTTTTCGAGCGGTTTTGAAAAATCAGGTTTGCGTTTTCTTTGCATAATCGATAATCCCGTTCGCCGTAATTATTAATTAATATAAATTATTGAGATGCTTTGCCGAAATCGCATTCAATTCGTCGATCGTAAAGCGCGACAAAAGCTCTTTGATGCCGGAAATCAATTTTGCGCTCATACTCAAACTGCGAAGTCCCATACCCGAAAGCACGAGAACGCTGTCGTTTTTTCCCGCCATCTCTCCGCACACGGAAACGGGTATGCCCGCTTTTCCGGCGGCATCGACCGTCATCGCGATAAGGCGCAGAACGGCCAAATTGAATTCGTCGTAGAGTCCCGACACGGCGGGATTTTCCCTGTCGATGCCGAGCGTGTACTGCGTTAAATCGTTCGTGCCGATCGAAAAAAAATCGCTGTGCTTTGCAAGCGAATCGGAAAGCAGGGCGGCGGCGGCCGTTTCCACCATGATGCCGATCGGGACCTTATCGTTGAACGGAATATTTTCGGCGCGCAGTTCGCTCTGCACCGTTTTCGCGATCGATTTGCACTGCTTCACCTGATCGACGGTCGTGATGAGCGGCAGCATGATGCGCAGGTTTCCGTAGATGCTTGCGCGGTATAAAGCGCGCAGCTGTGTTTTTAAAAGCTGCGGATAGGCGAGAGAAAGGCGCACGGCGCGCAGTCCCATGAGCGGATTTTTTTCTTCCGCAGCCGGAATGTCCGCCGAATGAATGAGCTTGTCGCCGCCCGCGTCGAGTGTGCGGATCGTTACGGGCTTTCCGTTCATAGCGCCGAGCGCGTGCTTATACGCGTTGAACTGCACTTCTTCGTCGAAGGGACGGTACGCGTAGTTTGCCGTTTCGCGCATACAGCTCATGTATAAAAATTCCGTACGGAAAAGACCGATGCCGTCCGCGCCCTCTTTTACCGCGAAGTCCGCTTCTTCCGGTGTACCGATGTTCGCGTACAATTGAAATTTCGTGCCGTCCTTCGTTTCGGCGGATTTTGTTAAAAATATTTTAAGCTTTTCTTCGTGCGCTTTTTCCTTTTCGATTTTTTTTCGATATTCGGAGAGAGTTGCGTCGTCGGGGCCGGCGATGACTTCCGCCGTTTTGCCGTTTACGACGACGGTTTCTCCCGTTTGAATTTGATGTGTGATATTGTTGATGCCGACAACGGCGGGAATGCCGTAGTTCCGCGCCAATATGACGACATGGCTCGAAAGACCGCCTTCGGTGAGCGCGAGCGCCGAGATCTTCCGTTTTGCAAGGGCGATCGTATTCGTCGGTGAAAGAGATGACGCGACGATGACCGCTCCTTCAGGTACATCGTTTGCATCGAATTCGCGGACGCACAGCATATCGTCGAGCACGAGGGCGAATACGTCGGTGATGTCTCTTGCCCGTTCGGCCAAATAGTCGTCGCCCGCGTTGCGCAGTTTTTCGGCATATTCGGACGCTTTTACATCGACGACGTGTTCGATATTTACGTTCGATTTTTCATAAGAATCTTTGAGTTCGGCAGCGAAAATCGGATCGCCGAGCATGAGCGTATAGGCTTCGAGCAAATCGCGCTGCGTTTTGTTCGCCGTGTTTTTCGGCAAGTGTTCAAGTTCGGCATTGAGCCTTTCGGTGACGGCGCGTACCGACGATAAAAAACGCTTCCAGCCTGCATCCTTTTCTTTTTCTCGGACGGTTTTTTGAGGAACGGTTTTTATTGTTTTTTCGGGAATGACGAACGCTTTTCCGAGTCCGATTCCGTCAGCTGCCGGAATGCCGAGAAATATTTTCATTTGTATTTTATTATAACGGCGGCTCGGAGGAGTGTCAAACAGAACAGCGGTGCTTTTGTGATTATTTTGGAGATAGCCGGGATCGAACCGGTGACCTATAGATTGCGAAGCTAATACAATCCTGTTGCCGCCTGTTTTAGCCCGTTGCCAGCCTTGTATATCATAGAAGAAACTATTGCGGTCTGTTGCTATAAATATCCGATTTCATTGATATTTTTATTGACATTTTTTGCAAGAAATTTCCTCATTTTATTTCGTTTCTGTCTTTTTCGTTTTCGAAAGTGCCGTTAACCCCTCCAATAATTTCCAGACGACAAATAAGTCTTCCCTGTCTAATTTTTCAAGTTGTTCGAGTATATCCCGATACTTGCCGTACACTTCAACAGCATGAACACCGTCGAAATTTTCATCGACAAGATATTCAAGCTGTACTCCGAGACACGATGCGATTTTATACGCTTCGTCCACCCTCGGCACCCGTCCGTTCGCTTTCCATGTCGCAAACGTAGCTTTCGGTATTTTTGTGACCTGATACAGCCATTCATAGTTAGTGTTTTGCAAATTAAGCTGCTTTTTTACTTGACTCCAAAAATACTTTTCAATTTCCATGCGTTTATTATACGCGATAAACGATTTATTTAAAGTATTTTTATAAAAAATACTTGACAAAATGTTTTCATTTGAATTATTATCATGTTATGAAATACACTCAAACAGAAATTAAAGACCATAATCACGTAACGATGACATTTCGTCTGACACTCGAAGAGGCTAGAGAGTTTGATGAATTCGCCGCTCGACATTGCCTTAAAAAAACTGCCTATATGCGAAATCTCGTTCTTAGCGAAATCAGGGCGGATAAAAAAGAGGGAGATGTGCTATGAAAGCAAACGAAGTATTTGTATTCGGCGACAATATGATGCGCATGATACAAGTCGAAAATGCGCCGTGGTTTGTAGCAATGGATGTCGCACGGATTCTCGATTATTCGGATGCGCACAAAATGATTCAGATACTTGACGACGATGAATTTACGACAATCGGTACGGACAATTTTCAGAACCGCCTATTTGGCGGTTCTGAACAGGGTAGAACCGCCAAAATTCAAGGTTTTGATCGCAAAATAGGCGGTTCTGAACTGCTGAATTTCGAAGAAAACACCCCGAAACTGAACAGCAAAGGTACAATTATTATCAACGAATCAGGTCTTTACCATATCGTCATCAGCAGCCACAAGGCACAAGCAAAGGCTTTTCGCAGGTGGGTAACCGCCGAAGTGCTCCCGTCAATTAGAAAAACCGGTATGTATATCAATAAAAATTTGATACCGGACGCAGCAGGGATAACCGAAGCAAATTATCCGTTTTTCAATCGCCCTGACGCATACAGCCTTATCGAAAGTTTAAACGAAGCAATGCAGTCGGGGGTTTTGAAGCCCTACGAATGGAGGCATATCGTTCTCAACGCCCGCCTGCCGATCAGTACGAGAAATTACGACAACGACGTACAATCGTTTTTCAATAAAAATTTTCGCATCACCGGACAAGACGAAGATTTCATTCCCGTTGAATCGGTATACGAAAAATACAAAGAAGAATTTCCGCAGTCGGAATTATCGCGGAATAAATTCACCCGTACAATCCGCAGTTTATACCTCAACATTCAATATAAACAAAGGAAAATCAACGGGTACCCGATCCTCGTTTTCGCACGAATCGCAGCTGCTGACGCGCTGCAGGGAAAAGCACAATGACAGAATCGGAATATAAACTTGCCGAAATAACGCTCAAAGTCGACCGCATGCTCGATTTGGTACAGCGGCAAAATATCAAAAATCCGGCTGAATTGCCGGAATGGGTTGATTTGGCAACAGCCGTTAAATACAAGGGCGGGGGAGCGTACGAAACATACCGAACTCGATATTGGCTGCAGCCGTGCGCAGGTACGCACTCGGAACGCATTGCCGGTCGTAAATCATGGCGAAAGTCCGATGTCATTATCTGGGCATCTATTCCCGATTCCGACATTGAAAAATACGCTTCGCAGTTCGGAGTAAAAATACCCAAAAGAAAATGAATACGGAACAGATTTTTTCGGACAATCTGCGTGCGAATAAAGGCAAGAATTCAAGACCGTGCTATATCAACGGTCGAAAATATCGCAGCTTATTTTCCGCAGCGATTGATTGTGAACTCAATTATTCTTGGCTGATTATGAAACTGAAAAAGAATAAATACGCTCCGATAAAAATCAACAAAATTGAAATTATTTTGGAAGACTGGGTGAAAAAGCACCCTGAATATAATTACAAACCGGCAACGCCGGAAGGCAGGAAAGTATGAGTGATTTGAACATGGTCATTTTGCAAGGCAGATTAACGAAAAACGCGGAACGATCCGTATGTGCGAACGGTACCGTACGCGTATCGTTTTCTTTTGCTTGCGGAAAATCGGTAAAAACAAAAGACGGCAACTGGGAGACAAAGAGTTCTTTTTTCAATGCCGTTTATTTCGGTAAACATGCCGACTGGATTTTTAAAGACCTGACGAAAGGACGCGAAGTTATTATCGAGGGCGAACTGAAACAAAATGCGTGGACTGACAATAACAATAAACAACATTCTACAATCGAACTCGCCGTACAAAACGTCCGCGCGTTGCGTCGTCCCGGTGAAGGAAAACACACAAAGCAGGATGACGAAGTAAATACAGTGCCGGCAGTAAATACGGAAAGCGCGCCGCCCGAAGATATCCCGTTCTGATTATTTGTGAGGCACACTATGATATTAAGCTTTACAAACGGCAAAGGCGGCACGGGAAAATCGACACTCGGTACATACACGGCAGAATATCTTTATAGACACGGGGCGAAAGTGCTTATTATCGACGTCGATCCGAACTGCTCGATAAGCGAAATTTACGGATTTATTCTGAAAGACGAAAACTCGAAAGAGCTTTTGACAGGCAGGGAAGTGAAACCCTATCGCAAAAAAGCAACAGACACTAACTATATCGACATCATACCGTCCGATCTCGATCTGTCTATGTTGTCGAATATTACCGATATCCAGCTTCGCCGGCAAATACAAAAACAGGGCTTTAATAACGTATACGATTATATCATTATCGATCCGCCGGGCGCATGGAACGCGCAAACGCGTAATGCGGTTTTCGCAGCAGACACGGTCATTGTTTGCGGCAAGTGTTCTCCGCTCGACTATAAAGCAACCGTCAAATATATGGAGTTGCTTGAATCTTGCGGTCTCGAAAGTGAAGTTTTCGTTGTATGCAACGCATATAATAAACGCCGCGATCCTGATAACACGCTGCAAAAATACATTGATACGTTCGGCGATTTTTTGGTTATGCCGCCGTTGCCGGAAGTAAACAGCCTGCAGCGGATCGCATCGAACCCCGACTATAAAATCAATAAAACCGTACAAAACCGTTTTTCCGATTTTATTGCCGCGATCACGAACAAACAATGGGAGTAAACATGAAATTTTCAAATACTCAAACGAACATAAAAATCCCGATAACACAGCTGTTTATCGGCGAAAATGTCCGAAGCACATTCGACGAAAACGAAATAGGACAGCTCGCCGAATCGATTCGCGATCACGGGCTTTTGTCGCCGATAAACGTCAAACCGCCCGTAGAAAAAGACGGCATCAAAATGTACGAAGTAATTTGCGGCGAACGCCGCAAACGTGCGATTGATTTATTGTGTTCCCGCGGCGAAGATTTTTCACTTGTCGACTGTAAAATAACAACCGGTGATACATGGGCGCTGCGCATGATTGAAAACATACAGCGCGTCAATTTGTCACCGCAAGAAAAAGAAGCCGCGGTTGCAAAAATGATTGAACAAGGATGGACCCAAAGCGAAATCGCTAAAAAACTGAATAAACCGATCAGCTATGTGTCCGATATACTCGCCGGCGCAAAAGTCCGCGCGAAAGCGGAAAGAGCGGGGATAAAGACGGACAATATCGGTACGCGCGCACTTGCGCAGTTGCGTACCGTAGAATCCGCAGATATCCCTAAAACCGTCAATATGCTTGCGGAGGCAGGGGGAACAAACAAAGCTGCGGAAAAAATTACGCACGAATACAAAGACCGGAACACCCGACAAAAACCGGATAGCGCAGTTCACAAAGAGGAAAAATTACAGCGGCTTAACAGCATATTCGAAAACAGTCCGATCGATGATAACCAATTCACGATCATCATCGCGGGGCCGGAAAACGGAAGGAAACTTTTCGCACAAAATATTTCCAAATGTATTTTTTCACACGGTCTCTTCCCGCCGAATGTCGCAGAAACGGAAGTGAACGTCATTGAAACGGACACACCCGCAACACAGATTTTAAAAAATTGAGGATATATTAAAAAAATGGGCGACAAAAAATCCGACTGGAAATATATCGAATCGAAAACACTCAAACAAACAATCGCGTACGATATGAATTCCGGCTGGGTTTTTTGCCGCGACGGCACAAAGTATTCGCCGAACGAAGTAAAATTGCTCGGCGAAAACGAATTACCGATTGAAGTGCATTTACTAAAAAAAGTATTTAACGGCGAAATTATCAACGCCGCAGACGAGTACAGCAAATGAGTAAAAGGCAAGGTGGGAAGTGAATTACAATTTATACAAAGGGAAGCTGATTGAATATCTACAGCTTCGAGGTATCAAAGAAGCTGCGCCCCGCGCAATGATACACTGCTTTAATCCATCTCACACCGACGACAACACGCCGTCATGCCAACTCTCCGAAGATCACTTTCACTGTTACGGTTGCGGTATCGACGGTGATATTTACGACGCATGCGAAATCATCGACGGAATAAAAAAGAAGTCGGAACAATTCAAAGAAATAGAAAGCGTATTCAACGGCACTGTAAAACCGAGTATATATGTCCCTGTAAAAAATACGACATTCATACCCGATCCGACAGCAGAAAAAAGACTTGAATCATATTTGTCGAAAAACAAAGCCGCAAAACAGGAAATACTGACATTTTTAAATACGCGGGCGATATCGAGTACAAATAAACAGATTGCGCAATACCCGGATGAAATCCGTAAAAACCTTGCCGAATATTTTTTTTACTGGCCGGGGTATGACGCAGCGGAAGGGGATATTTCATTCGATACGCTTTATAAAGCGGGAATTCCCGGCAAAAACCCTAATACCGGCATAAGTTCATGGAGCCATCCCGGCGTTATCGTAAAACTCGGTACGGGATACAAACTGCATTTTTATCAAAACGGATCATGCGAAAAACGCGGATCGCGATCATGCAGTACATTTCCCATGCCCGGCACTCTGCAAAAAGATAAGTCCGTCATACTCGTCGAAGGTGAACTCGACGCGCTTGCATGTACGGCGGCAGGAATCTCGAATGTGTATTCCGCCGGTGGAGTGAACGGAATTACAAAGCCGAAAGTAAAACAGTATCTGCTGAACACACCGGAAATAATAATCTTTTTTGATAACGATACCGCAGGAAGGCGCGCCGCAGGAATTGAAGCCGGTGAAAGTGATGAAAAACAACGCACAACCGTACCCGACACACTGCACAAAGCCGGCTATATGGGTATTATAAAAATCGCCAGGTTTAAAGAGAATTGCCCCTATAAAGATCAGGATGCGGCCGTAATTGCGGGCAAAGCCGATTTGATAAAAGAAGCGATCGAAAAAGCCGAACCGTATCGACCGTTACACAAAAAACCGAATATACGCGGCACCATCTGGGAACGTTACGAAACGATTACGCTCCAGCGGCTTGTCTCCCTGCTTAAAAAGATAAAGCGGGACGAAATGGACGACGACGACGTCCAGCCCTTTATAACCGCCGCCGTAAAATCCTGCCGTCATCCTGCTGTCAGGCAAGAGCTTTTGAAATGGGGGGCTACAGCCGAACAAATAGAAGCCGACAACGATGCGTCGCCGTATTTTTTGCTTGAAACCTGTGAGCGATACGGCATATCGAAATATCTCAAAACCGAACTGCAAGTTGCACTGTTGCCCGGCGAAGAGATCGTCAAAAATATAAACAATAAAAAAATACTCGTTTCCATCAATTACAAAAGCATGGAACAGAACGAAAACATGAATCAGTTTTTACAAACGAATGATGTCCGAAGCGCAGCCCGTACCGTCGCCGACGTACTGCAAAACAGATTGATATACGTTAAAAGCGAAAAAGAAAATTATTTTTTTGACGGGCATGTATGGATTCACGAACCCGACGTCGCAGGGATGGCGTATGAAATTTTAGCCGCATTATTAAAATATTTTTTTCAAAACGCGCTTGCATCGAAACGGCTTGTATACAAACTGCTTACGAAAGTGGGCGGTCGCCGTTTCCGCGTTGAACTTGCACAGGATTTAAACGGATTAAAACCGGAAGTCTTTCGTGAAAGCGTACAATTCGACGGGCAGCAGATTCGCGGAACCTTGACGATGCTCGACGGAGTTGTCGACTTTTCGGGTAAAGAGATCGAGTATAAAAAATCGCAGCCGGACGAGTACCGCCGGCAGATGTTACCTTACAAAACCGACGACATAAAAAAATCCGGCATCCCTGAAAAATTCATGCAATTTATGAACGGCAATTTCAGCGATAAAAAAACACTGAACACCCTGCTTGACTACCTGTCGCTTATTCCGTCCCGCAATACATCCTATAAATATGGCGGTATCTTTATCGGCCGCCACAATACGGGTAAATCAACGACACTGAACCTCATAGAAGCAGTTTTCACCGGCATGACCACACGAGTAAAATCGGACGTACTTGTCTCCACAAATTTGCGCCGGCAAGGCGGAAACGAAGCAACACCCGAAATTGCAAAGATGGAAGGGAAGTGCGCTTCTTTTGTACAGGAAACCGCGCGAAACGCATATCTGAACGCGAACTTCTGGAAAGAGTTAACCGGCGGCGATACGCTAACTGCCCGTAATCTCTATCGCGATCCGCACAATTTTATTCCGACATCCCAGATAATAATCGCATCAAACTACAGTCCGAATTTCGACGCGCACGACGAAGCCGCTATTTCCCGAATGATAGTTATCCCATTTAAAATACAACACAGCAAAAGCGATAAAAATTTCAAAACCTCAAACGATTTTATAAACGAATTACGGCCGGAATTCCCCGCTGTAATCAAAATGCTCATAGAACGATATATCAATCTGCATATCAATTTACACGGAGAAATTCCATTGTCCGAAGAGTGCGAAAACTATAAAGGACAATATGTCGAAGAGCAAAAAACCGATCTTGATAAATTCGTAAACGACTGCATTGAATTCGATCTGTCTCATAAAGGCGAAGTCTATGAAAAAGTGCAAACCGTCTATGAACGCTACCTCGCTTATTATGGACTTACGGCCGAAAGCAAAGAAGCCCTGTCTCGCAATAAATTCACGCGTTATTTGAAACGAGATTACATCGAAATCAATTACAAGCAAAAAAAAATCGACGGCTACCCGGAACTATGCTTTTTTAATGTAAAATTAAAAGACGACATCGCACAAACTCCGCAGCCGCCGAAAATCGAAGTGCAAAAACCGGATGATTCTCCGCCGGACGACAATCCGTTCCCGGACGAACCGTATGAGATATTTTAGGAGAAAAATATGAAGGCGTGGTGTTTATTCGAACAATCAGGCACCTTTAAAAAGGAATTCATCAAATTAGGTGTAAATGCAGTGGATATAGATATTCGTGACGATTTTGCACAAACCGATTACAAGATGGATTTATTTGCAGAAATTAATAAATCACGCGAGAACAAAATAAGTATATTCGATAAAATTAACAACAAAGATATAGCCTTAGCATTTTTTCCATGTACCCGTTTCAACGCAAAAATACCGCTTCTTTCACGCGGAGAAGCGGCACAACAGAAAAATTGGAACTATGAAAAAAAAATCGAATATTCAATGAAAATCGAAAATGAAATACACAACCACTATCAACTCTTATGCAAATTAATTTTAATCTGCATAGAAAAACGAATACGTCTTGTCATTGAAAACCCATACACACAACCGCATTTTTTGCACACTTATCTCCCTATAAAACCCAGTGTGATACATACGGATAGAAGTAAATACGGTGATACTGCAAAAAAACCGACACAATATTGGTTTATCAATTTTAAACCCAAACAAAATTTTTGTTTTGAAAATTTGCAATCTGAAATATTATGGAAATCCGACTATGTAAAAGGCAAAAATAAACAAACACTTCGTTCTCTTATATCACAGACTTATGCAAACAGATTTATTCGTGAATACATACTATAAAAGGAGATAATGTAAAGAAACCATGAATAAACTTTTAATCGGAGACTGCCGCGAAATTTTACCGACACTCCCTTCTAACAGTATACAATGTATCGTTACAAGTCCTCCATATTATCAATTACGAGACTATGGAACACAGGGACAAATCGGACAAGAAGATTCCGTTGAACAGTATGTTAATAATTTAGTATGTGTTTTTCGTGATGCAAGACGCATACTAAAAAATGACGGTACTCTCTGGCTTAATCTAGGGGACAGTTATGCCAGTAGCGGCAAAGGCAGAAATCATGACGGGAAACAAGGAAAATTAAGCAATGGAAGTAAGGAAGAAAAACATACTGGAAGACATATAGGCTTGTTACAAAAAACACCTGCATCAAATGGATTAAAACCAAAAGATTTAATCGGCGTTCCATGGCGCGTTGCTTTCGCCCTGCAGATGGACGGCTGGTATTTGCGGCAAGATATTATCTGGAATAAACCTAATGCAATGCCGGAATCAATCAAAGATCGTTGCGTGAAATCTCACGAATATATTTTTTTGTTATCCAAAGAACGAAATTATTATTTTGATTACAAAGCAATACAAGAAAATTCTTCAACTTTTGAAAATCGCTTGCCGGGAATAATAAGAAATAGAGAATGTAATTATCACAGCAAACTGAACAGTCTTTCCGCAAGATATACTTTTTGTCGCAACGACAAGCGTGATCCCATAAAGCAACATTATCCGCAAAAACGACTTAACCGAAAAAACGACGATTACGATATTACAAAACGAAACAAACGTGATGTTTGGTCAGTAAATACTTCGCCGTACAAAGGCGCCCATTTTGCTGTTTTTCCACCTTCCCTTATACGACCGTGTATTTTAGCCGGCAGCAAGGAAGGTGATATTATCCTTGATCCTTTTTTCGGTAGCGGCACAACAGGAGAAGTCGCAACACTATTGAATCGCAAATGGCTAGGAATAGAAATAAATGAAAATTATAAAAACCTTTATAAAGAGCGGCTAGGTTTGTTTTGCCAGTGAATATAAAATACAAAGGAGAACATCTTTATGCGTATATACATAAGCGGAGCTATATCGAGCGATATGGAAAACTACAAAAACAAATTCAAAAACGCAAGAGAATACCTTGAACGACAAGGCTATATTGCAGTTAACCCCGTGGAAGTTTCTGAAAATCTGCAGCAACGATTGCGCCGCGAACCCACTTACGCCGAATATATGCGAAATGATTTATCAGCGCTTTTCACTTGCGATGCAATATATATGTTATCCCACTGGAAAACAAGCCCCGGCGCAAGACTGGAACACCGCATTGCAGTAACCCTTGCTATGATCGTCATTTATCAAAAATAATTATGGATATAACGAAACACCCCGTAGCTTATCGCCGCAACGAACAACACGGACTATCACGAATTATAATTACAATTTATTCCGTACACGGCGGTTACGCATACGGAGTAAATTGTAAACTCGGAAAATTCATAAAATCAACATATCAACAAATCGAAGAAACACCGGCAACGACGATTCTTTCCGCCCGCCTAAAAGCAACGGAAGCCATCAAATCATGGGCAGACGAACAACCTTCACTAAAAAAATACCTGCGTCAGTTTGAAATCATCGATTGCCGACAGCAGGAATTATTTGACTGACAGCACCTGCACGTTAAGGGTTTTTAATAAAATATTCTTTTTCGCGAATAGTCGGATGACCGTGCTTTTTCGGCCGCTCCGTAAGCGGCGGCGGTAATGTATCATTGATATGTTCTCGTACGAACCTGTTCAGCGTTACCCATGTTACCCCGAATTCGTTCGCAAGGGATAATTTGCTTCGTCCGTTTTTTAAAGCGCGTTTTATCTTATAACGATACGGAGTTAATTTATAATAACGAGGTTTTTCACCCTTGCGACGCCCTATCTGCTTCCCTGCTTTTCGCGCCCGCTCCAACCCTTGCTTAGTACGCTCTGACAACAGTGAACGTTCAATCTCGGCGGATAACCCGAAGGCAAACGCAAGAACCTTTGATTGTAAGTTATCTCCCAATTCAAATCCCTCTTTTATTGTAACAACGCGCACCTTTCTTTCTAATAATTTTTGCAGCACATTTAGAATTATTATCAATGATCTGCCAAGCCTCGACAGTTCTGTCATGATGATTGTATCATTCGGCTGTACAGTTTTTAATAATTCACCTAGTTTTCTTTTTTCAGGATTCTTTAACCCGCTTATCTTTTCCGCAATCCAGTGTACATGAGTGAGTTTCATCTTTTTGCAATACGATCTGATTGCCAACTTTTGATTTTCTATTGTTTGCCCGTCGGTCGATACGCGAATATACCCATAAATCATATAACACCTCCATAATAAATCTATGAAGGTTATGATTTTAAGGAACGGTTTGATTTTACAGTGGATAAACGTTGCTGGAAATTGGTCTGAATCGATGAGGGTATATTTCCCCATAAAATTCTCAGAAATTCCAAGCGTTTTAGGCTCGATGTCCAACATAGGTACTGTCTCTTATTCAGGAACGGTGAAGGTTTTTGATAAAAATCGTGAAGGTTTTAATATCTCCGCAAACCATTCCGGCGAAATAACAAATTCAAGTCTTTCGTTTTTTTGTATAGGTAAATAACGAACGGTTTAATTGTACAGTCGATAAATGTTTCAGCGAATTGGGTTGACGGGGGAAGAGTTTTTTTTCCAATACGATTTATAACAATTCCTGCGGTACTTGGTTCTATGTCTAACACAGGGGCATCTTCTTATGCGGGAACTGTCAAAGTTTTTAACAAAACTCTTGGCGGCTTTGATATCGCTGCAAACCAGTCCAACGAGATAAAAAATTCCAGTCTTTCGTTTATTTGTATTGGAAAATAGGTTTTTAAATAAAAAACTTAAAACCCGATAGAAAAAATACTGATAGGCAGATTGCTATAATCTTGACATTGGACTGTTACAGTTTGAGCGGTTTTTTGATATACCTTTATCAGACGTGTACGGTCACTGTTTAATTCGTTTTGATTTACGAAAGCGGCATAAGATACAACTGTACTGTGTGCTAAAGGTAGTGTGAAATCTTGAGACAAGGCTGTTTGTCTTGCTAACAGCCACTGCTTAATTAAACCGTTCGCATATTTTATATAACTGCTTGTCTCCCCCAGCGATTTGGCAACGATATCACTTGATACACACACCCAATAAGTACCGTCAAAAATAAATTCATAAATTCCGCCGGCATCAAAACACCCCGTGCCGCCGGGCATATTGGTATTTTTAATCCTGATCGCATGCGTGCCGGTATTGTTCACCGTAAGCGTCGGATTATCAACCGTATTGCCGTTTTGAAATTGCACATTGATACGCGCTCCCATAACGAGCGAAAATGTTCCCGCTACAAACACCGTTTTTGCCTGCATGTTTCCCGCAGTATCGCTCTTGCCGAAAAAAACGACATTCGAACTGCCGTCGACAAATTGCCCTTCAAAATTACGTACGGCTTCCCATGTCCGTGCCGTAGCGACCTTTTTATCTTTATCTGCTGTATTATTGCAGTTTTCCAACCCTACCTGCTTTTTTGTAACGCCATGCGGATTTGATTTATCGCCGATATGATTTATTAAATTTGTGATTGCAAGTTTTATTTTGGCAAAAGCGATACTTAATTTTTCACCGCTCGACAATGTAGCAAAAGACACCGCATCGGAATATGTCGGTGTTTGATCATTGGTAGGAACATTCGGAACCTTTCCCAACCCGACCTGTTCTTTCGTCACCGCATGAGGATTATTTTTATTGCCTGTATGACCGGCAAGCGCAGTATGCAACTCCGATTGCCCCTTCTGCCGTGCGGATATTTCCTCACTTAATTGATTTTCAAGTTGCGTAACCGCTTCCGCGCGCGTATGCGCTTCCGCTGTATTTACGTCCGTTATCTTTTTTTGTATCGCATTCCACACGTCGGACGCGCCGACTTTTTCAGGGGTTCCCGTCGGCAACGCAGAACTTCCCATGCCGCCTAAAAAGATAGCCTGCATCATACCGATAACATCATTCACCAATGATGCCTTTATCGGAGTGCCGTCAATCGATTCCGGCGAACTGCAATCTACCGCTTTTCCGAACGGATAACCCTTATCCGTCGCATTATAATAATCCGAATAGTTGTCTTTATACTGTTGCATAATACGCCCCTATAAAATTAATAATTTATATCCACCTTATATCCATCACTGCGACGGATTGCACCGGTTTTGTCCGTAAAATTAAATATTCGATATAATTTTTATATTTTTTATCAAGAGTAAGCACTTCTACATAAACAATTTCCCCGATGGAATTTCGAACGACACCTTTACAAACAAAAAAACAATATCCCCAATAACGACTGTCGACCGGTATATCATACGGTGACGATACATCGTTCGCGATAATGGATATTGATCCTATTTCATTCCCCTTTCTCCAATCGCAAGCGGCAATTCGATTCGAACACACGGCAGATTTATAACCGCACACGAAAAATCGAGCAACCGTCGATTGTCGGGGATTCCCGACAGGAACATTTTCAACGACACGTATCGCAGGCACAATATTTTGCAATATACTTTGCATAAATGCGGCAGACTGTCCGCCATTGTTCACCTGCCACATTGCAAACAGCACTTGCCGACGCACAAAAAGTTCGTCTTTTTGAAACACAACCCGGAAAACCGATTCCCATAGTTCAGGCGCTCTCGTCGTATCAGGAAAGTAATCGAGATATACTCCTTCAATTTCTTTTCGCAGCGCATCACCGAGTTTCGCTATTGCGCTAAAAAAACGACGCATATTCGTGTTTTGAGTTATATCCCAAGCGCGGCCCGTAGGAAGCAACGCTTTTATCGCATCAAAAAAATTATGCTTCATACAATGTCCCGTTTATATAAAAATTGCCGAGAGCCGCCAGCTCGCCCTTGCCGAGCGTATACAGCGGCATGTCGCTGCCGGAAACTTTCATTGCCACGCTTCCGAATGTCATTTTGAGAGACGTCGCTACCGAATCGGCAAGACTTATAAGCGTATTTCGTGAGACATCGTTCGTTTTGCTGTTATCATCGGATAAACCTCGTATATAAGGTTCCCGCGATTCGAAATACACAGCAAGCTCCGCTTTATATGTCGCGCCGAACGTCGCTTTATACGCATCTTGTATTTCGGTTATATATACATCGATTTTTTTTATCGAAACCGGTTTAACAAGTGTATAGGTTTCGTCTCCCGCCGGATCAATTATAGCCGTAAGCGGTTTTCTATCCGCAATTCCGGTTTCAGGATTATACGTGCATGCTTTTCCCACTGCACAACAGAGCGCACGTCCGGGAACCCTGTCGGGAAATAAATCGGTTGTACCGGCAACATACAGCGCGACCCCGCCGGGCACACTGTTATCGTTATACGGATAAACCTGCAGCACGCCCGCGACATCGAGCGCCCATTGCCTGTAATCCGCAAGCGCTCCGCCCTGCGGTTGCGTACCGTATTTATTGATGACACGGCGGCGGTAATGTGCTTCACTTTCATCGTCGGTTCCGTCTTGTGTCGTTTCAGTAACTTTTGCCGTCCGTCCCACATATGCAAGCGGCGACACGAACGCAAGCTCTTCGCCGTTAGACAGCCTGCCGTCCGTGCCCGATTCCGTGCAATATACACCGACAATCTGTTCGCTCTTATCAAGCAGCACTGTATCTGCGATACAATACACAAAACCCGTCCGCGCACTTTTTAGCTGCGTACCGAATGCCAGCGTCTTTCCCTGTTCCGTCACAGCTACTTTAATCTTGCCCCTCCACGCATCCCCCGTAAGCGGATCGCCCAATCCGAATAAGTTGCCGAGCTTTACGAGCGGGCGAAACGTATGCCCCTGCACGGTAACGGTGTCCCATGACGCGGTATCGGGGAAAAGCTGCAAAAAAAACCAACCGCACAGCTTGAACGGGATGATATATATTGCGGCAAGCACCTTTGCAAGCACCGTGATAAATGCTTTCGGCAAAAGCCGCAGCCGATTATTAAATTTTTCCTGTAGTGCATTGATTAACAATGTATAGACGCCGTCAATCGTTGTATTGCCGTATGCCACTTATCGCCCCCTGCCATTGAAAACTGTAACCGCATGAAAAAATCGCCTTCTCATCTTTTTTTATCACAACCGAAAGAACAACCTGTTTTACGCCTTCGGCGCGTATCGAAACGGCGATTTCATCTGCAATTTTTTCGTCGATAAACCAGTTCAAATCCGACACGGCCGCCTCTTGTGCCTTTCTAAGATTTATTGCCGTAAGCGGACAACCCCGTATAATCGACTGAAAAGCCGAAACGTGTTTTTCACTTTTCAACGTCCCCGGCACAAGGTTCCCCCACCATGTTTCTTTTTCTCTTCCGACCTCATCGTCTTCATTGCCGCCGAAAAGCGAAAGATACGCCGCGCTTGAAAAATCTGTGCAATCGACAACCAAGCCGTCTTCTATGATAATTTCGCCGCCGTTATCGGTTGCCTTTAAAAGCACGTCGCCTGAAAAAACACTGCTCGACATCAGCCTATCTCCACATTCGAACTGCCGGCCCGTATCGTGCCGGTACATTTAATCGGAGCAGGGTTCGGCGTCCCGCTCGCATTGCCGGTAACCGCTACAATAACGCTCCCTGCAGGAATTTCGACTTCAACCGTATCCCCTTTCCGTGCCGCATCCGCGCCTCCGCCCGCCAGTTTTATTTTTTTTTCGCTCGACAGCTCCATACTTTCTTTTGCATGCACTTCTACGCCTTTTTCGGTATCGAGCGAAACACCGCCGGGGGCTTCAAGCCGCACCTTTCCGTCGTTTAATAATTTCAAAATCGCTTGCACATTGCCGTCTCTATCCCGCGAAAATAAATATTTTTCACCGGGCTTCGCCCCCTGCGAAAGTACGAGTGTACCGACCGCAACGAATCGGCCGGTACCGTCAACCTGCACAAGCACTACACGATCATCGGCAACAGGCGGCGAATCATCTCCGGACGGGGCGTATGTTTCTGCAAGCTGATTGAAATTCATCCGTGTTTCAACCGTCTGATCGATATAGTCTTTTATTTCACTGGATAAATGCCTCCCTATTCTTCCCACGGGAAAACCTCCGGCAGCTGCCCCGTTCGCGCGCCTGGCAGGACAAGCGACAACACGGCAATATCTCCGTCGCTGTCGCTTCGACTAAGCTGTACGGAATCGACCTGTAATTTCGTGTCACGATACACTTCGGCATCCGGCGCAAAAAGAGAAACCGTCATATTTTTCCGGTATAACCTGCCGTTCTTATCGCGATGCCCCGTCACGGTAAGCGTGTATTTCACTGCGCTCGCGAACATACGACCGGCAAGCGCTTTAACCGAGTTTTCAAGCGTGTCCGATTCCGCATCGTCGATCGTAACGGTATGCTGCCGCAAAACGCCGTTTTTTATTAAATAATTATTTTCGTAGGTATATTTTTCCGATTTTTCCAAGCGGCTGACTTTCGTAAATCCCGTAAGATGCGAAAACATATTCTGCCCGTCGAACGACGGTACGCACGACACAAACGGCGCTTCGCCTTCTTTGAACGACGCCGAGACCGCCTCCGTCTTCGGCTTCCAAATAAGCAACGAGCCGTCGGAAGCATTCGACAAAAACAACCCGCGCTGCTCTGCAAGTTTTTTCAAAAAATCGAATACTTTTTCATTCGATTCAATGCCGACCTTTTCGAACGCCGTTCCGCAGTCATCATTCATCCGTACGGAAACGCCGAACGGCTCGCACACCGTATCGGCGATCTGTTTCAGCGTAAGCCCATCGAACTGCGGGGGGTATATCGAATCGGGAATGCACGAATCGGAAAGCACGCCGCACAAGGGATAGCCCTGCACGCCGATCGTTTTTGCCTCCGGTGAAATCTGCGGAACGGAAGGAAGCATCACGCCGCGGAACAGCACCTCTTCGTCATAACGCAGTTCGCACCGTTTGTATGAAAACGGCCGAAACGCATTTCGCACAAAAACATTCGACGAATCCCAGGCTGCCGAAAACGAAAACGCATCGAACGAATCGACGGGGCTGTCTATCGTAATTGCGGTAAATCCGGTGAATTTTTTGCCGTCGATGAAAAGCGTAATATCGCGCTTCGCGTTTGCATCGAGTACGACCGTTTCCCCTTTATTTGCAGAAAAGCCCTCGTCATATCCCTGTATCAGCAGCATATCGCCGGCGCGTATAACAGGGGAGCCGTCGGGAGCCGTGCGCCTGCCGACAAGCTGCGGATTCGATTTTACGATATCCGTCCAGCGTTCCCCTTTGCCGTAATAACGAACGGTGATACGGGAAAGCGTGTCACCCGCGACGACCGTATGGCATTTAGACATAATAGCGTATCTCCCTGCCTGCAGGAATCAACACGATTTCGTCGGCCGTAAGCGCATTATCATTAATAAAATCGTCGATTTTATTAAAACCGTCCGCACCGTACAGCGATGCGACAAGCTCGACAATCTGCCTATCCCTGTCGAGCGTAACAACGCGCGTTGTCGGCAGCGAATACGATTTCGTCAAAAGCGCATGAGTTGCCGCCGAAACGACGCGCAAAACACATTCGTACACCTCATCGCTTGCGACAAAAATATTCCGTGCCGTCTCGGCATCGACGTATGTTTTATAGTTTTCGAACTGCTCCGATATACCCGTTGCCGCCCGCAGAACTCCGCTCCGCGACGTAAAGCGCGTATAGTCGTTATCGATGAGCGCCGTACCCGCCGCAAGATGCGCCGATATGGCCGAAAGCACGAGGCTTGTCGCCGCGTATCGATTGCGAAGCGCACCGACACCGGCGTTTCCCCGTCCCGCAGCCCGCATAATGTTTTTTGAAAGCGCGCGATATCCCTCGATTTTTGCCTCCGCTCCGATCGCAATCGTCGAAGGCAATTTAATAATTTTCAGCGTAACCGCCGCAATCTCCATTGCGTATTTTGCGACTTTATCGACCGATCCGATCCAACCGGTCACCTGCGCATAAAGCGACGACAGCTCCGATAAAATATTTTTTTTAGACAGGGCAGGGGCTTGTTTGATAAGTTTTTCTGTCCCCTTATTGACTTCGTACAGTTCCGCTTTCAGCGTACTTTGCAATTCGATTTTATCACTGATTTTATCGGTTGCAAGCATATCGACATACGCGGCGCAGGCGGCATCTTCGTAATTGCCGAGCGCACTTTGCAGCGTATCTTCGCGCGCAACCTCCGATTCGGGAAACGACACATCGAGCGTTTCGGTAAACGTAACATCGACGACCGATTGATTGAGGCCCGCAATCAAATCGTCGCTTCGTTTTATCGTTCCCGTCGGAATAACCGTAACCGTTCCGTACACCGGATGCGAAAGCCTTCCGCTCCCGCTTTCGCGCAAAAGCGCTTCGAAATCGTCGGCATCTTTCATGCACTGCGCGCCCGAAAAATAACACGTAAGCGGGAACCGCCTGCCGCCGATGCCGAGCGACTGCACAAGCGCGCCGTCTTTGCCCGGAAACGTAAACGTCGCGGTTTTTAAATCGGTTTCGCGGGAAACCGATTCGAAACGGAACGTTTGCCGTTTTCCCGAATGAGATGTATATGCAGCTTCCGCGATAGCATCCTGCCATGACATAACACAATCATACGCCCCGCCGAAAAATATCGCTATATGGATATTATAAAAAAAAACGCGCCGCAAGACATGTTGTCCTGCAGCGCGTTCGCCGCTACTTAATCGTCGTCGTCCGTAAAGCCGAGCAGCCGCATCTTTTGCGTATTGAGCACATCGGCGTCATCCAACAGCTGAATGCCCATACGCTGCAGCGTCCCTTTCCGAAACGAATCCCCGGAAGACTGCGCTAAAAGATCGCCGAGCATCTCCACGTCGTCGATTGCAGCGCCCATCGCATCCGCGTCAAAATCAAGGCCTTTGTTCATGCAGAACCTCCTACTTCTTTGTCGGTAGTTCCTGCCCTCGATTCCGCCTCCCGTGCCCGCGCTTCATCAGCGGCGTCTTCGTCGCTGAATTCCTCGTACTCGTCGTCCTCCCAGTCCGCCATCATATCCACGATGTCCGCAGGTATGCCGCCGCCCGTCGGGATCACCCATGACGCCGGATGTTTTGTGCCGCCTTCTTTTTCGGGAAAAAAGATACGCGCGGTATCTTTCGGCACGTATGCCGAATACCTGCTGCCGTCGCACACCGACGCAATCGACATGAGCTTTGTGATGTCGAGCCGCACTTCGCGCACGAACCATTCAAGCCCCGCCGCCGTAAGATTCGGCACCGGAAGTAAAGATGTAACTGGAAACGCCGCGACGCGAACTGCACCGCCGATCGTTTCTTTGACGACAACCGCGTTTAAGGTGTCCGCGGCTTCCTGCATGGTCAAGCCTTTTTCCATAGCTTGTACCTCCATTTGATAAAATGCAGACGGTTTAAAATAAAAAACCGTGACTGCACCTAACGCCCCCAAATGGTGGAACGTCCGGGCCCTCGCGGGTTACCGACAGTCACGGCAAATTCACACGGCTATGCCTCTTTTGCCGCAGTATAAAGCTGCGGGCAAAAAAAACATCGCGATCCGGCGCGAATTTCCGCCATTTGAAGTTTCGTTTTAGGTGATTACAGCTTATATCACGGACGCTCTTTTGTCAAGCGATTTTTTGCGGCGAGGTTTTTATGCGGAGCGGGGAAAATATAAAAAAAACTTAAAAAAATGCTTGACATACGTAATAATACGTATTATATTAAAGACATGGGGGAACGATATGACGAAGCTTGAAATTGAACGGAAGTTCAAGAAAGCCGGCTGGAAAATCGTTCACGGTAAGGCACACGACCTTGCGGTCAGCCCGACAGGACAAAAAGTGCCGATTCCACGCCATGCAGGGGACATACCGACGGGTACGGCCCAAAAAATCTTAAAAGACGCCGGTCTTAAATAGGTTTTCCGGTGGGCGCGAAAACGCCCGCCTTTTTTCGGAGGTTTGATATGAAATACGTGTATCCTGCGATTTTCGAAGACGACGACGGAAAAATCGGCGTAACCGTTCCCGATATTCCGCACTGTTATACGTTCGGCGACAATATGGCGGATGCCATCGAAATGGCGAAAGACTGCATTGAAATGATGCTCGCAAGCTACGAAGACGACGGGCAGGCGATTCCGCCGGCAAGCAAAATTAATAAAATAAAAACGCGCGGAACCGTGTCGTATATCCTCGCGGACACGGACGAATGGCGAAAAGAATTTGACGGCAGGGCGATAAAAAAAACGCTTTCGATCCCCGCGTGGCTGAACACAAAAGCCGAAAGGGCTTCCGTCAATTTCAGCCAAACGTTGCAGGATGCCCTCTGTCAAAAACTCGGCATCGCACGGTAAATCACACGAGCTATTTTCGTAGTCGTGCGTTGACGCGAATGTACAAATCGTTGAACGCTTTTTCCGTCATGCCGTATTTCTTCGCGAACTCCGCAGCAACGACATCTTCGTCCGCCATAGCATCTTCAGATACGACTTTATACAAGGCGTCTTGAAATTCGGCGTATATCTCCGCTTCTCTTTCCGTAACCGCATTCGGCCAGTACGGCTCTTCGATCTCATTGATAATTTTCATCGTCCGGTAATTGCCGGTTTGCACATCCATTGCCTTGCCCCAGTCTCCGTCGGGCGCAAAATCGGCATTCCCCATGACAATGCCGTGATAGATAAGGCACTCGTAATCGTAAAACACGACCGATAAAGCGTTGAACGGCGTGCGTTTTTTTGCTTCCTCAAAAACCGCGTATGCGATTTCAGTCAGCTCCGCCTTTGTCGGTTCTCCCGTTACGACGACGTTGTACACATAGCGTTTGACCATCGGGAACGACACGTCCTTTGTCGACGCGATGCGATACTTCCCTTTAATTTCAGGCGGCACGACGTATTCTCGCACCGGCGGTGTTCGTTGTATCTCTTGCACGGGCGGCGTTTCCGCTTTTTTCTTTCCGCCGGTAAAACAGTTTCGAATCGAGCTGACGGCATAGCTTATCATGATAAAAAACATGATTACGGATAAGCAGCCGGTATCTGTCGGTTTTTTGGTACTCATAGTCGCCCCCCGCTTATAAAAGTATATTCACACCGCGCGAAAAGTCAATCAATAAAATGCGCCGCTGTGCGTCCTCCGCACGGTGATATTCGGAGCCGCCCCGCTCACTTGCGCCGTCAAACCCTGCGCCAAACCGATTTCAACCTGTGACGTGTTCACTTCCTCACTCCGCGAATACGACGCTGCCGCGGCACGTGATGCGGGCGTCACGGGGCCCGCATCGGCAACCGCCGCGCCCCCTCTGTCTCCCGCAATCGCCTGCGATGCGGCCTGCAAACCGTTCAATCCGATATCCGCAAACTTTCCGACAAGCGGAAGCCTCGAAATAAGCTCAAGCACATTCTGCAGCGGAAACGTCAAAAAATCGAACACCGCCGCGCCTATCGCCCGCAACGCGTCGATAATGCCGGTATTTTGAAGCCATTCGCCGAGCGACTTGAATGCGTTGACAAGCCCGCCTCCGATCGCGGCGGTTATACTCTTCGTCACTTCCCACGCTTTCCCGATCGCGGCGGTTATTTTGTCCCAATGCTTATGCGCTAAAATAACGGCAACCGTAAGCGCACCGATCGCAAGGACAATCCAACCTATCGGAGAAGCGACAAACAGCGCATTCATGACCCCGACCGCGCCGTTTAAAAGCGCCTGCGCCCCGGCGGCGATCTTCGATGCGGCAACGTAAGCGAGCGTTGCGACCTTCGCCGCAACGAGCTGTGCCACATACACGGTGATATTTTTAGCGGCAATCAAAACACTCCATATCTTTTGCACTGCGATCGCTATCTTCACTGCCGCCGTATGCGCCCGCTGCCAGATGACGACACCCATCATAACGGTTCTGTATACCGTCACTACCGTATACACCGCAATGATAACCCCGCGCAGCTTCCATGCGACCTTTACAAGCGTACCGATGACTGTCGCCGCATCGCGGACAAATTTTACAACAGGCTTAGGATCGAACTCATTTATCGCCTTTGTCAGTTTTGCCATCGCGTTTACACCGTCTTCACGAAACACCTCGACAAACTTGAATCCGAGTTCCATGAGCGCACTCTTCAAAACTTCGAATCTGTTTTGAAGCGATTCGCGCATTGCCGCCGCCATAGTTGCCGACGCTCCGCTTGCTCCTTTGAGCATGGCGATATACGACTTGTAAGCGTCCGCCCCTTTTGTAATAAGCGACCCGATAGCTTTTTCGCCTCGCGTTCCGAAAACACTGCTGAGAATACCGGCACGTTCGGCCGTTCCCTTGCCTTCAAGCGCCTCTTCCAACTGTGAAAGAATATCTTCAAATGCAAGAAAATCACCCTTTGCATCTTTTACGTTGACACCTATGCTTTTAAGGAAATCCTGATTTTTGCTTGAACCAAGCTGTACAAAAGCAGCATTAAGCGCCGTTCCCGCCTCTTCCGCCGACGCGAACGACGGCCTGATAAGCGCCGCCGCCGCCGCAAGCTGTTCGACATCCTGCCCCGCCCGCGAAAACTGCCCGCCGGCTTTTGCGACGCCCGTAAACATACCGGATATGTCGAGTTGCGACCGTGACTGCACCATCGCAAATACATCGGACACACGACGCAGCTCATCTTCCGTTTTATCAAGACCGAGCGCACCGAGCGACGACGTAACGATAGACGCCGCTTCCCCTAAACTTGTTCCCGCAGCCGTTGCCATATCTGCCGTTCCCGAAAGCAGCTTCATAGCGTCCGCGCTCGTATAACCTGCCTGCGCCATTGCCGCAAGCGCCCGCGATGTATCGACCGCGTTGAACTCCGTTTTTGCCGCGACGTCGCGCGCCGTAGCCCCTATTTGCGCAAGCGACTGCTCGTAATCCGCCGATGTCGTATCGAGATCACTGAAAAGCGCGCCCGCCCGACGCAGTTGATTGTCGAATTCCGCGTATTGCCGCGTTGCGACAACGACACCCGAAGCCGCAGCACCGATAGCCGCCCCCGTAGCATATTTCGCGGTTGTTTTAAGCGCATGATTGAAATTATTAAGACGGGTTTCAGCAGCCGCAAACGAGTTTTTAAACATACCCTGCATCTTTTCGCTTTGAACACCGATATTTGCGAGAGCTTTTGACGCGTAGTCGGTAAGGAAAAAATTCGTTTGTATGCTATATGCCCTTGCCATGTTTTATCTTCTCTTTGTCGAGTTTTTGTATCGCGATAAGCTGCGGAATCAGCGCTTCATACCAAAAAGTAATCTCCGAAAGCGATAATACCTTCGGATCCGTCGGCAAATGATAATCGCTGTAAATCTGCCTGAGCATGACCGGAACGCCGACACAAGCCGGGACGCGGCGGCGTTCACACCTGTCGGCGATTGTCACTGTCAGGCAATTAAAAAAAGCGACGTGACGGCGATAAATACTTTAAAATCGTTTCCCGAAAGCTTCAAAAACCAGCCGGTATCTTTCCCCGTCATGCTCGCCGTAATTTCGACAAGACGATACACCTCATCGTCTTTTCTTTTTCCCGACGGAATAAAACCGTCACCCTTCGGGCTTTTGATTTCAACATGCTCTCCTGCAAACCCCTCGTCGGAAAGCGTGCTGACAGTGTACACAAGGTTTCCGTTGTCGTTTACGACAAGTGCACCGTTCATAAAAGCGCGGACGATACGCGCCTTAAACGGTTGTATCGTCTTTATCGTATCTTCGCCGAGTATATCCGTGTCGAGCTCAATACCGTTTTCGTCCGCCCATTGATCGAATGCCTCTTGCGCAAGCTCTTTGCTCATAACAACATCTTTTTTCATGTTCCAACCTCACAGGATTCGTTATCGTGATGCTTACAATTTTTCAAGCACCCCTTCCAACGTAATGGACGCCGTCCCCTCTTTCGTGTCGAGTTCGACCGCATCGGTAAGCTGCATGTTTCCCGACAGCACCGTACCGTCGACAAGCGTCGCAGACACCGCGACAAAATCCATGCCGTCCTGCGTTTCTTTTAAAAACTCCATATCGTTGCGCTCATGTCGAATAACGATATGCAACCCGCCGATACTCCCTGCATGACGGGATTTCAGCATACGCATCGTCCCGTCTCCGTTCGGCTTAATTTCATTATTGAACCCGTTATACGTAACGGTACAGCTGTCATCCCCGTCGCTCGTAAAACGACGTCCGTTGATGACGATCGATTCTATCGGCCCGCTTGCATTTGCCATAACATACCTCCATTAACCAAGATAAAAACCGAAACGCAGATCGACACTTGCGACTTCGACATTGCCGGAAAGTTTCACCGGATAAACAACATCGATGCGTTTCGGATTTTCGCTCGAAATCGCGACGGAAAGATTTTTCTTTGTGAATTTCGGTTCCGTGATAAGCGCGACGTCCGCAAGAGAATCGGCAAGGTTCGAAAACCACGTGCGGAATGTTTTCGGCTGCAACGCCGCTTCATTGCTCGTAACCGTATCATCCGTAACAAGGGGCGCACCTTTAACCGCATCGCTTTCGATGATAAGGCGCACGTTGTACACGATATTCATCAGTTTGACGAGATCGACGACATATCGCTTCGACGGATATTTTCCCTCGCCGAAAGGATGATACATTGTCACAATATCGTTCAGTTCGGCGACGCTTCCCGTTTTAATATTCGTGCTGCTGCCTTTGCCGACCGCATTGTTGCGCACGACATACGATTCCTGCGCCGCATCTTTTCCGGCTTTCAAGCCCGAAAGTTTTCCCTTGTAATTTTGTGCGGGGTTATTATCCGCAGTCGTCACGATATCGCTTACAAGCGCCTTTGCCGCAACGACAAACGGCAGTTCGGGAGAACCGACGGAAACGGCGAGAAAGTTGATAAAATCGGCGGGACGGGCATCGGTTATTGCTGTCCGCACGCTGTAATCGTCGGTACAGCCCGTACATACAAGCGCGGGCTTTTTATTGGTAACGCTCCAGCGCTCCTCTCCCCACGCCTGATACTTATCAAGCAATGCTGCATTTTTATAACCGAACGTGTTGAGTACGAACGTTTCCCACACTTCTCCGATAGAGACAAGTGCATCCGATATGTCGGGGACGCCGGAACCGCTTGTCATTGCGGTAACCGTCACGGTAATACCGTCCGCTTCGCACTCACACGAAAGGCTAATATCATTGCCGAGCACGCCGCTCCATTTTGCCGCAAGATCGACACCGCCGCTCGCACCCGCTCCCGCACGCACAGGAACGGAAAGTTCGGCATTTACCGCAAGAACAGCGGCAGCGGAAATTTTCTCCGCAGTATCGCCCTTTGCCGCTAAAAACGAAATATCGTTCCCGCCGATTGAAATCGTAATACGGCCCGCCGCCGTCGCTGTTCCGCTGAAAAGAATATTGCCGGCAGCCTTTGTCGCATCCGATTTCTTTTTGACGGGATATATTGTCACGGGAAACGACGCCGCATTGCCCGTCATCGGGAAAAGCTGCATAACCGCAAGATGCAACGGAGAACCGTACCCGTATCGCTCGGCAACAGACGAAGACGTTCCGTCGCATTCGTACGCATCAAGAGGATACGTCACATCATCGTTTCCCTGCCCGATAATCGCGACGCGCTGCGGAAGCATCGCGGCCTTGCCGACATTGAAATTTTTGTATGCAACATCGACACCGGTAACTCGGCTTATTGCACTGTTACTTACACCCATGATTTACCTCTCTATACTGTTTCGATTCCCGCCCCCGAAAGGAAGCGACTTTTCCGTTAATTATTAATAAGGATTTTTCCCGTGTCATTCTTAATCGTAACACTCGCAAGTTCGAACGCCGCCCCCGAAACGACATCGACATCATCTCGATAATCGACTTCAAGCGTACACCGCACGATGCTCACACGCAGCGCACTTTGTACATTGGCGGGCGCACCCGCTTCATACTTCACAACATCGCGTCCGAACACTGTCCCGCGCAACCCAAGATACACATAAGGCTCGGCATTGATAATATTCCGCACAATGCGGGCGAGCTTCCACGCTTTCAGCGTAGCTTCCGCACTCATATCCGCCGCGCCCGTAAAATTACTCCCCGCATAGCAGTCAAGCACAATCCGCGCATTCATACGCCGCGTATATATTCGATCGCTACCCCTGTCGCGTTCGGTACTGTCTACACTCACATTTACAAGTGGAAAGGGGTTATCCTTGTCGTTTACAAGCTGCAGGGGATCGCTGCTTTCAACGTAGACACATACGTCATAATCATGCGCATCGGCATCACCCGCCGAAAGTGCAAACTCATGTTGCCGGGCAAATTCGAGCGTCAAAATCGCCGCTGTTTGATCGCGTATGATTTCGATCGAATCGGGGCTGTTGATAAATCGCTCGATCTTATTCATTTTTCAAATCCAGCACTAAATACATACGCGTCAGCCCCAGCGTTCTGTCGGGTTCGCAAAATGACACAAACAAATGCCACACCTTGCCCGACAGATCCGCATAGCTGACCTTCCACCCGCGTTTCGGTTCGATAACCGTTTCGCCTGACATTACTCGATTACTGCGATAAACAACCTGCACCGTGCGCCCCGCGATAACATTGCCTTCGGTATCGAGCATTAACCCGATATCGCCGACAATGCCGGTAAGATGCCACACGGCACCCTTGTCATCGATAAGGGTAAATTCCGCGTTGCCGGAATCGACACCCTCTATCGTGATGACCGTATCATTTGCGGCAAGCCGTCGCAGATTCATTATTTTCCCTTCCCGCCCGCAGCTTTTTCAGCGGCAGCCTTTTCAGCAGCAGCCTTTTCAGCGGCAACCTTTTCAGCAGCAGCCTTTTCAGCGGCAGCCTTTTCAGCGGCAGCCTTTTCAGCAGCAGCCTTTGCCGCTTTGTCGGAAGTGTCTTGCACTTCGACAACTTTGCCTCGTTTCATCAGTACATCGAACACTTCCTTAGACACAAAATCGTCCGCGGAAACTTCCTGTCCTGACGTATAGATAATGCCCTTAGATGTTATCGAAACACCCTCGGCGATAACCGTTTTTTTGCTCATTGCACACCTCCGTTATGCCGTCGTCTTGAGACAGCCGAAGCGATCGATCGAAACGGGAATTGCAAGCGCACGCATTTTCGCCTCGGCGGTATACGTATCGTTTGATTCGTCGCTGAAAACGCGGTTTTGAACTTTGATAAAGCCCTCGTATTTGACCGCATCGGGAACGACACTACGGAACGGTTCTTTCATGCCGAGTGTCGGAATGCCGCCGAACACCAGCCGGAAGTCAAGGTCTTCGATCGCTGCCGTGATGATAACCTTGTCCGGATCCATGAATTTGACGCGCGTGCCGTCCTTGACTTTTTCATAGCTGTCGTTATACACCCACAACTCAAGACGATAGCTGCCGACATCGATATATCCCTTATAACGCCCGCCGTGATTCTTGAGAGCAGGCGAAAGCTGTCCGAGATTAAGCCCATCGCGCTTCACCATGTCTTTGAACTCATCGTTTTTAAGCACAGCGTTCCATGCGTTTTTACCGAAAACGGCGATAGACGGATCGGCCTTGCCGTCATCGTTGATCGCATCGCACAACGATTCGATATCCGAAAGCGGCGTAGCGCCGGCCGCGCCCCAAGACACGGCAACCGTCGGTTTATGAGACGCCTTCATGTTATAGTCGAGATCGTACACGACATTGCCGCTTTCGTCGGCAAGGGAAACCGTGCCTGTCTGCATAATCTGCGCCGCCTGCAGTTCGACCTGTTCCTTGCACATTCTGTGCATCTTCGAGATTGCTTTGACAATTTTTTTTACAAGCCTCCCAAACCATTCCCCTCGCACATCCGCCGCGTCGCTTTCCCCCGGCTGCCGCTTCATCAGATCGTACAGCGGTACCGGACGCTGCAAACAGGTAAACGGGGGCTTGAATTTCTTTTCCGTAAAAACATCGTCATCGATAATCGTACCGCCCGTGCGGTGATCTTTGAGCACGGGGGCAACCTGATCGCCCGTGCGCTCAATGTCGATATCGGCGTATTCGCTGTCCGTATAGTCCTCTTCCGTTGTTTTGAAAAACGTCGTGAAAAAGCCGCGCTTTTGCATCCGAACGTCATCCGTAAACATCTTGAGAATCTTTTTCAAGAGCTCAATCATAATACACTCCTTAATAATTAATAATCTTTCAAAAAAAATTATTGATTGTCCTGCTTGCCGATATCCTGCACTTCAAGCAAAAACAAACCCGACGAGCGAAGCGAAAGGGCAGCCTTCGCCTCGATGGCGGCATCTCCGACCAAAACCGCATCGCGCCGGAGCTTTCCGCCGATACACACGCGGACGGGGATATCCGCCGCGGATGCGCTGTGATTGACGATTTCATCACCGACATACACGGCACAATTCGCCCCTGCCGCAGTCGCCGCGGCGAACTTGCCGCTTGCTTCAACGGTAAGCAGCGCACCGTCTTTCAGTGTTTTTCCGTTTCCGAGCGAAACGATACCGCTTGCAAAAATGTTGTCGCCTAAAAGCAGCTTCGCACCGCCGTGATTGATAATCTCTTTATTTCCGTTCATAACCGCTCCTTGCCTTATTCCGCCAAGCCCGTTTCCTTTGAAAAAGCCGACATAAAGTCGCGCTCGTTCGCCGCCTTGTCTTCCATGCCGTCGCCCTTCGGCGTCACGACATCGGGCACTTTATCAAGCGCCTGCGCGTCAAGCGTTTTCTTTGCAAGACGCTTTTCGAAAAATTTTTCCTGCACGGCGTTATCGGCGACTTCCGATCCGTTTCGGATAAACTCCGCCGACACATCCATACAGCCCGCGAGTTCGCCCATCTTCAAAAGCGAACCGGCGCGCTCGCGTTCAATTTTCACACCGTCCGCTTTGCCCATCGCAAAAACCGATTCATATACGTCGGGATTGCTTTTTTTCAATTCATCGACTGTCATACAGCCCTCCACTTTGCCCGTAGGCATATTGTTTCCGGGCTTGCTGCCCGCTTTTCCCATAGGTACGTTGACGGCAAGGGCGGCGAGCTTCTGCAATGCTGCCTCTCCGGAAACCGCCCGTGCTTTGCTGTGCATCCGCAGCAGCTTTGCGCGCGCCGCTTCGATAAATTCTTCCTTCGTCTCTTCCGTTTCTTCCGTTGCCATAACGTTGTCGGCAAAACCCGCATTGACGATTTCGTCGCCGTAAAAATACGTCGTTTCATCCATCTCTTTTTTGATGACGGAAAGCGCGCGGCCGCTGACACGCGAATAACACTGCGCCATCAGGTTGTCGATGCGCTCCATATTGTCCGCGCTTTCGCGCAGCTGATTCCTGTCGCCCGACACCAAAACCCACGAGTTATGAATCATAAAAACCGAGTTGTCTTCTACGACGACTTTGTTTTTGCGGGAAACGTCTTTTGCCGCAAGCGCAATAATCGATGCTGCGCTCGCCGCCATGCCCTGTATATACGTTTCGATCGTGCCGTCGTGTGCCCGCGCAAACTGCCGTATTTCGTTATAAATCGATATACAGTCCCAAATGCTGCCGCCGGGACTATCGATAACGATACACACATCTTCGCCCGCCGGAACGCTTTTAAGCTGATCCCGCACGAACTCCGGTGTTATGCCTTCGTCCCAAAAGCTGTCACCAATCTGTTTATTAATTAATAATTCAAACATAGATACCTCGATTATTACGCCCGCTGAAAAATATCGCTATATGGATATTGCATTTTTTTATGTTTCGTTGATATTGATTTCACCCGCATCGTAATCGCGCCGATCGTTCCCCGAATCCGACCTGAATCGCTTCAAAATTGCCTCGTAGCAGAAAACCGAAACACCGAAGATAACCGCCGCATAAAACGGAATCTGCTGCAAAATAAAAAACTCGCCGAACGCCATAACGGCGCTGAACACCAGCGACAAAATCGCGGGAATCCATACCCTATAGCCTTTCAACCTGTCGTTTTTATCGAGTTTTTTAATAAGCTCCGTAAAAATAACCGTGAGCACAATCGCAACACCGACACCCGCGTCGAGCAGTCGAGACAAGTCAAAAATCATAGCTTCGCCCCCTTTTCTATGACGGCACCCGAAATTTCATCGCCTGCTTTTATGCCGACACAACGCATAACACCGGCAAGCCGCGCCAAATCCGCCGACGCGAGAATAAAACATCCCGCCGACCATGCGTAATTCGTATCGCGTCCGAGCTTCGTCGAATACCTGTCATGGATAAGCCAGCGCCCGTTTTGGAAACCCTTGCATGAAAGCTGCATCGCGTCGTGATTGATGACCTGTCCGTCGATATCGCGCGTATTGACGATCGCATGAATTTCCCCGTGAAATGCACGCGACGGGACGAAACAACGAACTGTAAATTTTCCCGGCGCGACAGTATCGCCGAAAGACGTCGTATCGCCCGGCGCCATCGCTCCGAAGCAATAATTTGCAACCGACTGACAGCGCGCACGAAAAACGAGCGTGTCATCGTGATATAACGCAAGCTCGTCAATACTGTTGTTTTTCCAATTATTCGTAAAACCGTCCGGCTTTTTTCGATCCGCTTTGAAATCGTAACTTTTCGGATCGCGTGCAAGTACAAAATGAAACATTATGAACCTCCGCCTGTTTTATCAAGCGCAGAATCAGTTTCATCCTGCGCATAGATTCGTTTCAAACCGTCGATATATTCTTTCAGCTCGTCGACACGCACTTTGTATTCGGCGATCCGCAGATAATCAGAAAGCGACATCGTAACCGTTCCGCGCTCTTCGTCGAGTACCGCCGACGACGGGTAGGGGAAGACCGGCACTTCGAGTTCGGGAATAAAAACGCGCGGAACCTCTTTAGTTGTCGCGCATGAGGTTATTTGCAGCATCAAAACGGCTGCGATTATCGCCGCCGTACATACCGCCGATTTTTTTGTCCGCATTTTTCCGTACCTCGCTTTTTAGAATTTCACCCGCCTTCATTTTTCCGATCAGCTCGTTCAGCGCGATATTCCGCTTGCATGCTTCGTCGTACAAATATTTCGTTTTTTTGTTTTTTTGCGCGGACAGCCGCCACAAAAAAAAGAAAACAGCGCATAAAAACAAAAGCACGGCAATAATAATTAATAAAATTTTCATACCAGCCTCGAAAACACAAACCCGATAAAACGCAGCAGTAAACAAATACAATACACATCGTAAATAAATACCGCCGCCAAAATTGCCAAAAATAAAAACTTTTTCATACCGCCAAGATGCCCCTGCCTGCCGAGACAGGATTTTACAAAAGCCGGCAGGGGCGTAAAAACTACTTGTCGCTTTTTACCGCATTTGTAATAAACGCGATAAGAGCCGACACGCCCGCGACCACCGAGAATACAACCACATCGAACCCGCTCACGCTTTCTTTCATCGCGCCGCCGAAGCCGAGCGCGACAACCGAAGCCGCAAGCAAAATCCATGCGATGATTCTGACCGCTTTGTTCTTAAAAAACGCGACGATTTTGCTCATAGCAAACCTCCGACAAAATATCAAAACGGCGCCCCTGCGCCGTAATGCCCTATTTGTTCAGCGCGGAAACGATCCACGCAACCGCGCTTGACGTTATAACCGTAACCGCCGCTCCGCCGATTTTTTTCCACACCGAAAGCGCCGTGTTCCCCGATTGCTTTTCAAGCACATCGAGCCGTCCGTCCAATGCAGCGATACTTGCATCCACCTTTATTTCAAAATGTTCCACTTTTTCACACAACATCTTGACATCGCGCGCGACGTCGTTTTCCTCGATTTTTTTTTGATGTAAATCAAGCGTCCGCTGCATTGACTGTACCCGCTCATCAAGCCGTGCCAAAACCGCACCCTGCGCACTGAACATTTCAGCGACGTTTTCAATCCTTCCGTACATCTGTTCGAGTAAACCCCGCTGTGAAACCTGCTGCTGCTTTACCGCCATATATCTCCCGCCCTCCTATTCTTCATCACTTTCCGCTTCGGATTTTGCGACCGGTACGCCGTTATTGTCTTCGTACACATGCGGCGTAAAACCGATACGCTCCATAAGCTCGTTTTCTCTCTTGCGGGTTGCCATCACCTGCCGGAACGACAGTCCGCAGGCGCGCCGCGATTCGATATCGAACGTCGTAAGCCCGTTATCAAGCGCTTTTTGCGACGCGTCTATTTCTTTTTCACGATCGATTGCAGGCCGCGAAAGCCCGATCCACGCGCAGTCAAGCCACGCCGCAATGACGCGCCATGCGCTCCCGTCCGCGTGCGCTTCGATAAATCCCGGAGCCGCAAGCTGCCCCGTCAAAACAGCCTGCGTGATAAACTCGCAATAAACCGGCGTGCAAATACTGTCCGAAAGCCGTTTAATCTGCCGTTTCAAATACACTTCAAACTCAATATTCGCTGCGCGGGAAGCGCTGTAATTGCTGCTGAATTTAAGCAAAAGAATTTCAGGCGGAATATCGTGCGTCCATGCAAGAGCCGCAAGAATGGCGCCCTCGAACGTCCCGTAATTCACGTTCGGGCGGTTCGTCTGAAAACTCTGCACTTCCTCGCCGTACGGTAAATCAAACACCGTCCCCGGTTCATTGACTTTCATCGGAAGGCGCGCTTTATCTTCGCCCCTGTACACAAACTTTGTGCCGGGCTTAATATTCGGCATATTGTCGGTAGGACGGGCACCGCTCACACCCGTTTGATTTTTTTTGATAAACCACACAAGCATCGCATTCACGACCGCCGCCCTCGTTTCCGCGTCACGGTATCTGTCAAGGTCTTTGAGCATATACAACGTGTCCGCAAGAAACGGTTCACCGCGGATATCGTCGACAAGCGTCTTCGATCCGTATACCATCCACGCGATCCGCCGTCCGCTCTTTTCGCCGCGGCACGGTACCCGCTCATAGGATTCCTTGCCGTTGATCTCCTGTCTGATATGGAACGCCACCTGCTTGCCGTATTGATTGAACTCCACGCCGTGACGAATATAATTTCCGTTGCGCGGGGTATAATCCGTCGGCGTGCGCACCGCGTCCCCGTTCACCCATTGCCAAGAGGGGAGCTTCGTATTCCTGTTGATCCGCGAAATGATAACGCCGTCCCCGCAGATAAGACTTTCCGTCCGCACAATTTCCTGAAACTTGCCGAAAGTGATTGTCCCGTCGTAATCGAAAACAGCGGGGGTAGACGCATACAAACCGAACTGCGTAGAAAACGCATCTCCGTATTCAACTCCCAGCTCGTCCCGCTTCGCTCCGTCGTCGTACGGCCAAATAACCGATGCGACGGGCGTCGGCGCAAGGATAAGCCCCGTATGAATTTCATTCAGGACAAGGCGGCGGATAATACCCTTTGCGTAAATATTTTCGCGGAAAAGACGCAGCGACCGTTTCCGCAGCGTCCAATAATCGACAAAATCAAAATCGCCGAGCGCACCGAGCGAACCCGAAAATTTCGAGCCGTCCCAGCCGTCCAGCGCTTCCCGCGCGAAATCCGCAAGATAAAAATTATAATTGTCGAGATGTTTTTCAGTGATTCGCATATTAAAATCCCGGTACGATTCGGAACGCTCCGCCGCCCGACAACGCCGATTCCAACTGCGCGATTTCGCCCAAAAGCTGGCGTTTGACGGCATACAGATTTTGCAAGTCGGTACGTTTCACCGTTTGCTTATCCTGTCCCGTATCGATCGTGTATTCCTGCACGCTGCTGTTCGTAAGCGTAAACGCGAGAATTGCGCGATCGATTTGATTCAGTAAAACCTTGTCGTGCTGCAGCTGCATTCGTACGCGGCTGTCCGGCGAAAGGTTTCCGACACCGTCGGGATCATCTAAATAAATACCCATATTTCAAATTATGGGATTTGTATGAGAATTTCGCTATATGGATTTTAAAAAAATAATGTAATCAGGATTTTTACTTGTGTATACTCGCCCCGTTTGCGGACTTCTCACGTGAGAAGTCCATATAGCGCGGGAAGCGGGGAAGGGCTATAGTCGGCTTATGGCATCGGTAAAAATATTTCGCGGGCCTCATGCGTTCCGCAACGTCATCAGAGACACCGAAAAAACAATGCTGCGCGCAGGGGCGAACACCGTAAACATAACTGCGTTCCGAGCGCGCAAAAAAGCGATCGAAAACATACAGCGCAATTTTATAACGCGAAACACGTTCACCGCGCGTCACGTACTCGTCGATCAATGCCCGAAAGGCGTCCGCCGTATCGATGACATTAAAGCGACGACCGGAGCGGTACGGGAAATCGCCTATATGGAACGGCAGGAATACGGCGGTATACATACCCCCGAACGCGGAAACAAACTTGCCATACCGACAAACGCCGCCCGATCCGGAAACGCATTCCGCGGCCGCATCCGCCGGCAATACAAAATGTCCGACATGCAAAAAGTGCGCGGCCCCTTTTCCAAATCCGGCACACGCCGCTCGCGTTCCGTCGCACGGGCAGCCGTCGCGGCAAAAACCGGCAAACTCATAAACTACGGTGGAAACCTGCACCGCGTCACCCGTTTCAAACGCAACGGGGCAAGCGTGTCATTCGTTTTAAAAATGATACGGAACTTCAAATTTTCAAACACGACGACAAAACCGCGCCCGTGGCTTCGCCCCGCGTCGGATTATGCCGCCGAAGATATGCAGAGAATATACAACAGCGAAATGGATAAATTATAGAAATTAGGATATATTATAACGCTCGTCAGCCCGATTTTTCAGCAACGCAAAATCATCGACTATATCGTTGCATGAATGATGCAAGAGCGGGCGCGTTTCATTCGCATAAAAATTATTTTTGTCGATAATGGTGAAGATACCAAATACCGACGAAAGCGGTTCATGCTTGTCTTTGTATTCCATGCCGAACGTGATTATCGAGAACAAGTGCCCGAGCTCGTGCGCAATAACGACACGGGCTTCCCTTGCATTCAGCATTGAATCGAACAAAATATTAAAACTATGATTTTTTTGATAACTCGCGCACCCGGTACCCTTTATTGCAGGATTATTTGACGACGGAGTACACGTAATACGAAAAGAAGGCGCATGGCACGCTTCGCGTACAAAATCTTCAAGCGAGCGCATAACATGCGCAAGATACTGGCTCTTCATTCGCTTATGAATGTCAGCATATTTATCATAAAGTGTTTTTATCGTCTGCCGGTCTATATTAAATTTTTCCGCAATATGCGCAACTGTTTCATCGGTAAATTCAAACGACCCCATCAGACGGCACCCCTCTGCTCGTAAAACGGCGGCACCTTCCATGTCTTCGTTAAAAAGAGTTCGAGCGCGAGTTCATATCGCAGCTTCCATGCAGGATTGTCCGTTGAAAAAAACATTTCCGGCTGATACATAGCCTCGACAAGCACATCATACCGCTCTTTGTCATCGGAAACCGAAAATAATGCAAATGTATTTTCGACTTCCTCTCGCGTCTCACATTCACGGATTCCGGCAACAAGCACTTGTCTGTTCGGCACACAAGTTTCTTTTGTTTCCATAGTTCCTTTCCTGTCTTTTGCTGATTATTGATTTCATAATACTATAACCGATTTCAAGCGTTTATTCAATAAAAATACTGTTTTATATTTAAAAATATATAGAAAAATTCAAATATATTCAAACCGCCGGAAACTCTAAAAAAACGCGCCGCAAGACTTTTCGTCCTGCAGCGCGTTCGCCGCTACTTAATCGTCGTCGCCCGTAAAACCGAGCAGCCGCATCTTTTGCGCGTTGAGCACATCGGCATCACCCAACAGCTGTATGCCCATACGCTGGAGCGTCCCTTTCCGAAACGATTCCCCCGCAGTCTGCGCCAACAAATCGCCGAGCATCTCCACGTCGTCGATTGCAGTACCCATCGCATCCGCGTCAAAATCAAGGCCTTTGTTCATGCGAACCTCCTGCCTCTTTGTCGGCAGTTTCCGCCTTCGATTCCGCTTCCCGCGCCTGCGCTTCATCAGCGGCATCCTCGTCGCTGAATTCCTCGTAGTCGTCGTCTTCCCAGTCGGCCAGCATATCCACGATGTCAGCCGGTATACCGCCTCCCGTCGGGATCACCCATGACGCCGGATGCTGCGTACCCCCTTCCTTTTCGGGAAAGAAGATGCGCGCGGTATTTTTCGGCACGTACGCCGAATACCTGCTCCCGTCGCACACCGACGCGATCGACATGAGCTTTGTGATGTCGAGACGCACTTCGCGCACGAACCACTCAAGCCCCGCCGCCGTAAGATTCGGCACCGGAAGCAGAGAAGTGACGGGAAACGCCGCGACGCGAACCGCACCGCCGATCGTTTCTTTGACGACAACCGCGTTTAATGCATCCGCGGCTTCCTGCATGGTCAAGCCTTTTTCCATAGCTTGTACCTCCATTTGATAAAATGCAGCCGGTTTAAAATAAAAAAAACCGTGACTGCGCATAACGCCCCCAAATGGTGGAACGTTCGGGCCCTCGCGGGTTACCGACAGTCACGGCAAATTCACACGACTATGCCTCTTTTGCCGCAGTATAAAGCTGCGGGCAAAAAAAACATCGCGTTACGGCGCGAATTTCCGCCATTTGAAGTTTCGTTTTATGCATCTATACTATGCGCCCAAACGGCGAATTTGTCAAGAGGCAAAAATAAAAAAAAATTAATAAAATTATGTCGTCGGCGTGTCCGCGTCCGCCCAGTAAAACTCGCCCGCTTTCGCGTAGTTCCAAAACGCTTCCCACTCCAAATGCCCGATGCCGAGCGTGTTCCTGCAGATATCGTCCGCGAAAATTTCAAGCGCCGTACGGTTATAGACATACGTGTCGAAGCCGTGATTCGCCGCGCCGAACTTTTGCCGCCAAATCGTTTTAAGCCATTGTCCCGTATTTTTGTCGATGACTTCGACTTTCTCTTCCGCTTCGAACATACGGAAATAATCGTCGTGAAAATCTTCCGGAAAATTCGGATACCACGCCGGCTGTTTTTCGCCTTCGTTCCACTGCAGCGAATTGAGCGCGTTGCTGATGCGGTCTTTTTGCTTGCCCGTGTTGACGTGATAGGCGAGTGGCAAGCCGATACGCGCAAGCGTCGCGGGCGAAAACAGCTGATACGTTTCGCCGTTTTTAATCCAGTCCATACCCTTACACGCGTACACACCCGTCGAAAACCGTCCGACAAACGAATACACCCAGTCCGTATAGCGGCCCGAATCCACAAGCGTGATCGCGATTTTGTAATGCTTTCCGTCATCTCCGTCGAATACGTGTTCGTCGATATACGCGGCGAGTTTATCCCACGGCCCGTTGAAATCTTCCGTCGGCCCGTCGATCGAAAAAAAATCGAGCGTCCACGTAACGCCGCCCCACGAATAGCCTTTGGTATCGACAAACAGATTGTTTTTCTGCACGTCCACACTGCACACGACGATTAAAATCGCACTGCCGGAATCCTGCGACGCAAGTTCGTTCGGCACGTGTCCGCGCGCAAAACCCGTCCGACGGTGAACCACCGCTTTTTCGTATTTAATGCCTTCGTTCTTTTCCTGAAAGGGCAGGCCCTGTTTTAAGTTTCTGAAAACGCGATACTTTTCAATGTCCTTCACGCGGTTCTCTTTCAAATCCCAACACGCCGCCCATGACGTTACATAATTTTCCCACGAAAACATTCCCGGCGGATTATACAGCGCGGTCAAATGAAACGAGCGCGTAAATAAATCATGTGCGGCGACGTCGGAGCGCCATTCGCCCTTTTGCATGATGATCGCCTTGTCGTAATTTTTCATCACGCCGCCGCAGTGCGGACATCGGTAGCCGACCGTCTCCAGCTTCGGCACATAATTTTCGTCGTTTTCCCAAACGATACCGCCTATCTGTTTTGTCCGCGTTTCGTCCCATACGCACCATTCGAGTTTTTGCATCGTTCCGCAGTATTTGCACGGCACGTAAAAATATTCCTGCGTTCCGTCATGAAACAATTTATTAATAATCGACGAGCGCTCTTCTTTCGGCGTCGAGCCGATATAGAGCTTGCTTGAATTCGGATATGCGTCGAGCCTCGCGAGCGCAATATCGTAAATCGATCCTTCGCCTTTTATCTTCGCTTCCATGCCGTCCGCTTCGTCGACAAGTTCGATTTTGTATGAAAAATTGCGGAAGCGGTTTCCGCTGCCGGCGCCGGTAGCGTGCAGATACCCGCCGGTATATTCTTTTTTCAGCGACGTATCGCCCGTGTTTTTCGATCCCGCCGCTTTTCGCGACTGCGCAAAAATAAGCGGCCGCAGTCCGCAGTTGTCTATCGTCGGTTCGATTTTCGTTCGCATCGCATCGCGCGCCATGCCCTCATCGGGCAGTACGTACAGCACCGGCGACGGTACCGCCCCGATGTAATACATCATAATCGATTCAAGCACTCCCGTCGTCGCGCCGATCTGATTGCCTTTCATCAGGTACACGCGCCGCGTAGGATTGTCAGGCGCGAAGCAATCGACGATCTCGCGAAAATACGGAAATTTTTCGTAGCTGAATTTGCCGGGAAACGGAGAAAGCGCGCGGTCAATATAGCGCACCTTTTCGATGTATTCACTCGGTTTTTGGTAGCTCCGTTTTTCCGTCAGACGCGAAAACTGTTCGACAATAAAATCGATATCGCTCGCATTGATACTCCCTGCATCAAGCATTTACGTCTCCCGCTGTATGGTATCTAAGCGATCGTTCAATTCGGCGAGGGCGTCGGCTTCCGTTTCCTGCCGTTCGTATTTTCCGCGCAGGGCGTTCACTTCGTTTATGATATGCTCTTTACTTCCGGCGACGCACCGCGTCAGATTGTCGCTTAAAATATTAATAATATCCTGCCGTTTCGTATCGCTGTCCGCCATTGCGACGGCGATAATTTGATCGACGACATTTTCCGGTACATCCAGCAGTTTATTCATCAGCTGATCTTCGAACGAAAACAGCCGCGAGACGACGAAATCTCTCGGCACTTGCGTAAGACGGCGCGCCTGTATTTTTTGATCGCGTTCGTCGGCCGCCGTCAAATCGCGCAGGATTTTCGCATAGCGTTCTATGTTGTCTATGCTCCCGTGTTTGATGACGAGATCGCGGAGCGTCATATTCAACGCTTCCTGCGCCGCGCCCGTCGTGCCGGTTGCGTTTCCTGCATACGGTACGGCAGCCGTATACGCGGCACTTCTCACGTGAGAAGTCGCCTGCGCAGTCGCTTCCTCTGCGATTCGGCGCGCCTCGAATTGCTGTCGAGACATTTGCCGGCGGCGATCGAGGTACGAGCGGTTCAGCGGGTTATCCGTATCGAGTTTTCCGGCGCTGTTTATGACGAGTGTATGATTTTTCTTTTTCGTTGAAATTGCCGCGCGGGAAACTCCCGCCATACGTGCAAATTCAGCTAATGACACTTCCATACTTGCTAACTGTAAAGACATTCGTGTTAAATCGCTATATGGATGTAAACTAAAAGCAAACCCGACACCGGACATGGCACACAAATTTTTAAAGGCACTCGCCGCCGAATAATTGCACCCCGTATCCCCCTGTCACAGTACCTTTTGTTCGGTAAAACATTTTATCGGCAAACAGTAAGAAAGTAGTGCATTTTTGCCGTGATAAACTTAATTCGCTATAGATAAAAAAGACGATATTTTTTTATCTCAAGGTACTGACTTATACATATACAAATTACTTTACCGCTTTACCGTATATAAATAGCTATATTAATGAATATAAATCATTAAAAAAACGTGGTAAAATACACAAAATTGAAAAATAAAAAAAAACGAAAAAAAATGAAAAACTCACTTTTTTTCGTTTTTTTTCAAATTCGATTCTCTCGCAGAAAATCAGCTATGTTTGCTATGGAAAAAGATAAAATTAATCAAAAAGCCGTTTCACTGCCGGCTTTAAATCGGCAATACCGGCAAGGGCGTCTTCGATTGAAGGGGTATTGTAGTAATCTGTCATGCCGACTTCGGTATGCCCTGCGAGCTTCATAACATCATCGCCGCTGACCATACGCCGCATTTTTGTAATATACGTATAGCGCAACGAATGCGGCGTGAGCTTTCTATCGGTAGTGTTTATTTTCGCCCTGCCCAGCGCGCGAGTAAAGACATCTTCCATGTATTCAACTCGTAATGGATCGCCGAAAGCATTGGTAAAAACAAAATCGTCGGGTTTTTTATTTCGTTGTATTATATAGAGTTGCATACGAGCCACCAAATCTTCCGGCAAGCAAACGGCACGATGTTTCGGTTTCTCAATCGAGCCTTTTTTATTAAAACTCGTTCTTGTGCCGTCTCGCTTGCAATAACCGTCAATAATCAACGCATCTCTATCAAATAAAAATTGTTTTGTACGAAGCGCCCGCGTTTCGCTTATACGCAAACCTGCATATACGGTACAATAAAAAAACAGGAACAACGTTTCCGCATCCGTTTTTTCCGCTGTAAAATTCTCTTGCGTAAACAGAATTTTAAGCTCATCTGAAGATAAAACGTCATAATCACCGCGTTTTCTTGCGAAGCGAGGAAAATTCGGTTTCATTACTTTTACATTGTACCACGCTGCCTCATCAAATATCTCCCGAAAAATAGAAACATATCGGTTTTTCCACGATCCGGAACGCGGTAATGCCATCAAATAATTTCCGACTTCACTGACGGTAATTTCATCTAAGCGATACGATCCCCATCGTTTGATAATATGGTCGGTAAAAATACGCGCCTCATGCAACGTCTCACGTACGACCGATCGGCCGAGTTGCTCTCGACGTGAAACGTGTTCGCTTCCGGGCAAGTACATATCTTTCGCGACATCTGAAATTAATAATTTTAATTTATTAACATCGGGAAGTTCACTGATAAACGCTTCCGCTTCGGCACGCGTTCGGCAGTTTTTACAAATCTTTTGATACTGTTTGCCGTTTAAAACATACCAGTAGTACCAACGTTTTTCGATTTTTCCGTTTTTGCCGACAACCGGCTTTTTGAATACATGATAATCCATAATGCAAGTCCTTGATATTTTATTGACATTCTGCCTGTACTTTAAAACAATACAAGGCTTGCAATTACTTATAATGCAAAGAATTAAAAGTGGAGATAGCCGGGATCGAACCGGTGACCTATAGATTGCGAACCTATCGCTCTACCAACTGAGCTATATCCCCGTATTTCACCATTATACTATAAATCGGCGATTTGTTTCAAGAGGGCGGGCAGTGCATAAATATCGGCCATGCGGAGCACACGTCCGGGGTGCAAAGGAGGCGCGGAAGCGGCGCTCAGCGCGGGAGATGCTCCCGCTCCCAGAGGCGTGCCGTTGTGAGTGCCGACGAGGACGGCGACTCCTCCGAGCGCCGCATATCCGTCGACGTATTTGAATTGGTCGTCGAAAAAGAGGCTGTTGTCCGTCGTGCCGCCGCATTTTTTGAGAGCGGCGCGGTAAGCGGTTTCGTAGGGTTTGCCTCTGAAATTACAATCGCGTATGTCGCAAATCGATTCGAACTCGTCGGCGACGTTTAATTTTTTGAGGACGCGCTCGGCGTGTTCGAGCGGCGAATTTGTTAAAATCGATTTCGGTATGCCGATCGATTCGAGAAGCGGGCGCAGGTTTGCATCGGCTTCCAGTTCGTCCGCTTCGCTTTCGGGGTGCATATACGCCAAATAGCCTTCGACATCGGTGAGACCTTCGCTTTGCAGCCATTCGAGCGTCGTGGAAAAATTCGGCAGATTGCGAAGGCGCTTTGCGCGCGCTTCTTCGCGGCTTATGTTAAAAAAATCCGAAACGAACGAAAGCGTGCGATCCGAAAATCCTGCCGTGATGCCTGCAGTCGGAGCATACAGCGTACTGTCGAGGTCGAATATAAGGCGTGTGATTTTCATGCTGTCGCTGCTCCTGTGTATTGACGGGTAGAAAATGTTCAAAGCAAGCCTTTAATAATTGCAATTTTTAAAAGTTCGCGTTATTTTAAAAAGCGTTCGGCGGCTTTTTTTACTTCCTGTACGTACTGCATATCGGCGATGAGCAGTCCGTCTTTCGATTCGATGACGGCGCAATTTTTTATGCCGAGCAGTGCGACCGCTTTTCCGTTTTCGGTGTGAATGAGATTGCCGGAGGCATCTTTGAAAAAAGCGATGCCGTTCGCCGCGTTTCCCAGTTCGTCTTTTTCGGAAAGTTCCCACACCATGTTCCACGAGCCGACGTCGCTCCAACCCGCATCGAGCGGAATGACGACGGCGTTTTTCGTGTGTTCCATGACGGTGTAATCGATCGAATTGCCTTCTATCGCTTCGAAATCGCTTTTATTGAGCTTTACGGCCGTATCCGTCCGTTCGGCATTTTTATACGCATCTTTTACGTGCGACAGCATTTCAGGCGCGAACGCTTTTATCTCCGCGAGGTAGAGTTCGGCGGGAATTGCAAACATGCCGCTGTTCCAAAAATAATTTCCTTCCGCAACGTATCGCCGGGCGGTCGCTTCGTCCGGCTTTTCTTTGAAGGCTTTGACCGGACGTGCATCTTCGAGCATACCCGCTTCGGTTTCGATATAGCCGTATCCCGTTTCCGCCCTTGTAGGCACAATGCCGAAGAGCGCGTATTTGTTTTTCAATGCGGCTTTATGCGCTTTTGCGACCGCCTTTTGAAATACGGGTACGTTTAAAATCGTTGCGTCGGAGGGGAGAACGAGCATAAGCCCGTCGCCTTCGTGCTCTGTACAGTACAGAGCTGCCGCCGCGATCGCCGGTGCGGTATTGCGCCCGACCGGTTCGAGCATGACGGGACGCTGCAGTTTGCCGATGTCCGAAAGCTGCGAGCGGACGAGTGCGGTATGGTGTTCGTTGCAGATTACGAGCGGAGACGACATAAAATCGAGACCGTCGAGCCGCATGACCGTCTGCTGGATCATCGTCCGCTTTGCGTCCGTGAGAGGAAGAAATTGTTTGGGTACGTCGGGTGTCGAAAGCGGCCACAGGCGCGAGCCCGAACCGCCCGAAAGGATTACGGGCAACATGGGACTACTGTATCACGCTTGGCGCCGAAAGGCAAGCGGCAGCGTAACGCCGGAAAGCCTGACCCGAGCGAAGCGAGGGATACGTCCGAATGAGCATTTTTCGAATATTGCACTGTGCACGGAAATTTGTTATATTCTTGTCAATTGAAAAGTTGGATGCATAATACATACGCACATGTACAAGAGGAATATATATGGCTCACTGTGTTGTTCCCGAAGCGGAAGCGATTCTCGATAAAGAATATCCCGTGCTCGACAAGGGTTTTGTCCGCCTTGTCGATTATTTCGGCGGAGACGCGCGGATTGTTCAGGCGGCGCGCGTTTCGTACGGAGAAGGAACGAAGACGGTTTCGCAGGACGGCGCGCTCATCGATTATCTTTTGCGCCACGAACACACTTCTCCCTTTGAACAGGTGGTGATGACCTTTCACCTTAAAATGCCGATCTTCGTCGCGCGTCAATGGGTGCGCCACCGCACGGGCAGGATGAACGAAGTGTCCGGCCGTTATTCGATCATGAAAGACGAGTTCTACGTTCCCTCCGATGAAAATATCGCACCGCAGAGTAAGGACAACAAACAGGGTAGGGCGGCCGAACCCTTTTCAAAAGACGAAGCGGAAAATATCCGAGCGGCGCTCGAAGAAGGACAAAAGGTTTCCTACGAAACGTATACGAAACTCATCGATGCGTCTCTTGCGCGGGAAATCGCGCGTATCGATTTGCCGCTTGCGCTCTATACCGAATTCTATTGGCAAATGGATCTGCACAATCTCTTTCGATTTTTAAAACTCAGGCTCGACGGACACGCGCAGTATGAAATCCGCGAATACGCGAAAGTTATCCTTGCGCTGTGCCGCACGGTCGCCCCTCTTGCGACGAAGTCCTTTATCAATCACATAAACGAAGGCGTGCGCTTTTCGGGCGAAGAGATGGAAGCGCTGCGCAAAATACTTTCCGGAGAACAAAATCCGCTCGAAGGAAAAAAGCGCGAACGTTTCGAAGAAAAACTGCGGACGGGAGTGCAGCTGTAGCGTGCCGGCAAAAGCGGTTTTTATTCGTGTGAAGTGTTCAATGCCGCGTCATGCGCTGTGTTGCGGTATACTTATTTTTTTTACGACGACGATGTTCCGCTCGGCGTCTTTCATAAACGGCACGCGCACTTCGAGAGCCGTATAATCGGCGATGACCGAACGTATCGCGTCCATTTCTTTTTCGATATTCGTTTTTTTCGCTTTATATGCGGCAAGATATCCGCCTTTTTTTATAAGCGATAAAAGCGTTTTTGCAAAGCGAGCGTCGAGGGGTTTCAGCGCGCGGAACACCGCTATGTCAAAACTTTCATGCGGAATTTTTTCGGCTTCCGATTTTTGCACGGCAACGTTTTGCAAACCGAGCATTACGGCGCAGTTTTCGAGAAAGGCGCATCGCCTGTCCATGCGTTCGACGAGCGTAAAGCGAAATTGCGGAAAGACGACGGCAAGCGGAATGCCCGGCAGTCCTCCTCCCGAACCGATATCGCCGATGAGGATATCGCCGCTGCGGGTGACGCCGACGTTTCGTATGTCTGCCGCAAGCGAGTTGATAATATCGTGTGCGGCGAGACTGTCGAATACGTGACGAATGGCAAGCTCTTCGAAGTCGCTCGTGTTGACGAGATTGTACGCGGAATTAAATAGCTGCATTTCTTTTATGTACGTGCCGAGCTTTTGCGCAAAAAGCGGAATCGAAGACTGTGCAAAGCCGAGCTCGGAAAGCCCCTCGTTCAGTATGTCGCTCATTGTTGTTTCGCGCTTCCGATGTCGATGAGTAAATCCGCACGGCAATTCGGATCGGATGTGCGCAACGAAACGAGGTTGCCGGTTTTTGCCGCACTTAAATTGCCGAGCGATGCAAGCCGATACATGAACGAATGCACATTCGTATAATCCTGTACGACGGAGCATTCCACTTTATACTGCGCCGAAAATCCCGCTGCTCCTGCCGGCCGAAAGAGTAAGTAAAACGTTTCCATCCGCTTTTGCCCGTTTGCCGTATACGTTCTGTCGCCCGTCAGCAAAAACGTGCCGTCTTCCCCGACGTCGCTGAAATACACGGCACGGCACGAAGAGAGGACATCGTAGCCGTTTACGATAAAACGCAGAATACCGGGACGCGCGGAAGAGGCGAGGGGCTGCTCTTCGTTCGATTTTACCGCTTCGGCATTTTGTTTTTTTACATTGTCAAGCTCCGAAAGGATTTTTTCGAGCATCGCGTTCGATGAAGACGGCAGCGCCGCACCGGAAGATATTCCGCCTGACGATAGACCGCCCGTTGTTGTGCCGCCCGGCAGGAGCGCGCCGTTTCCCGACGCGCCGAGCAGCGAATAAAAATTGTTAAGGAGACCTTTGTTTGCAAGCGCCGTTAAGTCTGCAGCTGTAACGGCGGATAATTTTTTCGAGCTGTTTGCATCTGCCGGCTCGGTACTTTGCGCTTTGCCGCTCGGTATCCGTTGCATTGTTTGCGGCGGCGTTTCGTTTGCGGCGGGATCGGAGCCTGTGTTCGTCTGCTGCTGTGCGGCGGTGTTTCGGCCGGGCGTATAATGAGGAGCGCTCATCGAAGGAACGCTCAGCGTCGGCATCGAAGGAGGGGTCGGCATAACAGGCGCCGTTACGGGAGCATTCTGTTTTACGCTTCCGGACGATGTTCCGTTTTGCGCCGAAAGCGGCATCACGGTCGATACGATTGCAAAAGCGAAAACCGCCGGCATGATCTTACATATTTTCAATTGCCGCCTCCACGAATTCGAGCCGCTTTTGCAGCTGTTCGATCGCGCGCTCGATGCGTTTTTTTTCTTTTTCGAGTTTCGTTTTTTTATCGTCGGCATCGTCCGAGCTTTTACGCCGCATAAGGGCGCGCACGCTGTCGGGGCTTCCTCCGTGCAAAAGCTGCTTTTCCGCGGCGCTTCTGTCGTCGGGATTTTTGAGCGACGCGACGAATTTCATATTGTCGTAGCCGAGGGCGGGATTGACGTTTTCCATGCCGAGCTTTCGGATATCGCGTGCGGAATTGCGCGGGAGGCAGAGCACGCGGTCGATGTAATCTTCATAGCGGATATTGGCTTTTTCACAGAGATCGTAGGCTTTTGCGAGGAGCCGTCCGAACTCTTGCATGAGCTCGCCGTTTTTTTCAAGGTAATTTTTGCGGATCTCTTCGGTGAGTTTTTCGAGTTCCGGCGAGCTTTGAATGTTCAGCGCGTAGTAACCCTTTTTTTCGGTGATGATCAACAATTCGTTGAACTTCGCCCAAAACGCCTGCGTGTGCACCCTTGCGTTGGGGAGCGCCGTGTCGCCCATCGTCGCAAGCGCTTCTTCGGTGAGCAGGTGATGCGCGTATTCGTGGACGGCGGTATAAATCATTTCGTTGTCGGTTTTAAAATTTTTATTGTGCAAAATAATTTCATGCGTATCGGGTTTATACAAACCGTTGACGCGCCGGCTCTCTTTTCCCGATTGAATGACCGTAAAGTCGAGCTTTGTGTCTTGAATGTCGAGGAGGAGCTCTTTGATTTTTGCGTTGTCCATAGGTCAAGTATAGCGAAATCGTACGGAGTTTGCGAGCGCATATGCAGCACGCGCTTATGCGCTTTTACCCGTTTTTTTCCGTAAAGTGCAGAGGAAATGCGTACTCGGCGCATCCGTATTTCGTATCGCGCCACGAAAGAAAATCTTCGATGAGGGCAGCCGATTTTTTTGAAACGCTCGTAAGCCGCCGCGCTCCGGCAGCACTTTCGCCGTCGCCGATGACGAGCGGGTCGATATAGCGCATCTTTACGTCGAGCGATACGCAAAAATGATCGGGCAATGCGTCTTCCGTATGTTCGATACGCGTCATCGTTCGGAACGTTCGCCAGCGTTTAACGAATTCTTTTTGCAGAGCGGAAGCTGGCGGGTTACGGGAAGCGGCGCACACGACATCACGGTTGTCGCCGGTCGCCTCTCCGCCATACAATTTTTTGCTTGCTGCATTTCCGCTTTGTACGCTTTCACTGAACGAGTCGAATCGGGCGACGATTTCGCGCTCGGTTTTTTCATAGCAGTCTTTTTCGGCGATCAACCCGATCGCGATCGCGCGGTCGACGATATCCGAAAGCAGCTTGAGCGCGAGTTTGTTTTCGTTGAGCTGCAGAATGTGCCCCGTCCGGCAAGTTTTTTCACAGTAGGTTTCCGCAATTTTTTGCGTTCGAAAGCCGAGCTCGCGTTCTCCGTCTTCATTGATGCAGATATTGATATTGCCGTAGGCTTCTGCGATTTCGGAAAGCGTCCAGCTTCCTTCAAGCGCGGCTCCCGAGGGAAACATGTATTCGAGTCTGTCAGCCGAAAGATGCGGGAGCTTGTTGTCCGCAAGCGGATAGACATGATAGTCGGCAACGGCATCGATCGAAATACCGTCGGTTCGAAGTTTAGCGCAAAGGGCATCGTCGTTTCGGATCATCGATTCGTTTTCGTTTTCCGTCGATTCCTGCGTAAGCGCGTCTCCGTTTCTGAAATCCGCAACGTGACTGAAAACGGGCGTCGAAACGTCGTGCAAAAGACCTGCGAGCGTTTCAGCCCTGTCGTGCGTAAAGTGCCACAATATGAGCGCGACTCCGATGCTGTGATCGAGCCGCGAATAAAAAAATCGATTTCGATAAAGCGGCGTCCAATCCGTGCCGCACAAAAGTCCGATCCCCGAAAGCCGCTGCAAAATCGGAAGATCGACATACTTATTAATAAATTCGGGAAAATCAGGAGAGAGGATACGGTGATATGAGGCGATCGGGAGGCTTGCGCTTTTCGAAAACGCGGACAGCATAAGGGGCCACGTCATATCGTCGAATCGATTTTTTCGCATGGCCGCATTATAGCATAATTTTGCGCTTGATTAAATCGACCGATTGAATTAGGATTTTTCCGCGGCGGTTATTTTTAAAACGCCGCTTTTTAAAATTATGAATATCTGTCTTTTTACCGCCGATGAAATCGATAATCCGCTTCCGCTTTGCGACGAACGCGCACGGCATATCGTAAAGATTCTTCACAAAAAAACGGGCGACACATTCAGCGCAGGCGTCATCGGAGGAATGGCGGGAAAAGCTTTGATTACGGATATAAGCTCCGGAACGGAAGGAGGCGCCATACGATTTTCGTTTACGCCCGAAACGGACGGAAAAGAGCTTTCGCCTCTTACGCTCATCGTCGGATTTCCGCGTCCGATCCAGCTCAAGCGTCTTTTGCGCGACGTCGCGGGTCTCGGCGCTTCGCACATTTTTTTGACGGGGACGGAACTCGGTGAAAAATCCTATATGCAGTCGTCGCTCGTCGAGCGGGGAGCAGCGTATAAAATGCTCCTCGACGGAAGTGCTCAAGCGGGAAGCACGCACGTGCCTTGCCTCTCTCTGCACGAAACGCTTGCCGAGTGTATTGCCGCCGCGGATAAAGAGCGCGCGATTAAAATTGCGCTCGATAACGTAAGCGCACCTTTTTCGCTTACAGCCTTTCTTTCGGAAAAGAAGGGAGAAAAACTTTTTCCGTGTCCCGTTATCGCGGCAATCGGAAGCGAGCGGGGTTGGACGGATGCCGAGCGCGCGCGCTTCGAAAACTGCGGTTATACGCGCTGTTCGATGGGAGAGCGGATTTTGCGCACGGAAACCGCGGCGACGGCCGCAGCTTCGATCATTTTGGCGGAAATGGGAATATTGGGCTAATTTAAGATAAACAATTTTGCCGAAAAAGCGCTCTCTTTTCCGGCATAGATTTCAATACGGAATTCCGTCGGCTGCAGGCGCGGACATGTGCTTCGATGAAAAGACGAGAGCTACGAGCGTGACGATGTATGGGAATACTTTGAAGATGACCGTCGGCACGACGTTGAGCGCGGGGATCGCCTGCGACACGTTTGCAAGCGTCGTAAAAAATCCGAAAAAGAACGTCGCGCCTAAAATACCGAGCGGCTTCCACTGCCCGAAGATGAGCGCCGCGATCGACAAAAAGCCGAGACCTGCGACGCTGCCGTTGAACTCACCGCTGTACGTGACGAGCATAACGCCGCCGCCGAGTCCCGAAAGCGCACCGCTTGCGAGCACTCCGAACCAGCGCATCCTGTGCACGTTGACGCCTGCGCTTTCTACCGCCGACGGATGTTCGCCGCAGGCGCGCAGACGCAAACCGAAGGACGTGCTGTATAAAAGCCAAAACGAAAAGCTCCACACCGCAAGCACGAGCCACGTCGACCAGTACGAGCGCGAAAAAAACAGCGCGCCGATTACGGGAATCTTTGAAAGAAACGGAATGTCGTCGCGTACGATGCCCATGACAATAGGAATATTGCCGCTTCCGGTGACGAGGCGCGCGACGTACACGGTGAGAGCGGCCGCGAGCATATTGATCGCCGTTCCGGAAATCGTCTGATCGGCTTTCAGATTGATCGATGCGAACGCGTGAAGCGACGCGACGAGCATACCGCACAGCACTCCCGCCGCCAAGCCGAGGGCGGTATACGCGCCGTGCGGCAATACGTTTTCGGTGAGTTTGATGACGAATGCGCTTCCGAAATAGCCTGAAAGCATGAGTCCTTCAAGCCCCAAGTTCGTAACGCCGGAACGTTCGCTGTAGAGGCCGCCCAAACTCGTGACGAGCATGGGAATCGTATATGCGATGACGTACGGAAAAATCTGCGAAAAAAGTTCCCACATATCAGCGGCCTCCCTGCGCCGTACGCTGCGCGCTATCGGCATTGTTACTATTTGTTTTTCGCTTTCCGCGCATGGCACGGAAAACACCGTTCCACAGCCGTTCGAACAAAATACTCGTCGCGGTAAAGTAAATGATGACGGATATGATCGTGTCGGCGATTTCAGGCGGAACGGACGTCATCGCGTTCATAAATCCTTTGCCCGACTGCAGTATGCCGAAAAATATCGACGCGAGCAAAACACCGACGGGCGTCGAAGCGCCGAGTAAGGCGACCGCTATGCCGTCGAAGCCTTGAGAAGGCATGACGCCGATTTGCATATTGAGCGAATAGCCCGTGTAATAGGAAAGACCGGCCAGTCCCGCGAGCGCACCCGAAATCATCATGGACAAAACAATGCTCGAATTGACGCTGATGCCCGCATATTCCGCGCAGCTTTTATTTGCGCCGACGGCTTTTAAACTGAAACCGAGCGTCGTTTTACTCAAGCAAAACTGCACGGCGACGAGTGCGATGACCGCGATAAAAACGCTTAAATTGATATAGGTCGAACCGGCAAAGAGATTTGTAAGCCACGGAGTACGGAGCGACTGCGTTACGGCGATTGCGGAGCTTTCCGTTTCAAGCGACGGCCCTTTGAGATACGCGGGAATATAATAATACACGCTCCAATATGCGATCCAATTCATCATAATCGTCGATACGACTTCGTGCACGTTGAATTTCGCTTTAAAAAAACCGGGGATCGCAGCCCACAGCGCCCCGCCGAGCACTGCGCACAGGATCAATGCAATGAGATAGAGCGGACGCGGCAAAAAGAGATAATGCGCCGCTATCGTCGCGACTATGCCGCCCGCGAGCATTTGCCCGGAACAGCCGATATTGAACAAGCCCGTTTTATACGCGAACGCAAACGCGAGGCCTGTAAAAAACAGCGTCGTCGAAACGGCGATCATGTTTCCGACGCGCTCCGAATTCATAAGGCTGCCGCGGAACATATAGAGATACGCTTCAAGCGGATTTTCTCCGATAACCGCCATGAGAATGCCGCCCGCTATAAGACCGAGCACGACGGCACTCAGCGCAATTAAAAACGGCCCGCTTTTACGATCTTCGTTTTTTTCACCCTTCCGTTTTTTCGCTTTTCCGCGTTTTTCGATATGCGTTGCCCCGTGCTTCATCGCTGCGCTCCTCCGTGTTTGACGCCCGCCATCATAAGACCGACCGCGTGTTCGTTCGTCTCTTGTGTTTTTACGATATCGATAAGTTCGCCGCCGCTTATAACGGCGATTTTATCGGACAGATTGAACACTTCGTCGAGTTCGAGCGAAACGAGCAGCACGGCGTTTCCCTTGTCACGCTGCGCGACGATCTGTTTGTGAATATATTCGATCGCACCGACATCGAGTCCGCGCGTCGGCTGAACGGCGATGAGCAGTTTCGGTTTAACGGAAAGCTCGCGGCCGATGATGAGCTTTTGCTGGTTTCCGCCGGAAAGTTTTCCCGCAGGCGATTTTATTCCTTCGCCCGAGCGGACATCGAAATTATTAACGACGTCTTCGGCGTATGAATTGATATATTTGTCGTCGAGGATACCCCGCTTGCTGAAAGGCCAGCGGTAAAAATCTTTGACGGCGATATTTTCCGCAATCGATTCGGTCGGGATAATGCCGCGCTTTTGCCGATCTTCCGGAATATGCGCGATGCCGCTTTCGTTGCGCTCGCGGATTGTAAAAGCGCTTGCGTCTTCCCCGTCGATAAAAATCGAACCGTCTGCGATCGGCGTCAAACCCGTGATCGCTTCGACGAGTTCGCTCTGCCCGTTCCCGTCGACCCCGGCAAGCCCGACGATTTCGCCTTCGTGTACCGAAAGCGAAAAGTTTTTGACGCCTGCAACGTTTTTCGCATTCATGACGGAGAGATTTTTGATTTCAAGGATCGCGCGCCCCGGATGCGACGGCGCTTTATCGACTTTAAAATTTACCGGACGACCGACCATCTTCGCCGCCATGTCCTGCATACTCGTCGATGCGACATCGACGACACCGATCATTTTGCCGCGCCGGATAATCGTACAGCGGTCGGCGACCGTCTTTATCTCATTGAGCTTATGCGTGATGAGGATAATCGATTTGCCTTCTTTGGCGAGATTTTTCATAATCCGCATGAGATCGTCGATCTCCTGCGGCGTAAGCACTGCCGTCGGTTCGTCGAAGATCAATATCTTCGCATCGCGGTACAGCATTTTGAGTATTTCGACGCGCTGCTGCATACCGACGGAAATGTCTTCGATCTTCATATCGGGGTCGATGTTGAGTCCGTATTTTTCGCTCAGCGCTTTAATTTTTTTCGACGCTTCCCTCCGGTGCAGCACGAAAGCGCCTTCGTTTCCGAGAATGATATTTTCGGTGACGGTAAAATTGCGCACGAGCTGAAAATGCTGATGCACCATGCTGATGCCGAGTCGCGTCGCATCGTTCGGATTTTTGACAGCGGCTTCTTTACCGTGTACTTTTATCGTACCGCCGTCGGCATGATAGAGCCCGAACAAAATACTCATGAGCGTCGATTTGCCCGCGCCGTTTTCGCCGAGTATCGCGTGGATTTCACCGTCTTTTACCTGCAGCGTGATATCGTCGTTCGCAACGATGCCGGGAAATTCCTTTCTGATGTGAAGCATTTCGATTACGTAATTATCGCCGCCCATTCACGCCTCCGATTATGCACTGATATTGTATAAAACAGTATAGCACAGATTGCAAAATTGCGGTATAGGATTTTTTGCCGGCAGTGTGTGATATGCGGCAGATAAAAATCGAGGCAGCTCTCCGGCTTTTACACCGAATGCCGCCTCAATATTTTCTACATACTTGACAATTCAACTGCTGCGTTATGACGGCATCATGGTAGAATTCTCTTCCGGCCGATAGTGAGATTGTGAAAGCATCCGCGTCCCCGAAACCTCGCACATGTGCCCATTAATTACATTAAATTTCAACCGAATTTCCGCTTGCATTATACTTTTTCATCGTCCACTTCTTTTCGGTTTTTGCCTTGGTAAAGGCGGCTTTCAGATCCGCCGGGGCAGTTGCCGAGGTAAAGTCTTTAGAATTGTCTTCGGTAACGTCGGTTTGTTCAGTATAAAGCGTACAAAGTCCGCCTTCATATACAGGTAAGTCGTTCAAAATCTTTGTAAGTGCGGCTGCGTCAAGCTTGTTGCCGTAGCAGTCCAAATAGCCCAAAACGGTACAGCCCTGTATGTTAAGAGAAGTAAGCTGATTTTTTGCACAGGTCAGCATTGACAAAGCGGTAAAACCCTCCACGTTAAGGGTGTCAAGCTTGTTGCCGTAGCAGCCCAACCATCTTAAAGCGGTACAGCCTTGTACATTGAGTTCGGCAAGTTGATTTTCCTCGCAGCGCAGCTCTTTCAAAGCAGTACAGCCTTGTACGTTAAGAGAGGGAAGCTTATTGCTATCGCAGGACAGATTATACAAAACGGTACAGCCTTGCACATCGAGAGAGGCAAGTTCATTTTTATCGCAAGACAGACTTCGCAATGCGGTTAAGCCGCCTCGCACGTTAAGTCCGGTAAGCTTATTGTTGCTGCAGGACAGCGCAGTGATTTTTCCCGTAAGCTTTACCGTCGTGCCGTTTGCGTTCAGGTCGGTTTCGGTACCGCTTTTAAGTTCCGTTTCGGTACAGCCTTCTACCGTAACGGGAGTACCGTCATCGGTTGTGACCGTAACTTTAATGCCAAGCTTATCGGAACTGAGGGTAAGTTCGGCCGTCCATGGCCTTACGCCTTCGTCCGTACTGTCGCTGCTGTTGTCACTCGGACCTTTGCATGCGGTCATACCGAACAGCGCCAGTACCAAAGCGAGCGTAAAAAATGTTTTTATCGTATGTTTCATTGTAACACCTCCGTATTGATGATTCTTCTTTCCACTAAATATTTTTTTATCCCGGCCACGGATGTCGAGGATAAACCGTATCACTCTTACCGCAGTTTTGTAAGAGAACGCATTGCTTCACCACAGAAAACAATTTTGCCTAAAACCGGTAACAACTTATGAGGATTCATAAGCGCACGCAATATAATACCGTTCAAGGGCGGCTTCGATTGCGATTCACGCTTATGTATGCAAATTATGTTCAGCGCAAAGCGTTTCGCGTCGGCGTTCTCGCAAAGAATCGCTGCACTCCTTCAATCGTATCAAATAAAATGCTGTACCGAATGGTGCTCTATCATGTGCGTTTTCACACCGACGATATAGCTTCCGAACATCGCGCTCAAAACGTCGAAAGCTGCGGCAAACGAACAGAGGATCGGAGCGACGGGGCGCAAAAGGAGATAGCCCGTTTCAAAGCCGCGTCCGTAAAGCGTGCACAGCACCGTAAGCGCGATAAAGGGGCCGCCTGCAGGAAGTCCGCCGAGCAAAAACGATAAGCCGATCGACATGCAGTAAATCCACAGGATATTGCTTACGGGAATCGTCATGTATGCGTAGGATCTCCAGATGACGACAAAGCCTACCGTCACGATGAGCGCCGCCCCGCCGCGCGCAAAAATCGAAAAGAGCGGATACGCGATGCCGTTGATTCTGCGCCTGATGCCGAGGCTTTCTTTACCCGCTCTCATATTGATCGGCAACACGAAGTTCGTATCGCCGCTGAAAAACGCGGTAATGATCGAACACAGACTCGCATAGAGCACGCGGTACGGGTGCGGATCGTGACAAATATAATGCAAGAGCACGGGGTAGATGCCGCCCGCGACGAGTATGAGTATGCCGAACAGGAGGAGGATGAGCGGAACGAAAGTGCCGCCTGTGACGACCGTGCGGAATTGTATCGCCCAGCTGCACATGACGGCTATCATGCCGATCGAAAGGACTTCGGTAAAGAGCGTTACGATATTGTAGCAGAGCTTTGAAAGCGCGTCGGTAATCGTCACGATCGGACGAAATGCCGCCTGATCGCCGGTACACGCGCCGCCTGAAAAACACGCAAACAAAAATGCGGGAAACAAAAACGTACCGTTTATGAGCGTTTCAAATGCGGACGACGGAAAGAGCGCACGTATCAAATCGTTTATGTTGAGAGAAGCGGCTTCGGCGGCTTTATCCGCAGTGATGGGAATGCGCGGCAGACGGATCGCCAAAATCGCGACGAGGCCGATAAAAGTCAAAAGCAATGCCGAAGCGATCGTTACGGCTGCCGTCCACATACCGGTTTTTAAAATCATCTTCGATTCGCGCAGTTTGTTGACTGCCGTCATCGCGGTAAAAAAAACGAGCGGTACGACGATATATCTGCCGAAGCGGACGATCACTTCCGTAATAAAAGCGAGTGCGGAAGACGCGGCTTCCGAAGTCGACGGCACGGCAAACGAAAGCGCGACACCGAGCAGCGCTCCGATTAAATACTTGAGCCAAAGTTTCATACGATCAGTATAGCACAGCGTCCGCACTTCGTACAATCGCACGCACGCCGTACGTTTCGTTCCGGCCTATGCCCGCGTGGAGCGCCGCGAAGCGTTCCCGCCGCGAGCGGGAGCGACGGCGGGAATGAGGGTTACCGAAGCGCGGAAGGCGGGATGGCAAAACGGCGTCATCCGAAATATCGATTGGAACGACATCAAGCGGACTCATGCGAACGACGACTTTTTATTTGCGCAACAGTATGTTATAGTATCGTGTATGGAAAAGACAATTTTGATTGCGGGAAAAGATTTGCCCTACGGCGGAGACTTTGCCGACGGCATGGCGCTCGCAGGATACAATGTCGTCGTAACGGGCAATCCCGAAAGCGACGGAGCGGCCGTCACGGCAGGCGATATCGTCATCGCATCGTGGAACAGGCCTTCGTCCGTTTCCGCCCGTTCCCTCGTGCTCCAGGCGGAAAACGCATTTACGGTCATCGATGAAACGGTGCTCTATTTCGACGCTGCCGTATACGCGCAGCAGTTTACGGCGCTTTCGCCCGAAGAATGTACGCGCGCAATCGACACGATGATTTCGGGCTATCACTACTTAACGATGGAAATCCTCAGCCGCATCGAACAGCGCAAAGAAAGCGGTAAGCTCATCTATATCGTGCGTCATCATCCGAGCATGGCGGATGTCATTCGCTCTTCGGCGATTCGGAGCAGTACCGCCTCCGCCGCAGGTCCCTTTGTCAGCAGCGCCGAAGCCGCATTTACCGCCTTTGCCGACAATATCGCAGCTTACGCCGGAGACAAACAAAACGTTTCCGTCGTGCTCGTCTCATGCGATGTCCAAAACGATGCGGCTGAAAAAGACGGCTCTCTCGCATCTTGGCTCGCCGATTACCTTGCCGTCCTTGACGGGATAAAAAGGCGCAGTGCAAAACAGTCGCTTTCTTGGATAAAAGCCGGATCGAAGGCGCCGGGTTCTCTGGGACAAAATCTCCTTTCGCGCTTTCGATAGCACCCGTGTATTCGCTTCGCCGGTTATAGCAGCTCGGGTGCGTAGGAGATAACCTTGCATAAGCGCGCATTAGGTTTTTCGTCCGCACTGCGATGTCGCTCTCGTAAAACGAAAACCGGCCGGGTCGTTTATTTATCAAAATATGAAAATATGCGGCCTTTTACAAAACGCTTCGATACGCTATACTGTCCGTATGTTTATCACTTGTCTTGACCTTGAGGGCGTGCTCGTCCCCGAAATATGGATCGCGTTCAGCGAAGCGACCGGCATTCCCGAACTGCGGCGCACGACGCGCGACGAACCTAACTACGATACGCTGATGCGTTACCGGATCGATATTCTCGACAAACACAATCTCGGTTTGAACGAAATCCGCGAAACGATTAAAAAAATCGACCCGATGCCCGGTGCAAAAGATTTTCTCGACGAACTGCGTTCGTTTACGCAAGTGCTCATCTTGAGCGATACTTTCGAACAGTTTGCCGCTCCGCTTATGGAAAAGCTCGGTCGTCCGACGATTTTCTGCAATACGCTGGAACACGACGCAAGCGGAAAGATCACCGGTTACAAAATGCGCTGCCCCGAAAGCAAACTCGCAACGGTAAAAGCGCTGCAGTCTGTCGGTTTCGAAACGATCGCGGCGGGAGATTCGTTTAACGACCTCGCGATGATCAAAGCTTCCAAAGCGGGATTTTTATTCAAATCGACGGAGCAGATTATTAAAGATAATCCTTCTCTGCCGGCATACACCGAATACTCGGAGCTCCTCGCCGGCATTAAAAACGCGATGGGGCGCTGACGGTTTTAAACCGTGAATACGCGGCGCAATTTTTTATTAAAGCGCTCCGTGTCGTCTTTCAGCATCGTTAAAAAGTCATCTCTGTCTATCGTGCCGAGCACCGCGTCCATCTCTTCGCGGTTCCGGTACGTCATTTTTCGGTAGTAATCGGTATAATCCTTTTCACGCGACGACACCGACAATGCGTACATATCGTCGGAAACGGCGGCGACGCTTTCGACGAGGTTGCGGTATTGCTCCGCGCTGCATCGCTCAAAGGGAACGCCGTAGATGCATTCCAAAAGATAGAGCGCATAGCGCGTTTTGTCGGCGAGGTAGGAAGCCGCACACGCATCGTAAAAGGCGTGCACTTTTTCCCAACTCGCGATTTCCCCGCGCTTTACTTTTTCACGCAGTTCATCGATTTTTTCGAGCGGGATAATCTGTCCGCCCGCGTTGAGCCACCCGGTGTACAGCGGATGCCGCGCGATTTCCGCAAGGACGGCAGGCGAAACGGATGCGATGCCGTTTTCATCGCAGTATTCGATTATCGTTTTCGCGGCAAAATATTTAATAATTTTCCGGTATTGGTGATACGCATACGCCGGCCGAAATACCGTCGCGCCGTATCTTTTCTGGCACTGCGCGTCGGAAAGGGTAAAATCGGCGTCGGGATTTTTTTCAAAAAACGTCTTCGTTTCCGCGATCCGCTCCTTGTCCGTATCGTCTTCGCGTGTACCGTTTGCAGTATTTCCACCTGCGGCGTCTTCGAATCCGTCGGTTGCATCCGCACTCGTCCGAATTCCGAAGCCGCGTGTTTTCCCGCGCATTCGTACATCCTCCGTTTCGTGTATACCTGATTCCGTTTGTCCGCGATGGGGTATCCGCTCTTTCGCCGTCAAACGGACGATGCGGTCGAGCGCCGTCATAATCTCCTGCATCGTATCGGGAGCAAAGGGATCCGTTTCGATGTGCTGCACCGGCACGACCCGCTTATCGCGTTTTTTGAATTTGTAACGGTTTCGAACGAGGGCAAACATATCGTACATAAACCACCACGCCGGAAAAATGCGTATGCTCCGATCGCCGTTTTCCCCGAGCGCAACGAGCGAAAACGGATACGGGATATCGAGCTCGTATTGGTATGAGCCTTTTGCGATGAGGACGAACGACGCGAATCGGCTGTTGTGTTTAAAATCGCTCGAAAGAGAAGGCCAAAATCCGCGCGAAGCGATGAGCTCGCCGTCGGGACTGCGCGAATTGTGATTGCTGCCGATCGTCGCGCCCGATGCGATATTCGACTGCCCCATGATAGTCGATGCGATGAGGAAAGACGAATTGTGATGCTGTTCGTGAAACGGAAATATCAAATTGTTAAGAATCTCACAGCACGACACGGTCGAATTGTCTCCGAGCACCGAATTCAAAAGCCGTGCGCCGTATTTAAGCTGGCAGTTTTTTCCGATGACGAAGCGCACCGCAACCGCCTGATAAAAGACGCGGCTGCCGGCTCCCATAATGCCGTTTACCATTTCGACGCCTTCGCCGATCTGCGACGGCTCCGCCTCCGAAGAGAGCACTGTGATGTTTTTCAATTTGAACGCGCCTTTGATGTACGCGCATTCTCCGATTTCCGCATCTTTTAAAAGCGTCGTATTTTTTATGACGGCATTATTTTTAACAATCCCGTACGTCGCTCCTTTACAGCAAGCACCTTTTTCCGTAAGCTCGACAAATCGCTTCATAAGAGCGCCGTCTTCGCGATAGCGCGACCACAGATATGCGTCGGCGGGAATCATGCTTTTAAACGGAAGCACTTCCCGCCCGCCGTTTTCGTTTGCGACGCCGATCCATATACGGTTTTCTTCCGGCTCGCCTTTTTTTAAAATCCCTTCGCCGAATTTCGAATGCGTCGTACAGCTCATCTCCTGTATATTGAACAGCATGACGTTTTTTCCGAGCCGGTAGTTTTCAAAGTACGCGACGTTTCGGATCACGTTGTCGTCACCCGTCACGGCGTTTATCAATTTGGAAGCGTAGATACCTTCTTCGAGTTCGAGGTCGTGATATTTCAGCGCGGCGTGCCTGAGCTTTCCCAAAACGATAAAACCGGAAAATGACGAATCGCGTATGAGCGAGGCGTCGAAGCATTCCGCATCGACGTAAAAGTTTTGCCACGAAGGATCGTCGGACGTGTTTTGATTTTTTTCAAGCGCTTCGATTTCCGCTTGCGTAAGGTTCCGCTTCCCCGCCGTAAGCTCGGACGGGACGGAAACGGAGAGCGAACATTTATTCGTATGCGTTACCTGTACCATAACGCTTTATTGTATATATGGACATACGACTTTGTCAAATCGTATAAGGGAAGGACTGTCTTAAAAGGCGCTTACTTTTTCGACAGACTCATCTCGGTCTTATAGGGAAACGCATAACCGGCCGGAAACGGCGGTGGTTATCGTACGGCGCTTTCGCTTCCGACGAGGCACATCCATTCGGCTTCCGCCGCCAAAACGTCGCCGACATAGGCTTTACCCGACTGCTTTACCATGTGCGGTGAAACGCGCAGATTCGCGATTTCCATACGCACCGTATCGCCGGGACGCACTTGATTTCGAAACTTCACTTTATCGACCGTAGCGAGAAAAAACAAACTGTCTTCCTGAAATTTCTTTTGAAAGCTGAGCGCCGCTCCTCCCGCCTGTGCCATCGTTTCAACGAGGATAACGCCGGGCACGACGGGATACTGCGGAAAATGTCCCTTAAAAAAGAAATCGTCGTCGGTAAATTTTCGCGTGCTTACGCTGCCTTTTTCATCGCACGAAAGTATTTCATCGACGAATAAAAACGGCTTTCGATGCGGCAAAAGAGAAGCGATATCGTTCGTAACCATAGTGTCTCCCGTTCGGAAAATATTAAATTCTTTTCAGTACGATAACGCCGTTGTGTCCGCCGAAGCCGAATGTCGAACTCATGGCGCAGTCGACTTTGCATTCGATGCCTTTGTTCGGCGTATAATTCAAATCGCAGCCGCCTTCGACATCCTGTTCGTCGAGATTGATCGTCGGGGGAATAAAGCCTTCTTCGATTGCTTTGACTGCAAACATCGCTTCGATTGCACCGGTAGCTCCGAGGCAGTGTCCTGTCATGCTCTTCGTCGACGATATGTGCAGCTTTTTCGCGTTTTCTTCGCCGAACGCGATCTTCAACATCTGCGTTTCGCAGGGGTCGTTCTTTTTCGTCGCCGTTCCGTGCGCGTTGTAATACTGCACTTCTTCAGGTTTTACGCCCGCGTCTTTAAGCGCTTCCGTCATAGCCGCCGCTCCCCAAACGCCGTCGGGGTTCGGAGCGGTCAAGTGATAACCGTCGCTCGTTCCGCCGTAGCCTGCGAGTTCGGCGTATATCTTCGCGCCGCGTTTTTTCGCATGTTCGTATTCTTCGAGCACGAATACCGCGCTGCCTTCACCCATGACAAAACCTTCGCGCCTTTTGTCGAAGGGACGGCTTGCCGCTGCGGGATTGTCGGCAAAAGAAGTCGAAAGCGCGTGGAGCACTTCAAAACCCGCGATGCCGAATCCGTTGATCGTACTCTCGGCTCCGCCGGCGAGGCAGATATCGCGCCTGCCGCCTCTGATAAAATCGAGTGCATCTCCGAGTGCGTCCGAACCGCTCGCGCATGCAGTCGTCACCGTGTGTGCCGGCCCGTGAATGCCGAGAGCCATGGAAATGTTACCGCATGCTTCATTCGGAATCAGTTCGGGAATCGTCATAGGCGGCAGACGGTGCTGCGGACTCTGCGAATATTTGATGCAGCAGTCTTCGTTCACTTCAAAACCGCCGATACCGACGCCCATAAAGATCGCAGCGTCTTTGATAACATCGCTGTTCGCTTCAATAGATGCATCGTCGAGCGCCATTTTTGCCGCGGCGACCGCATACTGCGAAAAGCGCGCCATCTTGCGCGCCGCTTCGGGATTCATATACTTGGTCGCGTCGAAGTTTTTTACTTCGCCCGCATACCGCGCTTTAAACGTACTCGCATCGAAATGTGTGATGAGCGCAACTCCGCTTTTACCCGCTTTTGCCGCAGCCCACGTTTCCGCAACCGAATTTCCGATCGGGGTAATCGCCCCGATACCCGTTATCACAACCCGCCTCTTTTCCATAACCGCCAACTCCTGTTCATTCCGTTATAAAATTACTAATCAATAACATAAAAGCGTCTCCAAAAATCCGGCATGATTTTCGGAGGCGTCCATAGCCTCACGCGCCCATGCCGCCGTCTACGCCGAGCACTTGGGCCGTAACGTATGCCGACAGATCGCTTGCCAAAAACAGCACCGCGTTCGCGACGTCTTCGGTTTGCCCCGCACGTTTGAGCGGAATCTGAGCGACCCACGCTTCGCGCGCTTTTTCGTTCACCGCCTTTGTCATGTCCGTTTCTATATAGCCTGGCGCTACGGCGTTTACGCGTACGCCGCGGGAACCGACTTCTTTTGCAAGGCTTTTCGTATAGCCGATAAGACCAGCTTTACTCGCGCTGTAGTTGACCTGACCAGCACCGCCGTGTATGCCGACGATGCTCGACATATTGATTATCGAACCTGATTTTTTGTGAATCATATCGTTTGAAACGATCTGCGTTGCAACGAACACCGCAGTGAGATTGACATCGAGAACTTTTTGCCAATCTTCGATTTTCATGCGAAACGAAAGACCGTCCTTCGTGATGCCCGCGTTATTGACGAGCACGTCGAATCCCCCGGAAGCCGAAAGCGCTTCTTTAACGACTTCCGAAAGGCGGGCGGCATCTCCCGCATCGGCGACAAGTTCGTGAAAAGCCGTACCGTGCGATGAGGCGAACTGTTCCAGCTCCGATTTCGCTTCCGACGGATGCGAGCAGAGCCCCCATACTTCAGCGCCTTCGTGCAAAAAAGTTTCTACAATCTTTCGACCGATGCCGCGGCTCGATCCCGTGACGAGCGCCTTTTTACCCCTAAGCAGCATCACTCGACTCCGCCTATCGATTCGGCCGAATTGACAGGTGTACTCGGCCGCTTTTCGCCGAAAGGAGAATCGCGCCAAAGCCCGCTCAGCACTTTGCCGACACCCGGCTCAAGCACGCGCCATTCGTTTGCGGAATCCGCATCCATGACATCGGCGAGCACTTTTTCTTCCAGAGTCCACCGTACCGGATTCGTCAAGTGCAGCACCGCATTTTTTTTCGCATCGCTTCCTTTGAGAACTTTTTCTCCGGTTACGTTGCTGAACAAATCGATTTTAGGATCGGCGAACGTTACGTCCGCGATCGCTTTTTCAAATTCGTCGGCGGCTTTTTGCATGAGCGGACAATGGAAGGGGCCTGCAACCGAAAGCCTGATCGCGCGCCGAGCGCCCGCTTCGGTACACGCTTTTTCGGCTGCGGCAAGACCGTCGGCCGTACCGCTGATAACCGTCTGTTTGGCGCTGTTTAAATTTGCGGCGTACACGTCCGAAAGACCGGAGCAGATTTCCTGCACCTTTTCCGGCGGCAAACCGATAATCGCGCTCATGCCCGGAGCATGACCTGCATTTGCGGAAGCGATTTCTTCGCACACGCGCTGCATTATATCGCCGCGCTTTTGCACGACACGGATGAGGTCTTCAAACGAAAGCACGCCCGAAATGCCGAGCGCCGGAAATTCGCCGAGGCTGAATCCCATAGCAGCGGACGGCACGATACCCTTCGATTTCAACGCTTCGGAAACCATGAGAGAGGCGGACGTGATCGCGAGTTGACTGTTGTCGCTGCGGCTCAATTCCGCCTGATCCGTTTCCCACAAAAGCTTTGCCATATCCCTCCCGGTAATCGATGAAACGGAATCGAGCAGCGTACGCGCTTCGGGAAAAGATTCGCACACGTCTTTCATCATGCCGGGTTCCTGTGCGCCCTGACCCGGAAACAAAAAAGCATATTTTTTCATTGGTACCTCGTCAAAATCAAAATGACAAAACACGATATTTTGTCATACTCAATACAATTATATAATAGTGAAATTACGGGTTTTGTCAAGGTAAAAACGACAGATAAAAACGAATAAGGTATGCTCCGTCATTCAAATCAAAATCGTTATTAAATTTCGTGCACCCTAAAATCCCGCAGGCAGCGGAGCGCACACCGTAAGCATTTTCCCGCTTAGCGGATGCGGAAACGAAATCGAATACGCATGCAGAAAAAGCCGTTCGGCCTTTTCCCCGCCGTAGCGTTCGTCGCCTAAAATCGGCATGCCGCGAGAGGCGAGGTGGATACGGATCTGATGCGTGCGCCCCGTAATCGGCTTCGCTTCAACCCTTAACAATTTTTTCCCGTCCCTCGTGCATTCGCCGAGCAGTGCAAAATCGGTGCGCGCAAAGCGCCCGTCTTTTGCTTCGCCCCACATGCCGCTTCCGCCGATTTTGCCGATGTTACTTTCGACGCTGAAGTACGCTTCGGGCGATGCGAAAGGTTTTACGGCGAGGGCGCGGTACGTCTTTTTCACGCCGCCGTTTTCGAAGAGTTCATGCATACGCGCGTTGACCGATCGCTGTTTTGTAAAAAGCAGCACGCCGCTCGTCGTCCTGTCGAGGCGGTGCATGATACCCGCATACGGCCTGTTTCGAAGCGACGGATCTTTTTTCCACAACCAAGCGATGACCGCATCGTGCATATTGCCGCGCTTTCCCGCAACCGTCGGCTCCGTAAGAAAGCGATCGGGTTTATCGACGATTATCAAACAATCGTCTTCGTATAAAATCGATTTTTCCGAAAGCTCGAAAAATATGTCGTCGTTTTGTTTTTCGTAAAAAAATTTTTCTCTGTCGATTTTTACTGCGATGCGGCATCCCTTTTTTACCGTGTACGCAGGTATTCGCCGCTGGGTGCCGTCGCCGAATACCGCGCCTGCGACGATGAGGCGGCGTATTTTCGAATTGCTTACGGGATTTTCGCCGCTCAAATATTGTACCAGTTTTTTTCTCAAAAGCTCGTCGAGACGGGAAGTTTCATCGGCAATAAAAAAAATCGTTTCCACCGAGCAGCCGCTTTTATGCGGATCCTTCGCGCTACAAAAGCGCAATGCCTAAGTCGGCGCAGTCTTTAATCATTTTTTTCGGCCAAATACTCACCTGTGTTTCGCCGATGTGCGCTTTTCTGAGCAAAAACATGCACAACCGCGACTGTCCGATGCCGCCGCCGAGCGTTTGCAGCAGTTCGCCTTTTAATAATTTTTTGTGAAATTCGAATTTTTCGCGATCGATACAGCCCCGCTCTTTGAGCTGCGCTTTCAACGATTCGGGAGAAACGCGGATGCCCATTGATGAAAGTTCGAGCGGCGCTTTGAGGACGCTGTTCCACACGATGATGTCGCCGTTTAAGCCGCGGTGTCCGTCGCCCGTTTCGGTAATCCAATCGTCGTAATCGGGCGCGCGTCCGTCGTGAACGGAACCGCTCGACATTTTTCCGCCGATGCCGGTTATAAACACCGCGCCGTATTTCTTTGCAGCCCTCGCTTCCCGTTCGTGCGGACAGAGAGCCGGATATTCGCGTTCCAAATCATCGGCATACAGCAGCGTAATATTTTCCGGAAGAGACGGCGTAATCGCAGCGTAGTGATCGTAAATATAAAACTCTGCGCGCTTGAGGCAGCGGTAGATTTTTTTTACGATTTCGTGCAGATAAAACACCGTCCGATTTTCAGGCATAATCGCCATTTCCCAATCCCATTGATCGACGTACAGCGAATGAATCGCATCGAGCGTTTCGTCGGGACGGATCGCATTCATATCGGTGTAAATGCCGAAGCTCGGCTGCATACCGAGTTCCGTCACTTTGAGCCGCTTCCACTTGGCGAGCGACTGTACGATTTCCATGCGCTTGTTTCCCATATCTTTTACCGGAAACGATACCGGCTCTTCGACACCGTTCAAATCGTCGTTTATGCCGAGTCCGCTCTGCACGAAAAGAGGAGCGGTGACGCGCGTCAAATTCAATTCGGTTGAAAGCGCCGTTTGAAAAAAATTTTTTATCAAAACGATAGCGTGTTCCGTTTCTTTCGAATTCAGTATCTGCTTGTAATGCTGCGGCAATTCATTCATAAAAACATCCGTAATCGATAATCGGAGACTTCCAAAAAACGGTCGAGTTCCCGGAAGCCTGCGATTGTTAAATTTGATTATGCACCGTGATAATCGATGAGCGTCGTAACACGTATGGGCTCAAGCGCTTCTCTGTAATGCAGGTCGGAAAGTCCTATGACGCCGAAAAAATCGGAAACGATGCCGCCGCCCTGTTCGATAAGGCTGCGGGAAGCTTGGAGTGTTCCGCCCGTCGCGATCAGATCGTCGACGATGAGATAGCGTTTCCCTTTTTCAATGTCGGATTTATGCGCTTCGATTTCCGCTTGTCCGTATTCGAGCGAATACGCACACGTATATTTATCGCCCGGAAGCTTTCCTTTTTTGCGTACGAGCACGAGCGGGATCCCCATGCGAAGCGCAAACGGAGCGGCAAATAAAAAGCCGCGCGATTCGACGCCAGCAACCGCATCTAAATTTTTATCGCCGTATATGTTTACCATGCTGTCGATGCAAAATGAAAACGCCTGCGGGTTGACGAAGATGCCGGTGATATCGTAGAAAAGAATACCCGGCTTCGGGAAGTCGGGAACACGACGGATCGCTCCGTCGAGCACGTCAAGATCGCTCATAGTTATCAATTTTAATGAACGGACTTCACCTCGTCAATACGAAGGTTTAAACAAATCTTTTTTTCGTATTCCGCCGTCAAAGAGCCACGACTTCTTTACGCTGCGCTGCAAATGAAACCGCGATATCCGTACCGGCAGTCGTTTTCGTATTCATCGCTAAAAGTTCGGGCACGGTATATTTAACTTTTTCAATAAGCGCATCGAGTGAACCGGATTCAAGACAGAGTCCGGGTACATCGTCACTCGTCGCAGTCCATACGGCAGCTTCAGGATCCCAAATCGTTTTTATCCTATATTCCATATCAATATCGTATCATGATTGGCGCCTGAGTACAAGGTTCAAAAATTACTTAATTTCGAAGTTTGCAGCGGCAGCCCCCTTCGGATCAATCGGCGCATCCTCAACCGTTCGGTACCGTACTCGTTTTGACGACGAAGGTTCCCATATTCATTCGGCGTGTACGCACATCTTCGAGGTAAGCTTCGAGCGAAGCGGCATCACATTCGGCGACGGCTTTTTTTATAAGCGTAAGCTGCTTTTCAAAGGCTGCGATATGCGAAAGAAGTTCGTCTTTATTTGCGAGAAAAAGTTCCGTCCACAAGGGCGCGTTGATCATCGCGATGCGCGTCAAGTCTTCAAAGCTTCCGCCGCCGAATTCGGTAATCGTTTCGTCTTCGGCGCTTTTGACCAGGGCGGATGCGATGACGTGGCACAGCTGACTCGTAAAAGCGATTTTTCGATCATGAGTTTTGCAGTCCGTTTCGACGATGCGTGTAAAGCCCATCGCGGCGATAAGGCTTTTTATGAGTGCGATGTTTTCGGCTTTATTCGAAGGCTGCAGCATCAAGATATAATTTCGCCCTTTAAAATATGCACCGTTCGAGTTGACATATCCTTCCTTTTCACCGCCGGCCATCGGGTGCCCGAAGATACAATCGACGTCGTTCCTCGAAAAATCTGCAAGTCCGTCGGCTAAAAACGTTTTGACGCCGCTTATGTCGGTAACGATCGATGCGCTTTTAAAATCGTTTCGGTGCGCTTTAATAAATTCGAGCGTTGCGTGCGGATAAAGGCAAATATATACGATATCGCACTGAGAGAGCATGGCGCCCGCATCGCTCGGAGCAAAGCCCTCGTCGATAACGCCGTCGCGGACGGCAGCGTCGAGCGTTGCGCCAAGCGCATCGCATGCAAAAATTTTTCCTCGAGCTTCCGGCATGTCGAGCACGTTGGCGCGGATGGCTTTTGCAACGGAGCCGCCCATGATGCCGAGCCCGACGATGCCGTACAGAGCATCCCGAAGATTACTCATCGCATTCATAATTTCCCCCATAAATTGTGCGCATTATGCACGGTGTCGTTACACGCTTCGTCTTTCGATTTCCGCAACGCGGGCGAGCGTTTTCATCAGCGAAGCGAATTCGTCGGGACGCAGGCTTTGCTCGCCGTCGCACAGAGCGCGGCTCGGATCGTTATGCACTTCGATAATAAGGCCGTCTGAGCCTGCCGCGACGGCGGCTTTTGCAAGAGTCGGTACCATCCAGCTCATGCCGCACGCGTGGCTCGGATCGATGATAACCGGGAGGTGACTCACTTTGTGCAGATACGGAACGGCGCTCACGTCGAGGCAGTTACGCGTATAGGAATCGAAGGTACGCACGCCGCGTTCACAGAGGATGACGTTTTCGTTGCCGCTTGCCATAATGTATTCGGCGGACATGAGCAGTTCTTTAACCGTTGCCGCCATGCCACGTTTTAATAAAATCGGTTTTCCGGCTTTGCCCATCTCTTTTAATAAATCGAAGTTTTGCATATTGCGCGCGCCGATTTGAATCACGTCGACGTCGGCAAAATACTGCAGCTGGCGTACGTCCATCAATTCGGTAACGATCGGAAGTCCCGTCTCTTTTTTTGCCGATTTTAAAAATTCAAGACCTTGTGCACCGAGCCCCTGAAACGCATACGGAGATGTGCGCGGTTTAAACGCGCCGCCGCGAAGCAATTTTGCACCCGCTTTTTTCACTGCTTTCGCAATCGCGACAACCTGCTCTTCGCTTTCGACGGAACACGGACCCGCAATCACGGGAACCGTATTGCCCCCGAAACTTACCGCATCTCCTCCCGTACCGACGGTGATGACCGTATTGTCGGGATGAAAGGCACGGTTCGCCATTTTGTACGGAGCCGTAACCCGCTTTACGTCTTCGACAATCGGATTCGCGATAACGCTTTCCGTATCGAGTTTTGTCGTATCACCGAGCAAGCCGAGGATCGTCGCTTCCTCTCCGCACGAAACGTGAACGCCGTAGCCTCTTTCTTTCCAGTGCCGGATAAAATCCTGCATCTCGGCATCCGTCGCATTTTTTTTCAAAATAACAATCATCGCACACCCCTTTTAATAATTTAAAATCAACAACCCCGACACAAGCGTCGTGGCACAGTGCTCAATGTTTCGCACTGTGTGTTCTATAAGGTGGTTGCAGTCGGCTTTAATACCCTTTGTTACGACGCAAGCGTCGGGGTATTAAACCCTCTGCACGAATAAAAAAGGGAACTCCGAAGAGTTCCCTCTGTTTACCTACTTTCAGTAAAACACATACGCAGCCTTAGGCCGGCGGGACTCTTCCGCATACAGAGAAAAAGCGATAGCGATAATAAGAGTATGCTGCAGGCAAGCCGCCCGCAGAAAGTGAGCGCATATCGTTTTTTACGGAAAAGCCGTGTTTCATGATTTTACTCTAGCGAAAAACAATCGCGTTTGTCAAGGGTGTTGCCGAACTACCGCATATCATTTTCCGAAGTCCGTGTCTACAAACATCTGTCTACTTCAGCGCTTCAGCAACCGATTCTCCGACCAGTTTGCCGCTCGTCATAGCCCAGCCGACGCCGGATGAAGGCGGAAAACGCTCGCCGAACACGCCGCCTACGAATTCGCCTGCGGCATATAAGCCTTCAATCGCCGTACCGTCTTTTTTGAGTACCTGCAATTTTTCATTGATTTGGACCCCGCCGAGCGTCGTGCTGTAACGCAGGCACTGTTCGACAAGATAATACGGTCCTTTATCGCTCAATGCGATCGTCGCTTTTCTGCCGAAGTTGGGGTCTTCGCCTTTCGCCGCGTACGACTTATATGCTTCAAATGTTTTTTCAAGACCTGCGGCATCCATACCGACCCTTTCGGCAACTTCTTTCAGCGAATCACCGTGCGCGAACACCGTTATGCCCGTACCGTTTTCTTTGAGCCACTGCTCTTTATCCGCTTCGGAAAAATATTTTCGTTCGATGGCACTCGACGTATACGCATCGAAAGCGGCTTTGTCCATAAGCATGAATACTCTGCCCGCCTTCGCCATGGCATCCACCAATTTGGCATCGGTACCCGTTTCGTTGACAATTCTTTTACCCGCCATATTCACCAGGATAGTACCTGTCGTACGGTAAGCCGTCAAACACTGCGGCTTGGTATGCTGGGATGAATTACCTTTTCTGATGCCGTGACCTGCAACCGCGACATATTCCATATTGATAAGCTTGGCGCCGAGAGGTTCCACCATCGTCAAGCCGTCTCCCGTATTGGCAACGGATCCGCTGTTCGGGAGTTTTTTCAATTCTTTTGAAATATAGCGATTGTCATAACAATAGCCGCCCGTCGCCAAAATGACGGCGTCGGCATTGATTTTATAATCGGCATCTTCGCCGTGTGCCCATGCACCCGTCACCTTGCCGTTATCCGTAATCAATTTATAAGCCGGAGTATTGAGTTTCACTTCCACGCCCTGTGCACGCAATACGTCGTAAAGATTTTTTATTAATCCTGCTCCCGACCTTGAAATATGCATACGTGCGCGTCCTACGCGGTATTCGGCGCTTGCCCTTCCCGTGTCATCAGCATAATCGACACCGCTGTCATCGAGCCAGTCAACTGCTTCTCCGGAATATGTCGCAAGCAGCGTAACGGGAATATCGTCATTTTTATTATTGCCCACTTTCAATAAATCTTCTTTTGCCGCTTCGGGAGAATCTTTTTCTTTTTGTGTACGCGTACCTTGTGCAAAGGTGGAACTGCTCGACATAGCCGTCGCTCCGCCCACATACGCCATCTTTTCAACGACCAATACTTTTAGGCCTTTTTGCGCCGCGCGAAGAGCTGCCGTCATGCCTGCCCCTCCCGCTCCGACGACCAAAACCTGCGTATTTAATTCTTTTGTCGCAACCGTCCGAGCCTCCGTCTTTTGCACTTTTTTCAGCGCCGCCGTATCGGCTCCCGACGACGCCAATGCCGTCTCGACTGCCGCAAGAATGGCTTTACTCGAAATCGTACAGCCCGCGATCGTATCCACCGCCAAGCTTTGCGCTTTGACGATTTTTCCGGGCAGCTGTTCCACCGCATTGCTTCCGATCCCTTCCGTTTCATTTTGTTCGGTAATGACAATTTTTTTGATGGAGCGTTCGTCCACCGTAACGTTGAGTTTGATAAGGCCGTGAAACCCTTGCGCTTGACCGGAATACGTTCCCGGTTTGAACGAAGCTTTTTTTTCAGGCACCTTTCCCGATTTGCATGCGAATAAACTTACCGCCGTCAAAAGCGCCGTAAGCACCTTTACCGATTTTTTCATAATTTCCTCCTATAAAAAAACAGAGTGTCAGGATAACAACGTTGCAACCTTCATATCAACGGTTCGATTTTTTCACTTTGCTTTTTATTAATTACGTTTAGATACACTAACACGGTTCGTTCCTGACGTCAATCTCGTACATCTTACGCTCTCAGCTCATTGTCTGCGTTCTCATCTGCTTGTTCGCAAAACAAATCGTGCTCTCGTTTTCGAAGCCGTCGCCCGAAATGACGGTATCGTAACCCTTTTCAAGTCTGCGGATAAAAGCGTCCGCATTTGCAAGGCGGGCAGCAGCGATAATCTGCGCATCGCTTGCTTCCAAATTACCGTAAGCGATACTGTCCCGTATCAACGTAAAGCGGGGTTTGGCTGTCGAAAAAGTAACCGACTTTTGAGACAGCCTCTCGGATGCCGTATGCTAAACGCATCGCTGGGCGCCGCTTGCGTAACTTTTCCGTACGCCCCTCTGACTGCCCGCCGTCGTACCGGCCGGTATATCTGCCGCTTCGGTATGTACTCACTGTGCATAAAAGTAGACAGTTTGTACATATCATCTACTTTAATAGTATAAAAAAGTATACAGTGTCTTATTTTGTTTTCATTGGAAAACCTTTTTTGTTTCGATATAACATATAATTAATTATATTACAATGAATTATATGATTTGTCGAAAAACGTGAAAAATAAATTATTTGGCACAATATTTGCATATAAATAATCGAGAGTTCAACTTTCGGAGGGATATATCGGAGCGTGACAAATACCGGCGGTTGAGAAGAGGCGGCCGCTCGGCTATATGAACGCGTTTTTACGATGGAGCACACGTATGAAAAAACAAAGCGATACCGTTTACGCTCTGTACCTCAATGAAGTCAAAACGTACCGTTTGCTGACGGCGGAAGAAGAAAAAGCGCTATTGGAGCGCATTGCCGAAGGCGACGAAGCTGCACGAAAGCGCTTTATCAATTCGAACCTGCGCCTCGTCATCAGCATCGCAGGGCGCTTTGCGGATTCGTATACGCCCTTTATGGATTTGATACAGGAAGGCAATATCGGTTTGATGACCGCTCTTTCGAAATTCAAAACATCGTTTCATACTCGATTTTCGACGTATGCTTACCCGTGGATTTTGCAATACATGCAGCGCTACGTACACACAAAATCGACGGAAGTCTATATCCCCGATAACAAAATCGAATTGTTTCGGAAAATCAACGAAGCGCGTATGGAGCTTTTTGCGAAAAACGGTTTTGCGCCGTCAGATGCGGATATCGCACGCGTGTTGAGCATTGAAGAAAAAACGGTGCGCGACATCGCGGTCATGCCGTGGAACGTCGTAAGCCTCGATGCTCCGTGCAGCGAATACGACGATACCGCGTTCGGCGACAGCATACCCGATATGAGTGCAGGGCCGGAAGAAACGGCGATCGGCAGGATTTTAAAACAGGAAGTCCGCTCGTTTATCGATACGCTCCCGAAAGGCGAGAGTCGTGTCATGTGTTGCCGTTACGATTTCGACAGCATGGAACAGCGGACATTATTTGAAACGAGCAAGCTGCTCGGCGTATCTTCGGAAACCGTACGCAAAGCTGAAATACGTGCAGTGCGTTTTATAAAAGAAAACGCACCCATTTTCGGCGAAGCGAAAGAGGAGACGCTGACGGCATAACCATACCGCATAGAGAACATCGGAGACAGAGAGAGTGACATACCGCTGCAGAGTGATACGGGCGCTTTGCAGCGGTTTTTTATCAATTTAATGTTGTCTATTAGGTTCAATTTCGAGTTTTCTAAAACTCGCAGGACTGTCGAAAAAGTAAGTAACTTTTAAGACAGACCCTTTTCCGTTTGTTTTACGAATCGATTAAATATCAAATTTTGAAAACAAATAAAAATGTACGGATGCGACTTTCAGGCCGCGTGACAAAACGACCGGAAGCAAGCGCGATGCGGCGTTCAAGCGGGAGACCTGCGTACGATTTTGTGCGTTCAGCTTGCGGAAGCGGCGTTTAAAAGCACAACCGCGGCATTTATACGGCGAGTTTGCAACGCAAACTCGTCAGTAAGCGCAGCGAACGGCGTGAGCCAGCGGACGAAGTTCTCGCCGAAAGTATAGCTTTATTGGCTGATACTTTCAAAACCCCGCTTTTCTACTGATAATTTTCACTAAGCGGAAAACCGTAAGCGTCGTGTCCGGGGTATACGAGCGTGTTCGGCGGAATCTCTTTTTTGATTAAGGCAAGACTTGCATACATTGTGCGCTCATCTCCGCCCGGCAAATCGGTACGACCGCAGCTGCGGTAAAATACCGTGTCGCCCGAGATGAGCTCATTTCGTTCTGCGCTGTAGAGGCAAACCGAGCCGGGCGTATGTCCCGGCGTATGCACTATCTTCCACTTTGAAAGAAAAGCGCTCACGCCGCCGTCTTCGCACGGGATGATTTCTTCGAGCGTCTCGCCTCCGGAAAACGTTATGTCGCAAAGAGGCATATCGCGAAGCGTACGGGCTATCGCTTCAATGCCCATCAAGCGAAGCGATTCGATTTGAGCCGAAGTGCCTCCGAGCAGGCACGCATCGTCTTTGTGAACGGCGATCGGACAGGCGGGGTAGGCACGCTTTAAAATCGGAAGCCCCAAAATGTGATCGAAGTGTCCGTGCGTTAAGATAATTGCGCGCGGCTCTTTTTTGTGCTCTTTAAGCCATGCGGTGATTTTCGTTTCATCGCCGGAGAGGGCGCAGGCGGCGGGATCGACGATGTATACGGTATCGCCTGCAAGCGGCACGATATATGTGTTTACGCCGAGCGGTCCGGTTCGCAAAATTGTTAATGCTTCCATAATGCCCCCGTTTTGTTTTCGCCGTTCCTTTATAAAAAAGCCGTCCCGAAAAGAGACGGCTTTACCGATGTTTAGACGAGATAGTCGCCCGACGGCGGCGTTTCGTCGTTTTCGCCCTTATATGCGGGAGAAGCGAAGGGTTCTTTGTCCTGTGCGGCTTTTTCCGCAGCTGCGTAGGCCTTTGCGTCTTCTGTCGTTTGCGTCGTGTCCGGCACATCGGAGGAGTACGCATTTTCGCCGTTGGCTGTGTCGTCTTTTTGACGGGAAAAGCTCACTGCAAGTTTTCGACCACGGTAATCGTAACCGTTGAGCGCGGCGATCGCTTTTTCCGTATCGTCTTTGAACAGCTGCACGAACGAATAATTTGCGAGCACGCGGATATCGCCGATTCTGTCGCGGTCGAGGCCGGCGACGCTTACGAGCAGACCTACGAGGTCGCGCGGATATACACGTCTGTTTCGCCCGATGCTGATAAATATCGTTGCGGCAAGCGATTCGTCGATTTGTACGCGCGGATGCGGAGTATGCGCTTCATCACGAAGTTCGTCGGCAAGCGATTCTCCGTTTTCTCGTCGATCGTCGTATGAAGATCTGCCGTAGGGGGCGTCTTTGAAATTTCGCGTGCCTCGCACACCGTGCAGCGAAGCGCCGTTTCGTCTCGTGTTTGAAGTTCCGTGAAATTTCCCCTGCATCTCTTTTGTCAGATACGCGGCGACGTACATACGTTTCGAAAACGGAATCGTCCGTTTGAATATTTTTTTCAAGTCGTTGAGCAGATCCGGATTTTCTTCGGTCATCACTTTGTTCAGCGCGTTTTTCAAAAAAGACACTACGCGCTCTTTGTCGATTTCAATCTCCCGTTGGAATGCCATATCGTTACCTCTTCAAATCAAAATAAAAATTACTGAATCTTTGCTGCAAAACCCGAGCCTATTTTTTGAAAACCGTTGCGCTCAAACAGAGCGACGAGGCTGTCGGGTATAATCGTGTTTGCAGTGACTACATAACGCTTGCCCCGCTTTTGAAGGTCTGCGAGGCAAAGTGAAAAAAGTTCGCTTCCGATGCCCAATCCGCGATACGGTTCGGACACGAAAAAACTTGTTAAGACGGCCGTCGTTTCAATGCGGGACGAAACGCTCGCCGCCGTAATGCATCCGGCAAAATCGCCGTTTAATGCGCGGCAGACAAAACCGCTTTGATGTACGGATTCTCCGAATGCGAAAAGCTGCCGCCATAATTCGGAAACGGCATTTGCAATTTCATCGGAGTCGATATCGTTAGATAAAATACCGTAAAAATCGCGTACGGATCCCGAATGAAAGATACAATCCCTGTCCCGTGCGGAATCGTATTCCTGAAACGTGAAGTCGTCTCGAATCAAATCGTCGTTTTCTTCGACAATATGATCGAGCTTTTCCAAACCCCATATTTCGCGTAAACCGTTGTACCATCCGCCGATATATTCGTGCAGCTTTTTGTTTTTAAAGCGGTACCATTTTTTTTCGGCTTCAGGAAATCGTTTTAAAACAATCTTGAAATTTCTGAACACCCCCCTTCCCGAATGCAAAACATCCTGCAGCTCGGCACGGACAAGCGGCGCATATACGGAAGCGGCGAAAGCTTCCCGCAATTTAAAACCCGCCGCGGAATCCCATTCGGGCAATGCATAATACCGTACTTCATCCAACCTAACCGATGCCGCGTCAACAAGCGTACCCGTTTCAGCGTCGACGACGAAACGCCGCTCCTGATTTTCGATCGCATCCGCGATTGCGTCTGCAAGCGTTCCGGTCAAATCGAAAGTCATATCGATTTATTTCGCGCCCTAATCGCCTTTGACAATTTCCGCCCGCGTTTTGACGACACGGCTGATAAGACCGTACTGCGCCGCTTCGTCCGCGTCGAGCCAGTGGTCACGATCGGTATCTTTTGCGACCTGTTCTTCGTTCGTACCCGTTTCTTCGGCGATGATGCGGTTGAGTTTCGCATGCGTTTTTGCAAGCTCTTTCGCGTGGATTTCGATGTCCGTCGCGACGCCTTTCATGCCGCTCATCGGCTGGTGAATGAGATAGTGGCTGTTCGGAAGCCCCGCGCGCCTGTCTTTCGGAACGGCAAGCAGCACAAGAGCGGCTGCGCTTGCAACCAGCCCCATGCCGATGAGGACTACCGGAGATTTGATAAAGCGAATCATATCGAAGATTGCAAAACCCGCATCGACATCCCCTCCGGGCGAATCGATATACATATAAATCGTTTTTTCATCGTCTGCCGCTTCAAGTACGAGCAGCTGCCGCACGACTTTATCCGCCAAATCTTTATTGATTTCGCCCGACAGGATAATCTGCCGCGTCTTTAAAAATTTTTCCGTAAGCGGATCGGGCATTTCCGGCATTTTTTTCTTTTCATCGTCTTCATCATCGTCGCATCGAGGCGACATCGTCACATACTTATACACGATTGCTCCTGATAAAATACCACCAAACGGTTGGAAAATAGCTTATAATAATATACTGAAATAATGCGTTGTGAGCAAGGCGGGATTTTTCGTCGTGTTCGTACGCCCTGACACTGTGATAGCGGAATATGGAAACTTGCGCTATAATCAATATATCCCGATGTAAAGCAGAGGTGGAATATGGCGTGCGAAACGCTTTTTGAACAGATAAAAACGGTACCGCAGGAACACCTTGCGGATATCGAAAATTATGTCGAATATATTTTGTACCGTTACAAAAAGAATACCGAACAAACGCAAGGACGTGATTTATCGCAATATTTCGGCAGTGTAAACATACGGCGCGACGGTCTTGCAATGCAAAAGGAAATGCGGAATGAATGGGATTGATTGTCTGGCGGACACCAATGCGCTTATTTATCTTCTTTCGGGAGATTCTTGTATGAAACCTTATCGAAGACGGAGGTAAAATGTCGGAAGAACAAACGGAAGCGTCATTGGCTTTTTCTCGGACACGCGCCGACCACGCGACGGAAATCCTCGAAGATTATACCGAAGTCATCGCAAAGATAATAAAAGAAAGGGGCGAATGCCGCGTTATGGATCTTGCGCGGTATTTCGGCGTGAGCCATGTATCCGTTATCCAAGTTTTGCAGCGATTGAAAGCCAACGGTTTTATAGAAAACGAAGCGCGCAAACCGATAATCCTTACCGAAGCAGGCTATGCGCTTGCGCGAAAATGTACGAAGCGTCACGGCATTGTCCGAAGCTTTTTATTGAAAATCGGTGTGAGCGAAAAAACCGCGATGATCGACTCCGAGGGCTTGGAACATCACATCAGCTCCGAAACGCTCGAGTGCATGAAAAACTTTATAGCCGAGCATTAAATTCCCGCATCGTTTTTTCTATACTTTTTGATTCTTCCTCTTGACAAAGATCGGTAGTATGCACTACATTTATGGCGGATGGTATGTAGTTTTTACTACGTATCGTCCGCCGGATATATATTCGGCAAAAGGAAAAACCGGCTTTTGTATGTAGTATATACTACATCATTGACCGGAGATTTTGTTCAAGCGGTGATTGAATGACCGCCGCTTTTTATAGGAGGTACGATAAAAAGCCCCGTCTGAAATATCGCCGTCGCTTTTTATCTCGAGTTTGCTTGGATGTTTGCAGAAGACGTGTATACGTGTCGTTTCGATAAAAATCGCATGAATACGATACGCTTTATTTTGCAAACTCGACTATTGAACATGTGCGCACGCGCGCACGGCTAAAAACTTTTTCGGAAATTGATATTTCCTGCAAAAGTTTTTATAGGAGTTGATATGAAAAAAAACATAGGGTTTACCGCCGCTTCGGTTGCCGCGGCGGCAGTGTTGTGCGCCGTCTGTATTACCGGATGCGCAAAGAAAAGTGCGGCATCCGCGAGCGCTCAGGATTCGGCACGCCCCAAGCGTGTCGTAACGACTTTTACGATCTTGCAGGATATGGCGCAAAATATTGCGGGCGATAAGATTCTCGTCGAATCGATTACAAAGCCCGGTGCGGAAATTCACGAATACGAACCGACGCCGCTCGACGTCGTAAAGGCGCAGTCTGCGGATTTGGTTTTGCGCAACGGCTTCGGCCTTGAGCGCTGGTTCGAAAAATTTATGGGAAGCGTTAAAAACGTGCCGAGCGCAACGCTGAGCGAGGGCATAGAGCCGCTTGGTATCGGCGAAGGCCCGTACAACGGCATGCCCAATCCTCACTCGTGGATGTCGCCGAAAAACGCCCTTGTCTATGTCGAAAATATCCGAAAAGCCTTTGTCGCTTTGGATCCTGCCAATGCCGAAACGTTTAACGCAAACGCGGCATCCTACAGCGAAAGCATTAAAAAAATCGACGGTTTTTTGGCCGACAAGCTTTCTGAAATCCCCGAAGAGCAGCGTTGGCTTGTAACCTGCGAAGGCGCTTTTTCGTACCTTATCCGCGACTGCAATATGAAGGAATTGTACCTGTGGCCGGTAAACGCCGATGAAGAAGGCACACCGCAGCAAATTCAAAAGGTTGTGGACACGATACGGAAAAATCACATTCCCGTCGCATTTTCCGAAAGTACGATCAGCAATAAGCCGCAGCTGCAAGTGTGCAAAGAAACCGGCGCTTATTACGGCGGTGTTTTGTACGTCGATTCTTTAACCTACGAAGACGGGGATGCGCCGACGTATTTGAAAATGCTCGAATACAATGCGGATACGATTGTAAGGGGATTTCAAGACAGTTTGTCAAAATAATGCGAGGCAAAATATGAATACCGATAGGGAAGTTCCCGTTGAACTTGCGGTACAAAACGTAAGCGTCGCGTACAATAACGGCCACGTTGCGCTCTACGATGCGTCGTTTCGCTTGCAAAAAGGAACGATTACGGCGCTCGTCGGCGTAAACGGCAGCGGCAAGTCCACGCTTTTTAAAACGATAATGGGTTTTATTAAACCGATGAACGGTTCGGTAACGATTTGCGGTGAACCGGTGAGGGTGGCGCAAAAACATCACTTGCTTGCCTACGTACCGCAGTCCGAAGAAGTTGACTGGTCGTTTCCGGTAAGCGTATGGGATGTCGTTATGATGGGGCGCTACGGTTATATGAATTTTTTGCGTATACCGAATAAGGAAGACAAAGAGATTGCCGAACGCAGTCTTGAGCGCGTGCAAATGCTCGAGTTTAAAGACCGGCAAATCGGAGAACTTTCCGGCGGGCAAAAAAAGCGGGTCTTTCTTGCGCGCGCTTTGGCGCAGCGGGGAAAAATCATCCTGCTCGACGAGCCCTTTACGGGGGTCGACGTTAAAACCGAAACGGCGATAATCGATCTTTTGCGCGAACTTAAAAACGACGGCCACTTGATTTTCGTGTCGACGCACGATTTGGGTTCGGTTCCCGAATTTTGCGATCACGTCGTGATTATCAACAAAACGGTGCTTGCCGCAGGCCCGACGGAAACGACTTTTACGGCCGACAATCTTATAAAAGCGTTCGGCGGGGCGCTGCGTACCATTAAACTCGATCACACCGACAATCCCGAAGACAGCGCGCACGAGTTTAGAGTGTTTACCGACGATGAAGGTGCCCTGATTACAAAGCGGGAAGGCAAGCCCTATCGGCGCGGCGTCAGAAACATTGAAGCCGCTTTGCCGAAATAATCGGCGTAAGGGAATTGCGGAGGAATATGAATGCTTTCGAATTTATTGATTCCGTTTCAATATGAATACATGGTAAAGGCGATCCTCGTCAGCGGCTTTATCGGCGGTGTGTGCGCGCTGCTTTCGTGCTTTGTCGTACTCAAAGGCTGGTCGCTGCTCGGCGATGCCTTATCGCATGCGGTGGTTCCGGGAGTTGCCGTTGCGTACATAATCGGCATACCGTTTTCGGTCGGCGCGTTTATAAGCGGTATGCTCGCCGCCCTTGCGATGGGCTTTATAAAAAAGCGCACGAGGATCCGCGAAGACGCCGTTATCGGAATCGTGTATACGACTTTTTTTGCGCTGGGCGTTTTGCTTATTTCGCTGTTTCCGAGCAACATAACGCTTTCGACGATCGTTATGGGAAACATCCTCGGCATTGCCGACCGTGACATCGTTCAAACGCTGATTATTGCCGGGAGCAGCCTTGCGATTATTTTGCTTAAGTGGAAGGATTTGCGCCTTTTTTCGTTCGACCCGGCGCAGGCGCGCGCGATAGGCCTCAACACGAATGTCTTGTACCTCTTGCTGCTTACGCTGCTCGCCGTTACGGCGATCGCCGCGCTGCAAACGGTCGGTAGTATTTTGGTTGTCGCAATGCTTGTAACGCCGGGAGCAGCCGCCTATTTGCTTACCGATAAATTTTCGTCGATGATGCGCCTCGCGTCGATTATCGGCGTGCTGACGTCTTCCGCCGGCGCGTATATCAGTTATTTTTTGAACGGGTCGGCAGGCGGCTGCATTGTTGCGCTGCAGTTTTTGTTTTTTTTAGCCGTCCTCTTTTTTGCGCCGCGTCACGGAATACTTGCGGCAAAGCTGAACGCGGCAAAGGCTGTAAGGGCTTTTTTTGCAAAAAGAGCGACCGAAGGCTGAAGGTACTTTTTGCGGCAGGGGTTGGAGGGGCGGCAGTTCCGGAGCGAACGGAACGCGAGCGGAGGAATGGAGCCGAAAGGCGGAACCCCGGAAAACCCGGCGGTTTTCGCAGGCGCGAAAACCGAGCCGCCCGAAAAAAGGTAACAAGCGGAGGGCAGTTGGGAGAAAGGTATGTTGTGGACAAAACTTATCGAACCGTTTATGTACGGCTTTATGGTAAAGGCGCTCGTGATTGCGGCTTTGGTCGGCTGCGTGTGTGCCCTTATTTCGTGCTACCTTATTTTAAAGGGATGGTCGCTCATGGGAGATGCGATCTCGCACGCCGTACTGCCGGGCATCGTCGTTGCCTACCTCGTTCATATTCCGCTGGGAGTCGGCGCCTTTGCGGCGGGCTTGCTCAACGCGGCTGCCACGGGCTGGATAAAAGAGCGGAGCCGCATCCGTGAAGATTCGGTTATGGGCGCGGTTTTTACCGGCATGACGGCGCTGGGTTTGATCCTCGTTACGAAGGTGAGTTCGAACATCCATTTTATGCATATTCTGTTCGGGAGCCTTTTGGGAATTGAAAAGCGCGATATGATACAGGCGGTTGTCTGTTCGCTCATAACGCTTGTGCTGGTCGTCGCCAAGCGCAAAGATATTCTTTTGTATTTGTTCGATCAAAATCATGCGAGGGCGATCGGGCTCAACATAAGGTTTATACATTATCTTTTTCTTGCGCTTACGGCGCTGACGATCGTCGCTTCGCTGCAAGCGGTCGGGATTTTGCTTACGGTTGCAATGCTGATTATACCGGGCTGTATCGCCTATCTTTTAACGGACAGACTTAACCGCATGCTTTGTATTTCCGCGCTGTCGGCCGCGGCGAGCGCGCTCATCGGTACTTACGCAAGCTATTTTTTGAACGGAGCGACCGGCGCATGCATTATTTTAACCGAAGCGCTGTTTTTCGTTTTGACGATGATGTTTGCGCCGAAGTACGGCATGATTGTGCGCCGGAAATTATTGTAAAAAGTCGTTCTAAAAAAGCAAAGTCGAAACCGAATCTTTTATTTTTTTTGGCTATGCGGCGAATTTCGTGGTATAATGGCACTTATATCGCGGAGGTGCGCTGTGTCCGAAAAAAAGTATATCGTTGCGCTCGATCAGGGAACGACGTCGTCGCGGGCTGTCGTGTTTGATCACGAAGCGAATAAAATTGCAAGTGCGCAGCAAGAATTCAATCAATATTATCCGAAGCCGGGCTGGGTCGAGCACGATGCCGAAGAGCTGTTTTTGTGCCAGCTTTCGGTGCTCCAAGAAGTCGTGCGGAGCGCCCGCATCGAAGCGGCGGAAATCGCTGCGATCGGCATAACGAATCAGCGGGAAACTGTCGTGCTGTGGGATAAGGCGACGGGAAAGCCCGTGTATCGCGCGATCGTGTGGCAATGCCGCAGAACGGCGGAACTCGCCGACGAATTGGTGCTGTCGGGGCAGGGGGACGTGATCCGCGAAAAGACGGGGCTGCTTCCCGACGCGTATTTTTCCGGTACGAAAATCAAATGGATTTTGGACAACGTCGAAGGCGTGCGTGAACGTGCACAAAACGGCGAGCTCCTGGCAGGTACGATCGATACGTGGCTCGTGTGGAAGCTGAGCGGCGGCAAATGTCACGTAACGGATTATACGAATGCGTGCCGCACGATGCTTTTCAATATTCACACGCTGAAATGGGACGACGACCTTTTGCAGCTGCTCGGTATACCGCGATGCATTCTTCCCGACGTAAAAGATTCATCGTGCGTGTATACGACGACCGACAAAAACGTATGCGGTTTCGAAGTTCCGATCGCGTCCGTTATCGGCGATCAGCAGGCGGCACTTTTCGGACAGGGCTGTTTCAACGCGGGCGAAACGAAATCGACGTACGGCACCGGCTGTTTTTTGCTCATGCACACGGGGACAAAGCCGGTCGCATCTTCTCACAAACTGTTGACGACGATTGCGCTCGGTATAAACGGCTCCGTGACCTACGCGCTCGAAGGCAGCGTGTTTATCGGCGGGGCGCTCATCAAATGGCTGCGCGACGAACTCGGCCTCATTGCGACGGCGCACGAATGCGATACGCTTGCCGAAACCGTTTCGGATTCGAACGGCGTGATTATCGTGCCGGCTTTTACGGGACTCGGTGCGCCGTACTGGGATCCCTATGCGCGCGGTACGATTACGGGGCTTACGCGCGGTGCGAATAAAGCGCATATCTGCCGTGCGGCGCTCGAAGCGATCGCGTTTCAAGTAAAGGACGAGCTTGAGTGCATGAAAGAGGACGCAGGCTGCGCGATTCCGACGCTCAAAGTCGACGGCGGGGCGAGTGTGAGCAATCCGATGATGCAGTTTCAGTCCGACATACTCGATACGCCCGTGTACCGGCCGAAAAACGTCGAAACGACGGTAACGGGCGCCGCCTTTCTTGCGGGGCTTGCCGTCGGCTTTTGGCACGATAAAGACGAATTGCTCGGCTTTTGGAAGATGGATAGAATTTTTACTCCCGAGATGGAAAATAAAAAGCGCGATGCGCTGTACGCGTCGTGGAAGCGTGCGGTCGAACGTGCAAAAGGCTGGGCGGAAAAATGTTGACAACTACGTATATTTGTTTTATCGTTAATTTTGTTATAAAAAACTTTTGAAAACGCCGTCGGTTTTCAGCGACGGTTATAAAAGGATTGTGCAATGACGAAACGTGAACGTGTGCTTGCAGCCGTACTCGGACAAGAGGTCGATGTTGTACCTTCTTCGTATTCTCTTCATTTTCCTTCCGAAAAGGCAAAATCGAATAAGGGTGTAGCATCGCATCTCGAATTCTACAAAAAAACCGATGTCGATATTATGAAGATAATGAACGAATATCTCGTTCCCGATTTCGGCAGCATCCGTGTTCCGACGGATTGGAAAATCATTCCGTCGTTCAGCCGAAAAACGAAATTTATTTCCGACTTCGGTGATTTTGTCAAAAAGATTATCGATCGTTTGGGACCGGACGATTTTTCTCTTGCGACGATTCACGGAATTTGCGCTTCATCGATTCATCCGATTGAAGCGCGCTACGGCTACCTTCCCGTACGGGAGATGCAGGTGTCGCATCTGCGTGAAAAGGGCGAGCCGTATCTCGACGCATGCCGGAGGATTGCCGACGGGCTTTGCATTATGGCGGATATGATCTTCGAAGCCGGAGCCGACGGCGTCTATTACGCGGCGCTCGGCGGGGAACGCCATTTTTATACCGATGAAGAATTTTCCCGAGCTGTTTTGCCCTTCGATTTACAAGTGATAAAGCATATAAAAGCGAAGGGCGGATATGTGCTGTTGCATATGTGTAAAAATAATTTAAATATGCAGCGTTTTAAGCCCTATGCGTCCTATACGGATATCGTAAACTGGGGCGTTGTCGAAACGAATTTTTCTCTTAAAGAAGGGAAAAAGCTTTTTTCAACTTCCGCGATTATGGGAGGGCTTCCGAACCGCGCGAAGATGTGGACTCAGGGCAGCGATGAAGATTTAAAGAAAGCGATCAAAAAAATTATCGCCGAAATGGGGCATAAAAAGTTTATCATGGGGGCGGACTGCACGCTTGCAACGGATTTGGCTTACGAACGGATTAACACGGCGGTGCGAACCGCGCGTTCGAAATAATAATTAACTCAAGGAGACAATATGAACAAGAGAATGAGTATCGTTTTTTCCGTCGCGTTCGCTGTCTTCGCCCTATCGCTTGCGGGATGTTCTCAAAAGACAAAGGGTGCGGGCAGCAAGGCGGTGTATCCTGCAGGAACCGTCGTTATCTACGGCTACGGGCAGCCGCAATATCTTTTGCAATATTACGACGCGTGGCTTGAAAAAAACAGAGACATTGCACCGGATGTAAAAATCGAAATTGTGCAGACGAAGGGAGCCGCCGATACGCGCGAAAAAATTTCGATGACCTATCTTGCCGGTTCATATCAGGATCTGCCCGATGCCATATATATAGATCCCGTCAACTTAAAGGATCTCGCTGCCGGCGGTATGATAAAGGATGAAACCGATTACGTAAAACCGATGCTTTCGGATTTTGTCGCAGGCTGCGAAAACGATGCGGTCTACAAAGGACGCATTTACGGTTTGCCCGATCAAGTACGCCCGCAAGTTCTCTTTTACAATAAAGCGGTTTTGGATGCATACGGAATCGATCCGGCGACGATGTCGACGATGGACGGCTATATTGAAGCGGGTCGTACGCTCAAGCAAAAGAGCGGCGGAACCGTATATCTTTCCTACATCGATCCGGGTGCGATGACGTGGCGTTATTGGGGACGACGGGGTTTGATGCCGCAGGCGAATGCGCGGATATGGGGCGATGACGGCTCCGTAGTGATCGGATCCGATCCGGGTACGAAACTTGCGATGGGTGTGCTTGATACATTGTATTCGGAAAAACTCTTGCTGAATTCCGCGATTTTCCAAGCACCGCTCTACGATGCTATGCGTACGGGCCGCATAGCGACCTTTTATATCGGCGCATTTTGGGACGAATTTATCAGAAAGAACGTAAACGAAACATCGGGGCAGTGGCGTGTTATGCCGGCTCCCGTATTTAAAGAAGTCGGCACGGGCGGCGCTCCTGTATGTTCATACTTCGCCGTCGTCGCAAAACCCGACGGAAAATACGCAGGTCTCGTCGAAAAGCTGTGGTACGATTTCCATCATGACAACGAAGCGAGAAAGACGTGGGTGCGGGCTATGGTTGAGCAAAACGCGCCGTATGCGAATCCGATTACGCTTGCCATGTTCGAAGATCCGTTTTGGAAAGAGCCGTCCGAATTTTACGGCGGACAGAGTTTCAGAGAGTGGGAAGCGAAGTGCTTGAACAACCCGAGCAAAAATCTTGCCGTAACTGCGCAGGATGCCGAAGCCGATTTGATCATCAGCCATGAGCTTGAACTCTATGTGGCCGGCGACCAAACGATGCAGCAAGCCGTCGCAAATATGGACAGCGTCTTAAAGCAGAGGATCGGAAAAGCCGTCGTCGTCGAATAGAGGGCCTCACCGAAGACCGAAATTTTTAAGATTCTCCGGTCTTATTCAGGGCAGACCCTTTCGAGTCTGCCCGATTTTTGGAGAAAGGGGCGTATGCGCTCTGCTATCAATAAATATAAATATCCGTATCTTTTTATTTTACCGTTTTTTGTATTGTTTTTCGTATTTCAGCTGGTGCCGCTTTTGTGGACGATAGTCATAAGCTTTACGGAGTGGAACGGCATCGGTACGCCGAAAAACGTCGGTACGGCGAATTATATAATGCTTGCCGGCGATAAAATGTTTTGGAATTCGTTTTTCAATACGTTTATATATTGGATAACGGCGCTTGTTTTTATTCTCGTTTTTGCGATGGTGCTCGCGCTCATCGTCAATTCTCTGGCGCAAAGGACAAAATCTGTTTTCAGTACGATCGTTTTTTTGCCGAACGTCTGCGCGGCGATCGCCATGGGGTTGATATTCCGCCTGCTGTTTGACGATACTGTCGGTTTGATTAATGAAATAATAATTTTATGCAGGGGAAATCCGCAGCTTTGGCTTACGAGTACTCATCTGAGTAAGGTGCCCGTCATCGTACTCAATGTGTGGCGAAACACGCCGTGGTTTATGCTCATATTGTATTCCGGTTTGCTTGCGATCAACCGCGACTATTACGATGCGGCGAAAGTTGACGGTGCGGGATTTTTGCGGCAATTCATATATATCACGCTTCCGGAACTCAGTAATATTATCTTTTTCTGCTTTATCACGCTTACGGTTGACTCGTGGAAAATTTTCAACGAACCGTACATATTGCGCGGTCCCGGCACGAGCAATACTTCTCTTTTTCAATATATGTACGAAACGGGATTTACGATTTTTAAGATGGGTTATGCGTCGGCCGTCGGTTGCATCCTTATGCTTATATTGTTGCTGTTGTCGCTGATACAGTTTGCGGTGAAAAAAGGGCAGGGTGAAATATGACGACACAAGCCGTCCGATCGACACAGTGTCTCGTAAAATACGCCGTCATGCTGTGTATCGCTTTTATTGCGCTTTTTCCGATCGCATGGATGTGCATTATCTCACTCAAAACGCCGACGGAAAATATAAGCGGTTTTAATTCGCTTTTCGTTTTGCATCCGACGCTGCGCAATTACATGCAGCTTTTTAAACAGATCCCGATCGAAAAAAATTTCTTTAACAGTATTTTTACGACGGCGCTCGGTACGGTTACGACGGTGTATTTTTGTGCACTCGCGGGCTTTGCGTTTGCAAAGTACAGGTTTCCCGGACGGGATGTTTTATTTTACTTTGTCATCGCGACGATGCTCATTCCTCCCGAAGTGGGAGCCGTTCCGCAATTTTTGATTATGCGGCGTCTCCATCTCATCAACAGTTTATGGTCGTTGATAGTTCCGAAGATCGCAACCGCCGTCGGTATCTTTTATATGCGGCAATATATACTCGATGTCCCCGATGAACTGCTCGAAGCGGCGCGGATCGACGGTTGTAAAGATTTCGGCATTTTTAATAAAATCATGTTCCCCGTCATAGTACCGGCTTTGATTTCGTGGGCTTCGTTGACGATTGTCGCTCGCTGGAACGATTTTTTTTGGCCGATGCTTTTTTTGCGCAAAGCGGAAAAATATACGTTGATGATTTCGATTTCGCTTTTGCCTGTCAGCGACGGTCTTTCTACTCCGTGGCCGGTGATCCTTGCCGGTACGACCGTCGTTATCATTCCGATTATAGTCGTGTATTTGATTTTTCAAATGATGCAAAAATACGGTTCTCTTTCGGGAGCCGTAAAAGGATAAGTATTTCGAGGCGATACATTTTGCGCTATCCTTTAATCCGCAGTATCCGTTGTGTGCATGATAATTGTCGTTTTGGAAATATTGTTTGAAAGGGAGGTATGATATACATGGGTACGTATGATGTTGCGATAATCGGTGCGGGGATTACCGGCGCCTGCATCGCACGGGAGCTTGCAAAAACTTCCGCAAAGATCGCGCTCATTGAAAAAGAAAACGATGTTGCGTGCGGCAGTTCGAAAGCGAACTCCGCGATCGTTCACGGAGGATTCGATCCCGTGCCCGGTACGCTTATGGCGCGCCTCAACGTGCGCGGAAGCGAACTGTATCCGGAACTTGCAAAAAAATTGCATTTCGATTACGAAAACAACGGCTCGCTCGTTATCGCTTTCGACGAACAGGGCAGGACGCTTTTAAATACGCTGCTTGAACGCGGCAAAAAAAACGGCGTAAAGGATTTGCGTATCGTTGAAAGCGAAGAACTGCACGATATGGAACCGAATCTCGGCGACAATTCGCTTGCGGCGCTGTACTCTCCGACTGCGGGGATCATGTGTCCGTACAAAGCGACGTGGGCGTTTGCCGAAAGCGCGGTCATAAACGGCGCGGAATTTTTCAGAAATACGGCGGTTCACGCGATCGAAAAAACGGACGGCGTCTTCGTGCTACGTACGGGGCACGGAGAGATCCGCGCGAAGTACGTCGTAAACGCCGCAGGCATCTTTGCGGATAAAGTGAGCGCGATGGCGGGCGCTCGAAAATTCGTCATCAAGCAGCGGCGCGGTGAATACTGTCTTCTCGATAACAACTGTAAATCCCTCGTCAATCATACGCTTTTTCAAACGCCGACCGCGCTCGGAAAAGGCGTGCTCGTAACGCAGACCGTCGACGGCAATATTTTGATCGGGCCGAGCGCCGACGACCAAAGCGGCGATATGGACGGCTATACCGGTACGACCGCCGTATCGCAGGCGGACGTGCTTGCAAAAGCGTCGCTGACGATCCCCGATATTCCCCGCGGCAATATTATCAATTCCTTTGCCGGTATCCGCGCGATCGCCTGCGAAGCGGATGAAAACGGAAATGCGGGCGAAGGCATCGAAGATTTTATCATCGAAGAAGATGCAAACGTAAAAGGTTTTATCAACGCAAGCGGTATCTGCTCGCCCGGTCTTTCAGCCGCTCCGGCAATTGCCGAATACGTCGCGGAACTGCTTAAAAGCGCGGGTCTCGCTGTAAAAAACCGGGACGATTTTATCGAAGAGCGAAAGGGGATCACCGCCTTTCACACGGCGGATATTGCGATGCGCTTAAAACTTATTAAAGAAGATCCGCTGTACGGGCAGATCATCTGCCGCTGCGAAACGGTAACCGAAGCGGAAATCGTGCAGGCGATCCGTTCTCCGCTCGGCGCGCTCGATGTCGACGGCATCAAGCGGAGGACGCGGGCGGGCATGGGCAGGTGCCAAAGCGGTTTTTGCTCGCCGCGCGTTACGGAAATCCTTTCGCGCGAAGCGTATATTCCGATGACGTCGGTGACGAAAAAGGGCGGGGCGTCGTTCATGCTTGCGGGTAAAACGCGCGACTTTTCCGACGATGAATCGATGCAGGGGGCAAAACGATGAGCAATACGATATACGATGCGGTCATTGTCGGCGGCGGGCCGGCCGGTCTTGCCGCAGCCGTTTCGGCGCACGACAACGGGGCTGAAAAATTATTGATTTTGGAACGCGATTCGAAGCTCGGCGGAATTCTTTTGCAGTGCATTCACAACGGTTTCGGACTTCATTATTTCGGAGAGGAGCTGACGGGTCCCGAATACGCCGGCCGCTTTGTCTCTCAGGTTCGCGAGCGGGGCATCGAATACAAAACGGATACGATGGTCATTTCGATCGATAAGGCGGAAGATTTCGAAGGCGCGGGGCTGACCGAAACGTCGTTCGATAAAACGAGCGGAGAACACGTCGTCACGGCGATGAACGCAAAAGACGGACTTATGTTTTTGCACACGAAGACGGTTATTCTCGCGATGGGCTGCAGAGAGCGGACGCGGGGCGCCCTCGTCATTCCGGGGACGCGGCCGGCGGGCATCTTTACGGCCGGAAGCGCGCAGCGTTTCGTCAATATCGACGGATACTTGCCCGGCAAAAAAATCGTCATTTTGGGAAGCGGCGACATCGGGCTTATCATGGCGAGGCGGCTCACGCTCGAAGGGTGCGACGTAAAAGTCGTGTGCGAAGTGATGCCGTATTCGGCGGGCTTGAGCCGCAATATGACGCAGTGTCTCGAAAACTTCAACATACCGCTGAAATTGAGTACGACGGTTATCGAAATACACGGGAGAGAGCGCGTGACGGGCGTTACGATTGCTGCCGTCGATGCGAACCGCCGTCCGGTAAAAGGTTCGGAAGAATACGTCGCGTGCGATACGCTTCTCCTTTCGGTCGGACTCATTCCCGAAAACGAAGTGAGTACGGGCGCGGGCGTTCACATGGATCCGGTGACGAAGGGACCGTCGGTCAATCAGCTTATGGAAACGAGCGTACCCGGCATCTTTGCGTGCGGCAATACCGTACACGTTCACGACTTGGTCGATTTCGTGACGACCGAAAGCGTGCTCGCCGGAAAGTGCGCGGCCGAATACGCGCGTCATGCGGAAAGTGCGAGACAAAATGCAGCGAATGCCGCTTTACATGCGCTTCCGATACGGCCGGGAAACCGCGTGCGTTACACCGTGCCGCAGCATATCGATCGGGACGACGCTTTTAAAGAAAGTGCGTCGAAGCGGTATGCGGATAAAAAAGACGAGCCGAAAGTGCAGATCATGTTCCGCAGTACCGACGTGTACCGCGGCGTTACCGTCGCCGTCTACAGCGGCAACGAGCGGCTCTATTCGAAAAAAGCGCGGATCGTGCGGCCGGGCGAAATGCAGATTGCGGACGTGTCGGCTTCTTCGCTTGCAAAGGCTGAAGCGCCGCTCACCGTTTCGATCGAAACGCCGGAAGATACGATAGACTGACCGAAAGGCGCGGTGTTCGGTAAACGTGATTTTAAAATTTTGCAAATTCGGAATACGAGGTTTCTTATGGAGATAAACGAAAAAAAGACGATGACGTGCATCATCTGTCCGATGGGCTGTCAGCTTGAAGTGACGAAACTGTCGACAGCGGCGCCTGCATATTCGGTTACGGGCAACGCGTGTAAGCGCGGCGAAGCGTACGCGTACAAAGAACTCACGAATCCCGAGCGGACGCTCACGTGTACGGTGCAGGTTTCAGGCGGCGCTTCGAGGCTCGTGCCTGCAAAGTCGAAAACGGAAGTGCCGCGCGATATGCAGCTCGAATGCATGGAAGTGATAAAGCGCCTGTGCGTCCCGGCTCCCGTTCGTGCGGGGGACGTACTTTGTGAAGACATCCTCAATACGGGTGCCGATATCGTCGCGTGCGACGACGTCGCTTCTCTGTGAGCGCCTGCGATACGGTTCGGGGCCTTGCGGGGTGTAAGCGCAGAGGGGGTAGTGGAAAAGACCGGAGCGCCTGAGCGCGAGGACTTTGAAGCAAGGGGGAGACTTCCCCCTTTTTTATATTAATAATTATAGAACTCGAACGATGATTTATTAATTGTTAAAACTTCGCTTTTCTGAGGCGCACCTGTTCGATGTCGTCGCTGAAAAGTTCCCGCAAATCGTTGAGTCCGAGCGCCATAAGCGCCATGCGGTCTATGCCGATGCCCCATGCCAAAACGGGTACGTCGACGCCCATCGCTTTCGTTACTTCGGGGCGGAATATGCCCGATCCGCCGAGTTCGAACCAGCCGAGCACCGGATGTTTTATGTGCACTTCGATCGACGGTTCGGTAAACGGAAAATAACCGGGCACGTATTTGACGTCGGTTGCGCCTGCGATTTCCGTTGCGAACATTTTTAAGAATCCGAGCAGCGTTTTTAAGTTGACGTCGTTTCCGAGCACGATGCCTTCGGTTTGATAAAAATCGCTCAAGTGCGTCGCGTCGACTTTATCGTAGCGGAAGCAGCGTACGATGCCGAAATATTTTCCGGGCACTTCGGCTTTGTGGAGCCGGTGCGCGGAGAGAACGGTGCCCTGACTTCGCAAAATGAGGCGCCGCGTAAACTCGGTGTCGAAGCGGTAATTCCATCCGCGGCTTCCCGAATCTCCTCCGTTTTCGTGGATGCGTTTGACGTTCGACAGATAGGGCTCTTCGATCGATTTTGCATGCGTCGGATTTTTTATGCGATACACGTCGTGGATGTCGCGCGCCGCGTGGAACTGCGGCATAAAGAGCGCGTCTCCGTTCCAGAATTCGGTTTCGACGAGCGGGCCGTCGAACTCCTGAAAGCCGAGCGACGAAAGTTTGTCTTTGACCGATTCGAGAAACTGCACGTAGGGATTCGTTCTGCCGGGGATGATGCGTGCCGGCGGAATCGCGATGTTGTACGCGCGGAAAGTTCCGCGTTTCCAGTCGCCCGAAGAGAGCAGCTGCGGCGTCACTTCTCCGATTTCGTTTCCGGTGATGCCGGCTTTTTTGAGCGCTTCGACGACTTTTTCGTATGCGTCGGTGAGTTTATACGTAACCGTTTCGCGTTCGATGATTTTGAACGGACTGTCCGCAGCACCCCGCTTTTTTGCGAGGCTCGCGATGACGTCCTTTTCTTCGGCGGAAAGCGATTCTCTGTCTATCTGTCCGTTTTCGGCAGCTGCGGCTTTTTTTAATAATTCTTTAACGATCGAAATGCGTTTCGGAAGGGGCTTATCGGTTATGACGACCTGTTTTTCGTCGTTCATTTTCAAAACGCCGTCTTTTGCAAGCTGACCGAATGCGCTTCCGATATCTTTGCTTTCGATATTCAGCGCCGCGGCGATCTTCGGAAGCACTTGGGCGCCGTGTTCTTTTATAAAATCGATAAAGCGTTCTTCGATCGTGCTGCCGACTTTTACGATGGAGCGGCCGAGCTCGGTGATTTCGTAATACGTGTGCGGCGTTCTGCCGGCTTCTTTGACGAGCTCTTTGCCGGAAAGCCACGAAAAGGCCTGATTCGCGTGGCCTTCTTTGTAGTCCAAATCTTTTTGCAGTTTTTCGGACGTTAAATCGTCTTTTTGCGAATAGCGCAAAAGCACTTTCGTTTCGAGCGGATGCAGATTTTTAATAATGTTTGAAACGTCCATTGCGTGCCTGATTTACCGAGTGAATTTTACGTACGACATATACTGCGCGCAGCTGTAGCCGCGTTCGTTTTTAAAATATTTTTCTTTGTCGCGCGCAAGGTACTTGTAGTGATAATATTGATTCGCTTTCATAAAATCTTCGAGGCACGCGAGTACGGTGTTCATCGCTTGGCCCTTGTCGTAGGTGACATACATACACGTGTAGTAAATGCGCACTTCGTCATAACGCGGCGTATATTCGATGCGAACTTCGGCCGTGTCGTCGGTCGTGTGCTGATTTTCCGGTATGATGATGCGCGTCGTCTTTTCGTCATAGCCTCTGTTATCGGCGGATGTTTCGGGCGTAAACGTCCCCGTTTTTTGGGCAAACATAACGACCCCTGCAAAGAGCATGCAGCATACGAGCAAATTTTTTTTCATAACGCGGTACCTCCGTAGTGCCCTTCGTCTTTCGACATATTAAAATTGGGTATACGGTAGTATTTTATCAGTTTCAAGAAAAAAATCAAGCTGGACTTTATAGCGCCCGGCGTCAATACCGATAAGCGGCTCCCGCCTGAGAAGCACTCTGCCTCGTATTTCTTTCGGCTTATTTTTTATCTTTGTCCGAAAATAGGCGCGCACTGCGTCTTTGATCGCGTCCCGCACGGCATTCGTTATGCCGTCGAAGCCGTCGGAAATTTTTCCGTAGCCTATACCGTGTACCGTATCGTTTGTGATCGACGCCCAAAGATAATAATTTTGAATCATCGGCTCCGTCCGCGTAAATTCCGCCCAGCAGAATACTTTGCCGTTTTCAATCCACGGCTTTGCATACGTGATTCTTTGCTCCACTTTTCCCAGTTCCCGCACCGGAGAAAAATCCATGTACTCTTCGACGCCGCGCAGTTTATCGGACGGCGTGTAGCTGAAATTCCAGCCGTGTACCATTCCTCCGATGATAAACGGTGCGAGCGTTTTCAGCCGTGCGGTCGAATAATCGAATATGCCTGTGGAACTATCCTGCGCTTCGGCGAGTCCCGGATACGCGTCGAGCTCCGCCCACAGCGGTATGCGGATATGCGCGACGATATCCGGCGTTTGCGAAAACGCGGTTCCCGCTTTTGCGTGAGGAAATACGCACGCGGCGAAGAGAAAAAAAATCGTGAATATGAAGCGCAGTGCACATGCGAGCGCACGCTTATCGGAGGAGATCATGTCATGCATTGTTATTAATATTTTTTTCATCTGTCGATCTTAATTTGCCTTCCGGTCTCGTTTGCCTTTACATTTATTATCGTATAATTTTTCATAATCTCAAAGAAAATTGTCCAGTTCGGAAGCTGGCGTTCGAGCAGGTCGACGTTGTCTCTGTTGCGCGACGACATCATCAATAGTTTAAGGTTTGAAATGATTTCGCTGTTCGCTTTTTTCGCATCGGCAAGCAATTCGTTTATTTGGATGTATGCGGTTTGCAGATGATGTATCTCTTCCTGTACCAGCTTTTGCGCGCTTGCGTTGACGTTCGCGACCATCGTTTCGAGCTTAGTATAAAAATCGTTGTCTTTGTGACTGTCGACGATATAGCCTTCGAGTACGGCGGTGTCGAACATTTTGCCGCGTGAAAAAAGATTTTCAAACGCTTTGATCCTGCCTGCGCATTCGCAGGATGCGTATACGGTGCTTGAAAATTCCGATTTATACGTTTGATTGTTGAAAAAACCTTCAATGATGATATTGTTCAAAAGCGCTTGTATCGGCTCGGTAAAGTATTGCTGCAAAAACGTTTTGAGAATCTGCATCGGCGTAATCCACGCAAATGCGAACGCCGTATTCGCTTGGAGCTTTTCATTTGTGCTCGCATCGTATCCGGCAAGCGTCGCGAGCGGGGAATCGTTGAAGAGTTTTGAAAGCTCGCTTGAAAGCCGCTCGTCTTTGAGTTCCGTTTTGATCCGCTGCTCATCCGCCAGATACTGTTGCTGCAGCCACGCAGCGAAATTCTTCCGCGCCGACTCGTGATATTCGACGGCGGCTGGTTTGTATTCGGCATTTTCCCTGTGTATGCGGATGAGCGCTTTTAAGTGCTCGGGTGTGAGCACGTGCGTTACGATGTATGCGATTTTTTTTACATTTTCCGTATACGCTTCCGTCCGAGATGCGGAAAGCGAACCGTTGTTTTTCAGCTGTGCGAGCGCGATGACGGCTTGCACGACGGCTGTCGTAATCTGCAATCCTTCGATTTGAAAATACAGATCTTCGAGCGCGTTTCCGAGCCGCGCGAGAGGCACTTCTTGATATACCGGCTTATACGACAAATTGACCGTTGTAAAATTCGCATCGAAAGGATGGATGATTGCGGCGAAATTGAAACGGCACAAGTCGACGAGCTGGTGCAGTGCGATCAATTCTCTGTCGATGTTTTTAAATGAATCGCCGTTGAGCGCTTTTATTATTCTTTCGAGCGTATGCCGCTGGCGTTCGAATTCGCGATCCTGTTCACCTCCTGCCGCCGCTTTTTTTCTATTCGGGTACGAAAGCGATTTTACCGCTTCCTGATCTTCCGGCGTAAATCCCGTCAGCACGAGCTGGGCTTCAAAACGCCGTTGTTTCGGAATATCGGAGCCGCCGATCGTTTCGGAAAACAATTCGTTGAGCGGATGCGTGTTCACGTACAGGATACGCACGGCTTCCGCAAAGTTCGGCAAAATACGCCCGTTCCGGTACAGGGCAGGCTGTGCGGAAAGGATTTCGCTTTCGAGCTTTTTTTTCTGCAGCCGCTGCTGCATTTCGGGGGAAGCTTTGTTGAATATCGATTCGAAAAAAACGACGATCGCGCGGAATAAACTCATGTATACTATTGTAATTCATTTCGATGTTTTTGCAAGAGCTCGGCGATTGCGAGCAGTGCGGAGCAATCGCCGAGCGTCTCCAATAAAAGAAAAACGGCTTGGTCGTTTTTCGCCTCACGACTTCCTATAAGATTGCGAGCAGTGCGGGACTTGCAACGAGCGCGGA